>JASHQE010000148.1 GCA_030037705.1 Acidobacteriaceae bacterium | reverse complement strand
GTGCTTGATTTACTTTTCAGCAACTTAGAGTTGGTCTATATGTCGATACAGCCTAGGAGTCGTCTGAAACGTCTTCTGTCTCGGCGGAGTCCTCGATCTCCATGTCACGGAACTCTTCGGAATCAAAAACCTCGCCGCACTCCAGGCACTCGACAAACTCCGTGTCTTCGTGCCGGGAGACGATTCGAACCTTAGGGTGTCTGCAGGCGGTAACCATCGCTCGTCGTTTCGGCCCCAAATTGGCCATTTCTCTTCAGGCTCTATCCGTGCTTGGCCGAGTGGTGCGAAAGGGAGTGCGGGAGATGCCGCATGACTGGGCCGGCTCCGGAATATAGCCAAAAGAGAAAGATAAGAATTACTCTTGCCGCCAGATTGTAGCCGTTTTTCGGCAATTTCAAAAGCACAATTCTTTGAATCTTTGGCAATCCCGGTGTTTTTCCCGGTGGTCCGGGCCGATTCCCGGTCGATGCTTGAAAAGCCAATAGATGCGGCCGTATACTGAATACGGACCGAACCAGTCGGATATCATGCTCAAGCTCACTAAAAAAGCGGATTACGGGCTGATGGCGCTCAAGTACTTGGCCGAACATCCCGAGACTCCCGCTTTGAGCGCAAAGGATATCGCCGACGCGTATGGAATTCCGGCACAGCTGCTCGCCAAAATTCTGCAGCGGCTTACGAAAACGGGATTGCTGCGTTCCCATGCTGGGATGAACGGCGGTTACGCGCTGTCGCGGGATGCACGTGCGATCTCAGCCTACGAGGTGATCCACTCCATCGACGGGCCGTTTTTTATTACCTCCTGCACCAAGGGCGCCAAAGGCTGTGAGCTGACGCCGAGTTGCACCATCAAGGAGCCGCTGGCGCGCGTCAACGATACGATTGCCGGAGTCCTGAAGAGCATCAGTATTCAGGATCTGGCGGAGCATGAGCAACCGGCGGGACGTGCTCGCGATCCCAACAAGCTGGTTGCATTGACACTTTAGCAAAAGCAGGGAGCGAGAATTGCGGAGCTTGTTGATTCTGCCGGCGCCGCGAACTACACGAATAACGTTTGTGGAAGATGGGGTGAAAGATGAGTACAGTTGCCAGCCAAGTGGAGATTCCCGCCGGCGTAAGCCTGCCGATTTATATGGACAATCACGCTACCAGCCCGCTCGATCCCAGAGTGCTGGAGGCGATGATGCCGTACTTCACCGCGAAGTTCGGCAACGCGGCCAGCCGCAATCACTCCTTTGGCTGGGAGGCGGAGCAGGCTGTTGAGACGGCGCGCGAGCAGATTGCGAAACTGATCGGCGCGACGGCGAAGGAGATCATTTTTACCTCCGGCGCCACGGAGAGCAACAACCTGGCCATTAAAGGCATCGCGGAGATGCACCGCGAGCGCGGCAATCACATCATCACGCAGGTCACGGAGCACAAGGCCGTGCTCGATACCTGCAAGCGCCTCGAGAAGCACGGGTATCGTGTCACATATCTGCCGGTGAAGGCCGATGGGTTGATCGATCTCGAAGACCTGAAGCGCGCCATGGATGACAAGACCATCCTGGTGACGATCATGGCCGCCAACAATGAGATCGGCGTATTGCAACCGATCCGCGAGATCGGCAAGCTCTGCCATGAGAAGGGCGTGATCTTCCATACCGACGCGGTGCAGATCGCCGGAAAGGCGCCGTTCAATGTAGTCGCCGACAATGTCGACGTGGCTTCGATCTCGGGCCACAAGATCTACGGCCCGAAGGGCGTAGGCGCGCTCTATGTGCGCCGGCGCAATCCGCGCGTGCAGATCGCGGCGCAGATCGATGGCGGCGGCCACGAGCGCGGCATGAGGTCCGGCACGCTGAATGTGCCCGGCATTGTGGGCCTGGGCAAGGCCTGCGAGATCGCCATGCAGGAGATGGAGACCGAGGCGGCGTATCTCCGCAACCTGAGGGACCGGCTCAAGGCCAAGCTCGAGTCTGCGCTCGACTACATTCATGTAAACGGGTCTATGGAGCACCGGCTGCCCGGCAACCTGAATATGAGCTTCGTGTACGTCGAAGGCGAGTCGCTGCTGATGGGCATCAACGATGTGGCCGTATCAAGCGGTTCGGCCTGCACCTCGGCCACGCTTGAACCGTCGTACGTGCTGAAGGCGCTCGGCCTGGGCGATGACGTGGCCCACAGCAGCATCCGGTTTGGATTGGGCCGCTTCAACACGCAGGCGGAAGTAGATTATGTCGCTGCAAAGGTGATCGACATCGTGCAGAAGCTGCGCGAGCTTTCGCCGCTCTATGAGATGGTGAAGGAAGGCATCGACCTGACCAAGATCGAGTGGCAGGCGCATTAAAGTACGGCGAGTTAGCAGATCAGCAAGTTAGCGAGTCAGCGAAGTGGCTGACGCATCCAAGAAAAGACGCGGCTTCCCGCGGGAGGAGAACGGACAAGATGGCATACAGCGACAAGGTAGTGGATCACTACAACAACCCCCGCAATGTCGGCACGCTCGATAAGAGCTCGACCGAAGTGGGCACCGGTCTGGTGGGTGCGCCGGAGTGCGGCGATGTGATGCGCCTGCAGATCCGCGTCAACCCCGAGACGCAGGTGATCGAAGAGGCCAAGTTCAAGACCTTTGGCTGCGGCTCGGCCATTGCCAGCTCCTCGCTGGCTACCGAGTGGATCAAGGGCCGCACCGTCGAAGACGCGCTGGCCATCAAGAACACCGATATTGTGAAGGAGCTTTCGCTTCCGCCGGTCAAGATTCACTGCTCGGTGCTGGCGGAAGATGCCATTCGCGCCGCAATCGGCGACTGGAAGAAGAAGAACGGCGTTGCCGAGACTGCGCCCGCAACTGCTGCGGCGGAGTAAGCAAGTCCAGGCACGAAAAGGGGTGCCCCAGGTCTCGTCCGCCGCGGCGGATGAGACCTGGGAAACGTGCCGAAAAATCAACGCGGACTTTTAGCCGTTGAGGGATAGAGAGCCGATGGCGAATACGGTCACAATCGAATCGAAGCCCGCCGAGGGTGCATCGGCGGCAAACAAGGGTCTGCAGGTGACCGAGCGCGCCGTCAAGCGCATCCGCGCTGCAATGGCCCAGGAAGGCATCTCGCCCGAACAAGGCGGATTGCGCCTTGGCGTAATGGGTGGCGGCTGCTCCGGGCTCTCGTATTCCATCAAGTTCGATACCCAGCCTCGTGAGCGCGACCGCATCTATGAGTTTGACGGGGTGCGCGTCTTCGTCGATCCCAAGTCATTTCTTTATCTGCACGGCATGACGCTCGACTACGAAGAGACGCTGCTCCGCCAGGGATTTAACTTCATCAACCCGAACTCCACGCGCTCCTGCGGCTGCGGTTCGTCGTTCTCTTCGTAGCGTCTTGCGTGCTGGATCCGGATATGTTGAAGACTGTCGATTCCGCGGTTCCGGTTGTGTGCTGGTCCTGCTCCGCAGTCCAAAATGTTTCTGCACTCTTCTGTGCGAACTGCAGCAAGATTCAGCCGCCTCCGGGCGGCACGTATTTTTCCGTCTTCGGCATCGAGCCGCGATTGAACCTTGATCTCGCCGCTCTGGAAAGCGAATTTCATCGTCTCAGCCGCAAGCTGCATCCGGATCGTTTTGCCCGCGCAACCGACCGGGAGAAGGAGTGGAGTCTGGCTGATACGGCGTTACTGAACGATGCTTATCGCACGCTCAAGGACCCGATTCGGCGCACCGAGTACCTGCTCAAGCTGCAAGGCGCGGAGATCGGCGAGGAGTTCGCCGCAGCGAACGGAAGAGACCGCCGGGACCCTTCGCGCGTTCCGTCCGATCTGCTCGAAGAGGTCTTCGAGCTGAACATGCAGTTGGAAGAGACGCGTGCAGCGCGCAAATTCGGAGAAGTCGATGAGCAGCTTGAGAAAGATTTAATGCTGGCCAAGGAAAAATTTGACGGCCTGCTCAAAGATGTCGATTCCAATCTGCGCGCGCAGGGCCATGCTTGGGATGAAGGCGATGACACTGCGCGCGCGGCGGCACAAAAGGCTATGGTCGCGCTGCTCGACCGCAGGCGCTACCTCAACAACCTCGTCTGTGATGTAGCCGAGACGCTTGGAGCTTAATTCATAGAGATGACAGCGGGACGCATTGTCGGAATCGATCTGGGAACCACCAACTCCCTGATCGCCTATATGGAAGGCGGCAAGCCGGTGGTGATTCCCGGCGCAGATGGCTCGAATCTTGTGCCGTCGGTCGTCGCGCTCGATCCCGTACCGGCCGATGGCGGCCGGCCCACCATAACCGTAGGGAACGGCGCGCGCAAGGCACTCATTGAGACACCGTCGCGCGTTATCTACTCGGTAAAGCGTCTCATGGGCCGCGGGCTTGAAGAGATTCAGGACGAGTTGAAATTGTTCCCATTCCGCCTGGCCGACGATATAGAAGCCGGCGAGGTGCCGCGCGTGCAACTGGGCGAGATGCGCTTCACGCCGCCAGAGATTTCGGCTTATGTTTTGCGCCAGCTCAAACGGAATGCCGAGCGGTTTTTCGGCGCGCCTGTCACGCAAGCGGTTATCACCGTGCCTGCGTACTTCAACGATGCGCAGCGCCAAGCCACCAAGGACGCGGGCCGCATGGCCGGCCTCGACGTGCTGCGCTTGGTGAACGAGCCGACCGCGGCTGCGCTCGCCTACGGTCTGGACCGCGCCAAGGAAGGCATGATCGCGGTCTACGATCTTGGCGGCGGTACCTTTGACATCTCGATCCTCAAGCTGCGCGACGGCATCTTCGAAGTGCAGTCCACCAACGGCGACACGCACCTGGGCGGCGACGACATCGACAATCTTCTCCTCGCCATTGCGCTCGATGAGATTCACTCCGAGCACGGCGTCAATCTGCGTGCGCATCCCGGCGCCGTGCAGGCGCTGCGCAAAGCGGCCATCGACGCGAAGATCCGGCTCTCGACGGAGCCATCGGCGAGCTTCGATATCGAGTTGCCTAACGGCGACCGCTATCAACGCGAGATTCCGCGCGAGGTCTTCGAGCAGCTCATCGAGCCGGTGCTCCATCGCACCGCAGGTCCTTGCAAGCAGGCCCTCGTCGACGCCGGCATTACCGCCGAGCAGATCGACGAGGTTGTTCTCGTAGGCGGTTCGACGCGGATTCCCGCCGTGCGAGCGCTGGTGGATCATCTCTTCAACCTGGGCGCGCGCGGCAAGAAGCCGCATATCGAATTGAATCCCGACGAGGTGGTTGCTCTCGGCGCGGCCGTGCAGGCCGATATTCTGACCGGCGCATCCACGACCACGGAAGAGATGCTGCTGCTCGATGTAACCCCGCTTTCGCTGGGCATTGAGGCTTTGGGCGGCGTGGTGGCGAAGATCATCCAGCGCAACTCGACGATTCCCGCTTCGGCCACGGAGCACTTCACCACCGGCGTCGATGGCCAGACCAACGTGGCCATCCACGTGGTGCAGGGCGAGCGCGAGCTGGCGTCGGATTGCCGTTCGCTGGCGCGCTTCGATCTCAAAGGCGTTCCGCCTATGCCCGCCGGCCTGCCGCGTATCGAGGTCAAGTTCCTTATCGATGCGGATGGCATTTTGCAGGTCTCCGCGCGCGAGCAACGCAGCGGCAAGGCGGCCGAGATCGAAGTGAAGCCGACCTATGGGCTGACAGACGAACAGGTCGAGAGCATGATCCTCGATTCCTTCGATCACGCTGAAGAGGACTTCGCCAAGCGCCTGTTGATCGAAGCCCGGAACGAAGCGGAGACGATTTTGTCGAAGGTCGACCAGGCGCGGAACAATCCGGCATGGGCGCAGTTGACGGGTGAGGAGCAGGCGGCGATTGGCGCGGCGCGCGACCGGCTTGCCTCAGCAAAGCTCGGCGAAGATCTGAGTGCGATTCGTGAATCCACCGCTGCGCTCGACCAGGCAACGCGCCGCCTCGCCGAGTTGATGATGGATGCAGCCGTCTCCGCAGCCATGCGTGGCAAGACCATGGCCACGGCAGGCGAAGAATTGGGTGACAACATCACTGCGCCGCATCCAATGGCCGCAGCGGAGTTCAAGTAGGAACGAGTTAGCAAGTCAGCGGTACGAGCGCTAGGACAAAAGCATGGCCGGCGCGTTGGGGAAGAAACAGAATGAGCGATTCCAACAAGCAAGAAATTCCAGTGGACAAGCTTGTCCGTGTCACGTTTCTTCCCGAAGGGAAGACCGTCGAGTTCGAATTTGGCACGATGCCGTACGACCACCACGGCAAGCCGATGTCGTTTCTCGATGTCGCCGAGAATCATCACATCTTCCTCGACCACGCCTGCGGCGGCTCGTGCGCCTGCACCACCTGTCACATCTGGATGAAAGAGGGCGCAGAGGGCATCAGTGAGGCCGAAGACGACGAACTCGACCGGCTCGACATGGCCGCCGACCTGCAATTGAACTCGCGCCTCGGCTGCCAGGCTGTGATCACAAAGCCCGGCAATTATGTCGTCGAGATTCCCAGCTGGAATCGCAACTACGTCTCCGAAGGCAAGCCGCTGGCGCTCGCCGAAAACAAGTAAGCCGGCGAGGAAACATGAGCCTGCAAACCATCGTACGCAAGCCGCTTCTTCGTGCTGAAACAGGCGGGTCCACTCTCACCTCTGTTGATGTGCGCGAGATTCGTTTTGAGCCCGGCCAGCAGACCGGCCGCCATCTGCACCCGTGCCATGTCTTTGGCTACATTGTGGAGGGAACGGCGCAATTTCAGATCGAAGGCCAGCCTGTGCAGCAGTTGCCTGCGGGATCGGCCTTTCACGAGCCCGCGGAGACGGTCATTGCTGACTTCAGCAACGCCTCCGATTCGGAACCGATGAAGTTTGTCGCATTTTATTTATTGAATGGCGACCAGGAACTGATCCAAATGCTCGAGAACAACTGAGGGAGCGAAAAATGGCCCGCGAGATTTATTGGACCGACGCCGAAGAGATCGGTATTCAGTTGCAGGAAAAATATCCCGACATCGATCCGCTTACCATCCGCTTCACCGATCTGCACCGCTATGTGACGGAACTGGAAGGCTTCGCCGACGATCCGACGAAGTCGAACGAGCCGAAGCTCGAAGCCATCCAGATGGCCTGGCATGAGGAGTATCAGGACGCGCGAGGTTAATCCCGATACTCGCGCCGCTCGCTCCATCCGAATGCATTTTCAAAGTGCAGGAACTCGTGCGGCTGTCCCGGAACCAAGTAGACGCTCAACACATCGAAGCGCACCTCGGGTGCGGCCGGCCGTGGTAGTTGCCGCACATATTGCCGCGCCAGCCGGCGCAGGATGTTTCGTTTGTGGTTGTCTACGGCAGTCTCGGCAGGCGTGATGTCGTGCGCCGTGCGGGTCTTTACCTCGACAAAGCAGAGCAGCTCATTTTGCCAGGCGATCAGGTCGATGTCACCGGGCAGATTGCCCGTCGACCAGCGGCGCGCGACAATTACGTATCCCTTGCGGCATAGGTAAAAGTAAGCCGCATCCTCGCCCTTGAGGCCGGTAACGAGATGCGCCGATTGCGCAGCTTCCCGTCCGCGCCAATGCGCCAACCGGTCCAGGCCGTTTAGCGTGCGCTCCAGCGTGTTGATCCGCATTTGCTCCAGCCATTGCATGGCAGATCATTCTCACGCTGCGCGCGCATGGCGCGCAATCTTGAAAATGAAAACGAAGCCGGCAAATGCATTGCCGGCTCCGCTTCGCTCACAGATTGTGCTGCTCAGGCCGTCGCCACTTCTACCGATGCCTGCTCGTGTTCCTTCTCGGCGATGGTCAGCGCCTCTTCGAGAATGTCGAGCGCCACGGTGGCTTCTTCCTGGCTCACGATCAGCGGAGGCGAAAGCCGCAGCGTGGTTTCTCCGCAGCCCAGGATCATGAGACCATGCTCGAATGCCAGCGTCTCCACGCGATTGCGCAGCTCCGCTGCGGGCTCGCGGGTAACCTTGTCTTTCACCAGCTCGATGCCGATCATCAGGCCGCGCCCGCGCACGTCGCCCACCAGCGGATGGGAATGCTTCCAGCCTTCGAGACGTTCCATCATGAACTCGCCGACACGTGCTGCATTTGCGATGGCCTCGCGCTCCAGGATGTCCATGGTCGCAAGAGCTGCGGCGATCGAAACCGGATTGCCGCCAAAGGTCGAGGCGTGCGAGCCGGGCACCCAGTCCATGATCTCGGCGCGGGTCATGCAGATGCCGAGCGGCATGCCGCTGGCGATGCCCTTGGCGATGCAAACCATATCGGGTTCTACGCCGGAATGCTCCACGGCCCACCATTTGCCGGTGCGTCCGCACCCCGACTGAACCTCATCCACGACAAGCAAAATCCCATGGCGGTCGCAGAGGGCGCGCAACTCGCGCATGAAGTTGTCGGGAGCCACGACGTAGCCGCCCTCGCCCTGAATAGGTTCGATGAAGACGGCGGCCACTTCTTCGGGGGGCAGGGTGGTCTTGAAGAGCTTTTCTTCGATGTACCGCGCGCAGCCCAGGCTGAAGGTCTCCTGCTCCCGCGGGCCTCCGCTGCAGCCGCGATAGGTATACGGATAGTGGACATGCGTCACGCCGGGCACCAGCGGCGAGAAGCGGCGCTTCTGCTGTGGCTTCGATCCGGTGAGCGAGAGCGCGCCCATGGTGCGGCCATGAAACGCGCCGAAGAACGAGATCACATGCTGGCGGCCGGTGTGATAGCGGGCCAGTTTCAGTGCGCACTCGATCGCCTCCGCACCCGAGTTGCCGTAGAAGAACCGGTGCGGGCCGGGCATGGGCGCGACGGCCGAAAGCCGCTCGGCCAGATCGGTGAGGTGCTCGTTATAGAAATCGGTGCCCGAGATGTGGAGCAGCTCGGCCGCCTGCTTCTGGATGGCGGCGACTACCTCAGGATGGCAGTGGCCGGTCGAGTTCACGGCAATGCCGGCGGCGAAATCGAGGAACACGTTGCCATCCACATCGGTTACGCGGCAGCCGCGGCCGCTCTTAGCGACCAGCGGATAGGAGCGCGTATAGCTCGGTGAGATGAAGCGGCCGTCGGCGGCGACGGCCGCCTTGGCCTTCGGCCCCGGAAGAGGACAAATCAGTTTTGGTCCATGGTGAGCGTGCAGTTCTTTTCGATTCATAACGCCATCTCCTCGGCAGATCGGTTGTGCGGCCTGCGCTGCGTGGCGCGGCCACAGATCTCGCTCCAGCGAGACCATGCATTTCCGGAGACCCAGGCGGGTCCAAAGGCGGGCGAGAGTCTTCGGCGGACTCGTTGCTAGTCGCCGCCGAAGAGGCTAGGTCGGGTGCGGATGGGCAGCACGCGCAGGTGGCGGCGCGGGCAGAGTCCGCGCACACGGGACCCCGACCAGCGCTTGGCGGCCGGTGCGGCCAGTAGTGGTTTGGCAGCGCGCGTCTGCATGGCGTTATCCCGCTCTCGTGAGGATAACACGTGGCGCGCTGGAGAGGCACTCTAGAAGAGGCGCTATTGTCCGGATTCCACTTTTAGGATGGCGCTTTGTCGAAGGCTGTAGCCGGCACCAGCGGCGTGGCCGCTTCGCCGTCCAACGTCACGCGGCCCTGCTCGAAGACGCGCAGGCTTGCCTCGTCGGCAGCCATCGTCATCCAGCAGGCGGCGCCTTTTTTCAACATCGAGCAGGCGATTTCCACGGTGTACTGGGTTTCGGGTTTGCCTTTCAGATTGCCCTTAGCCCGCTCAATCCAAAGAGGATGGCTACCCAGTGTGTACATGCCGAAGACGGGGTCGACGAGATCGAAGTCCGCTTTGAGACCATCCGCTGTGCCGGAGCCAAGTCCCTTCAGGTCCTGGTCCGACATCGTCTGTCCGTAACAGTCGAAGGGGAGCGCGACGACGACAACGACAGAGGAGGGAGTGCCGTGCATCGCGGTCAGCATCACCTGGATGCAGGCCGTGCCCTTCTTCTGCTCTTCGGTGACTGGCGCTGGCATCGGCGGCGCGGTCTTTATTTCCTGCGAGGAGGGCTTCGCCTCGACGACCGTCCAGTCCGGCGGCAGGTCGTAGGTGAAACCGATGGCTCCAGCCAAGTCCTGCGGCGCCCGCGCCTGCCCGAACGCCCCGGAACAGGAGGCCAGCAGGATCGTTTCGAGGACCCGTTCTAGAACCCGTTCCAAAACCCGCATTCGCATGGAAGTCGCCTTTCCAGATGTCGTGGGGCATGATCCCGTGCTAATGCAGGAAAAATGCCGAGACCACGGACGCAATGCCGGCACAGGAAAACACAATGCCCAGATACCAGTAGATGCGGCTTCGCGTCAGCAGGGTTACGGAGGTTACGACCAGGCCAATCTCGAGCAGCGCTTCGGCCAAATCGAAACGGTTGGCGCGGGACTCGGCGCTTTCCACCTTTTCTTCAAGGGCTTTGGCTTCGTCCTGCTCATCTTTCAACTCCTGGGCCCACTTGGACTGATGGTCTGCGTAGGCTTTCTCGATCTTTTGCGCCACGTCCGGATGGGCGATGGCCACCGCGCCCAGCAGATCGGCGATCAGCTCTGTGTCATTGGCGCGAATCTTATGCGCCTGGTAGAAGTTCCATCGGTCGGTGGCCTTATTCTGGGTCAGCACCGCTTCGGTGTGCGTACGGTGCCCCAAGACGGTGGTCACCGCAACCAGCACCGCCAGCACGCTCATCGTAAACGCCACCGGCCGCATCGCGGATTCCTGCGATCCGTGCTCGGCGTGCTCCTGCAACTCCTGGGCTTCTTGGGCTTCCATGGGCTTTCCCAGTCTACGTCAGAATCAACGGAGTTTCTAAATGGGTAATTCTTCAGAGCGGCCCTTAAGCTGAAAGCTGCCTTACCTCCGCTTCCAGCGCACACCGTCCTTCGAGTCCTCGATCACGATTCCTTTTTGGGTAAGCTCATTGCGGATCGCGTCGGCGCGGGCGAAGTTGCGCTGCTTCTTGGCCTGTACTCGCTCGGCCAGTAACGCATCCACCTGCTCATCGGTGATCGACTGCCGCGCCAGCAGCTCCGGTGCTACATCACCCATGCGTCCGGCCTGCTCGGCCCATGCCAGCGCCCGCCGCGTCGGCTCGGCGTCACGATCCTCGATTACGTCAAAGACGGCGTCGAAGTCCTTGAGGACCGCGAGGATTGCGTCGCGATCCCGGATGAAGAGCTGGCCTTGGTCCATGGCGGTGTTGGCGCTCCGCACCAGCTCGAAGACCGGCGCGCGTGCCCCGGCCGTGTTCAGGTCGTCGGCCAGCGCTTCTCGATAATCGACACTGGCCTGTTTCGCTGCCGCCTGCAGGACCGGATTTTCCCCCGCCGCGAAGGCGCCATCGGTCAGCCGCGCGCGAAAGGTGCGCAGCCGCTCAATTGCGTTGGTCGCCTCGATGAGCCCGTCGAAGGTGAAATTGAGCTGGCGGCCGTAGGGAACCGAGATCAGCGCAAGGCGAATCGCCGAGGCTTTATAGCCCTTGAGCAGCAGGTCGCGCAGCGTGTAGAAGTTGCCCTCGCTCTTCGACATCTTGCGCCCGTCGACGAGCAGGAAGCGCACGTGCATCCAATGCCGCGCGAACTGCTTTCCCGTGGCCGTCTCGCTCTGCGCGATCTCGTTCTCGTGGTGCGGGAACATCAGATCCTCGCCCCCTGCGTGGAGATCGAAGCTCTCGCCCAGGTAGGTCATGGCCATCGCCGAGCACTCGATGTGCCAGCCCGGACGGCCGCGGCCGATGGAGGTTTCCCAGGAGGTCTCGCCGGGTTTCGCCGCCTTCCAGAGCGCGAAATCGCGCGCCGAATCCTTCTCGTATTCGTCGACATCGACGCGCGCGCCGTCCTCCATGCCGCTCAGGTCTTTCTTGCTCAGTTTTCCGTAGGCCGGAAAGGCCGCCAGGCGGAAATACCACGACCCATCCTCGGTCCGGTATGCGGCGCCTTTTTCCGCGAGCCTTTCGACCAGCTCCACCATGCGCGGAATATGCTCGGTAGCCCGTGCGATTTGCTCGGGCCGCTCCACGCGCAGCGCTTCAAGATCCTCGAAGAAGGCCTGCTCATACTTGGCCGTGTACGCGCCGATCGGAACCCCCGCCGCCGCCGCATTGCGGATGATCTTGTCGTCTACGTCCGTGATGTTCATGACATGCCGGACTTCCATTCCGGCGAGCCGCAGGAACCGGCGCAGCACGTCGATCTGCAGGAATGTCCGGAAATTACCGATGTGCCCGTAGTCGTAGACCGTCGGTCCGCAGGCGTACATCCGCAGCGTCTTGCCGTCGGAGGGCGTGAGCGGGTCCAGTTGTCCCGAGAGGGTATTGAAGAGGCGAAGGGTCATCGTTCCTAGATGCGATTCCCGGATGCGATTCCCGGATGCGGTTCCTAGATGCGATTCCTGGATGCGCCGGAGAGACAAAATAGCGGCTTTTTAAGCCCTCTTGATTGTAGCAGCGGCTACGGCAATTTCCGGGTCACTCGTAGTGGCTCAGTTTGGCCGGTTTTGAAGGGTACGGGCTTTAGCCCGTACATAAAAGTTCAACAAAATCGGCGGGGCTTTAGCCCCTGAGGAATGTGCGTTCAAACTGAGCCACTACCGGGTCACTGCATCCCGAGGCCAATACCTTTAAGTCCACGTAACCGGCAGGAGAGTTGGTCTGCCTCAATTCTCTTGAAGGCACTCCCACCCGGGAATCACATCTACACCCGCAGCTCCCGCCGCGCCGTTTCCGCCACGCGGCCCAGGTCCGAGGTGGTCAGCACGCGGATCTGGTGCTCTTCCATCGTTTCGACGCCAAAACGATAGAGTGCCAGCCGTTCGGGATCTTCGTCAGTCGCGCCCAGCTTCGCGGCCGGTTCAATCACAGCCGTCAGTTCCAGCCCGGCCTTCTCCACACGCTCGACGCCGGCGCGGAGCCCGGCGGCCGAGAAGGCCAGCACCTTGGCCATCTCCACGCCCGTGGCAACTCCCGGGTCGAGGCTTACCGCGTGAAACATGCGGATCAGGCCATTGGGCCTGTAGTCCGCCTTATAGCCTGTATCGATGCGCAGCGGGTCGCCCGCCCGTGTATAGTCCGAGGCAGCAATTCTCTTCCTTAAAAGGTCCCAGACGCCGGCGTGCTCGAACTCCCTCCGCATCCGCGCATGGATCACTGCCCGGCCGCTCAGACGCGGCAGTTTTTCTTTGGGCGGCGGATCGACATAGAGCCGCATCAGCTCCTCGATTCCAGCCGGCAGGCTCTCGGCCAGATAGGCCTTTGCCTCGGTCATCTGCACGCCCAGCGAGAGCGATTCCTCGAGGAGCCGCATCAGCCGGCCTTCGGAATCCTTCTGCAGCCGCTGGCGCAGCTCGCTCTCCATCGCCTCAAGCAGGGCTGTATCGGCATTAGGGTCGAGGCAGCGCACACGGCGCCAGTCGCGGGTGAACCGCACTTCGCTTCGGGCCAGCGACCCGGCCTCGCGCACGATCACGCCGATATGCACAAACTCGTTCCGCACCGGATCCGGCACATAGCGGAGCAGTTGAAACTCGCAGGCCCGCCGCTCGCTCTCCCTGGTCATCTCTGCTGCCTCGCTACCGGCCACGTCCATTCCGGCTCTCTCAATGTACCGCCCTCGACATGGTATCGCCCCAACTGGCCGGATTCCAGCGCGCGGTGATCGTTTCCTGTGCAGAACCTTCCCACGTTGGAAAGGGCTTGCGGTCGGAGCGGGCGAAGGCCCCGATCAGCTCGCGGATCTGGCTGCGGCGTGCGAGCAGCTTTTCGACCAGAGCCTCCATCTCTCCCAGGTCGCCGCCGTACCATTCGGGAGGAATCTCGCCGGCCGCGGCCCAGATGGTGTCGGCCGGCATCGTCTCCATCCGCGTCAGCCACGGTTCAAAGGCATTCCACGCATTTACTTTTTGGTAAACAATATTCCGATAGTAGACGCCACGCAGCGGCGCATCCTCAAACCGCCAATCGCCGGCGTGAAAACAGTAGCCGAAGTCGATGAAGACCGCTTTGTACCGCCGTTCCCGCTGCCGCCTGACGAAGACGGCCTGGCGCCCGTTGGCGTTCCCGGTCCACTTATCCAGCGCCAGGATGCCGGCGAACTCGGCCAGATTTTTTACTTCGGCCAGCTGCTCTTCGGGAAGATAGTCCACCACCTGCCCGGGCATGGTGCCGCCGGTATAGCGGGAGCCGAACTGCAGTCCCGGCTTGCAGCGCTCCCGCCTCTGGCTGCCCAGGTCCATCTCCAGCTCGGGTGTGTTGGCAATCAGCCAGCTCGAGACCTCCACCAGCTCCGGCTGCGGCACTGTGAGCCCGGCGGCCAAGGCCAGCCGCGATGCCAGGAACTCGTTGGCCAGCACGCGCGGGTGCTGTGGATTGTTCTGGAACTTGACCACATAGAGGTGTCCGTCGGAACCGAGCATCAGTTGCCCTTGCGCGCCGCCGCGCATCCGCCGGATCTGCTGTACCGCCAGGACCGCCACTCCGCTCTCCTGAGTCTGAGAGGCATTCTAAAGCAGCTTCTAGCCATTAGCTTCTAGGCTGTATCGACATATAGACCAACTCTAAGTTGCTGAAAAGTAAATCAAGCACTGTCATGTTGAGCGAAGTCCGCCGCGGTCCGCCGCGGCGGAGAGTCGAAACATCTGCGGTTCGCTTCCTGCCGCACGAATTCAATGGAAAACTTGCTTATTTTGCCCATAGGTTATCAGGCTATATGTCGATACACCCTAGGTCTCTGACCGCATGAGTTCGTACATTAGCATCCAGGTTTCCCAGGTCTTCCGCCGCGGTCCGCCACGGCGGAAGACCTGGGGCACCCGAGGATGGTGCAAAATCAAACGGTCAGAGACCTAGAAGCAGAGGTGGTGAACGAAATTAAACCGGAGACGGTGCGGATGAAGCAAACGGAGAAGCTCCAGGCCCGAACAGGACCTGGAGCTTTTGCAACCTTGCGTCAGTACCCCGGTCCTGGAGGAGGCCCGTTGCGGAAGCTCTGGTCGTAGCCGGCGCGGAATCCATGCCGATAGTCCTCAAACGCCGGCGGAGGCACTGGAGGATTCCGGAAGCGTGGATGCCGGTTCACATCAGGCGGGAGACCGTGATTGATATCGCGGCGTGCCGCGGCGATGCCATCGTGATAGCCCTGTTGCGCAATCGCGCTGAATTCGGGTGGTGGCGGTGGGGGCGCCGCATAGACCACTGTTGGATGCGAACATCCGGCCAGGGCCAGCGGAAGCAATAAAGCTGCCAACGCAATCATCTTCTTCATGGTGGAACCCTCATGGTTGAAATTTGATCCGGTCCGCCGGTTTCCGGCGATACTTCTTTTTAGAACACGCGTTCGAGAAAAGTGTTGCAGTCGGCTGTAACAATGGCATCTCCACTGTTCTGATCTACGATCGAAATGTATGTTGACAAATCGTTCCATTCCGTCCTGTACAGTCATCCCTGTGCTCACTTATCCCGATCCTGGCGCAGCAGCGGAGTGGCTCTGCCAAGCCTTCGGCTTCGCTGTTCGCCTGCGCATCGGCAACCACCGCATTCAGCTCAACGTGGGCGATGGAGCGGTGATCATCAGAGAAGGGAACGCGCCCATTGGCCACGATCATAGCGTGCTGGTACGCGTCGAAGATGCGGATACCCACTGTGCTCGTGCCCGGCTGCACGGTGCTCGCATCCTAGCGGAACCCACCAGCCATTCCCACGGCGAGCGCCAATACAATGCCGAAGACTTCGCGGGGCATCGCTGGACATTCTCTCAGTCCATCGCTGATGCCGCACCCGAGGATTGGGGAGGAACCGCAGTTCAGCTCTAGGTGATCCGAACTGCTCTGATTTTCTGATCACTGATCTCTGACCCATGACCCCTGGCCTCTGATTTATCGTGAAATCAGCCCATGAAGCAAACCCTCACGCGCCTCATTCTCACGCTTCCCGTTGTCTGGCTCGTGGTCTCGCTCGTTTTTTTGCTGATCCATCTCGTCCCCGGTGATCCTATCCTGCAAATGCTTGGCGAGGGGGCGACAGCGGCAGATATCTCTGCGCTGCGCCACCAATACGGGCTCGATCAACCGCTCGGCACGCAGTATGTGCATTATTGGGCCGGCGTTCTGCACGGCGATCTGGGCAATTCGATCCGGCTGCATGATTCAGTCACGCACCTCATTCTGGAGCGCTATCCATACACGCTTGCTCTTACCCTGGCGGCTTTGTTCCTGGCGCTTCTTCTTGCGTTACCTGCGGGCATCTTTGCTGCATTGCATCGTGGCCGCTTCATCGACCAGTCTCTTTCCGTCGTGAGTCTCTGCGGACTTTCAGTTCCTGGCATTGCCCTCGGTCCTATTCTGATCCTGGTCTTTTCCATTCTTCTCGGCTGGACTCCCGTGTCAGGCGCCAATGCCGGTGGTTCATCCTCGATTGACTGGCGCTATCTCATCCTGCCTTCGATCACCATGGGCGCGTCGCTTGCCGCCATTCTTACGCGCATGGTCCGCACCGCAATGCTCGAAGAACTCGGTCAGGATTACATCCGCACTGCACGCGCCAAGGGCCTTACGGAAATAGCCGTAGTCTGGCGTCACGCTCTGCCGAATGCGCTGGTTCCAATCGTTACCGTAGTAGGTCTGCAGTTTGGCGCGCTGCTGGCCGGCGCCATCGTCACGGAGAAGATTTTTAGCTGGCCCGGTCTGGGCCGGTTGGTTGTGGATGCTATTTCCAACCGCGATTATGCGCTCGTACAGGGCTGCCTGTTGGCGATCGGGCTGACGTATGTGCTGGTGAATTTTTTGACCGATCTCGCTTACCGCTGGATCAATCCGCGCATGCGCGATTGAAGGCAGATGTCAGGGGACCGAAAGCATGATGATTTTAGGATCGAGATCCCGATCTGGATAAATCGTCAACAGGCCAATTGTTACCGGCAGCTCAAACCGCCGCGGACCGCAAGAGCCGGGATTGAAATACAGCACGTCCTTTTTCGTATAAAAATTCGGCATGTGGGAATGCCCGTGTAGCACCGCCGCAAATTTGGCCGCAGCCGGATCGAGGTGCAGGGTCTTCAGATCGTGCAGCATGTAGAGGTAATGGCCCATGCCGTTCGAGTCTTGGATCAGAACAACATCCGTCTCCGGCAGCTTGCTGCAGGCTCCCTCGCGGTCGACATTGCCGCGGATCGCCGTCACCGGCGCAATCTTTTCGAGCTCTTCCAAAATGGAGGGCCTTCCGACATCGCCCAGGTGCAGGATGCGTTCTACGCCTTCGAGCGCGGGAGCAACCTCCGGCCGCAGCAGCCCGTGCGTATCGCTGATCACACCAATCTTCATCATTCTGTACCATCTTCATGGTAAATGGATTCGCCGTGAAGAATTCGGCAGCAAACCCAGGCCTGCAGCGTCTAAACTGTAAGGTCGCTGTCGCGCCAACGCCCTGCCGGAGCCTGCGCTCTTCATGTCGACGATCACGCCATCCCCTTCTGTTGCCCCAATTCTTGCTGCTCCCATTCCGCCGGCTTCTCCTCTGCCATTTTTTGCTTATGTACGCACTCTCCGCCAAAACTTTATAGCGGCGCTGCACGAGGACGTATACCGGCAGGACATCGTTGAACAGAGGTTCTTCGGGATGCGCAGCTTCATCGTCAACAACCCGGAAGGAATCCGCCGCGTACTTCTCGACAACGTCTCGAATTACCCGAAGGCTGCGATGGAGCATCGTATCCTCGGACCCGCTCTGGGCAACGGCCTCATTCTAAGCGAGGGCGAGACCTGGCGTGCGCATCGCCGCATTATGGCCCCGGCCTTTGATCATCGAACCAATGAGCGCTGTGCCTCCATCATGACCGATGCCGCATTGAAGCTGATCGGGCATTGGGACAGTTTGCGCCCTGGCGCAACTGTTGAAATCGCCAGCGCAATGATGGAACTGACCCTCGAAATTATTGCGCGGTCTATGTTCTCGGCTGACAGTGACAGCGTGATGGAGATCGTTCGCAATGGCTCAGAGCGTTATCAGGAAGCAATGATGTTCGGCCTACTGGATCTTGTGCCCGGCATCAGCCGTGTGTGGGCCCTTGTGAAAGGAAAACGCGGCAGGGCCATCATGGGAGACTTCGATCGTGCATTCAACAAGGTATACACTGCGCGAACGCATGGCGCATCGGAGACCTCATGCAATGATCTATTGGAACGGCTGATCGTATCGCGCGACGAGCAAAGCGGAATTGCAATGACAGAGCGCGAGATTCGCGACCAGGTGCTCACCATCTTTGTCGCCGGCCATGAAACGACAGCCATCGCGTTGATGTGGACCTGGTATCTGCTCTCGCAGCATCCGGATCATGAGGACCGGCTGCACAAAGAACTGAAGCAAGTCCTCAGCGGGCGCACGCCCTCGTTCGAGGATATACCCAGGCTTCCGTTTACGCGCATGGTGCTCCAGGAATCGATGCGTCTCTATCCGCCGGTGTATTCGCTGGCCTTCCGCCAGGCCGCTCAAAACGATGAAGTTTGCGGAGTGCGGATTACCAAGGGCGCGGTGGTTTCTATCCTTCCCTGGGTCCTGCATCGTCACCACAAGTATTGGACCGAGCCCGGCCGCTTCGACCCGGAAAGGTTTTCTGCCGAAGCAAGCGCCGCGCGCGAGCGCCTCATTTATCTTCCCTTTGGTTTCGGTCCGCGCATCTGTATCGGCGCTTCGTTCGCTATGACGGAAGCAATTCTCATCCTGGCCACAATTGCGCAGCGCTATCGCCTGCGCCTGCCGCCTGGCTTCGGTGTTGAGCCGCAAGCGCTCTTCACCCTGCGAGCGAAATATGGGATGAGCATGGAACTGGAACGCCGGAGTGACTTCTG
>JASHQE010000017.1 GCA_030037705.1 Acidobacteriaceae bacterium | reverse complement strand
AGAAACGGGCCTTCGAGATGGATGCCGATCGGCCGCGCCACGGGACTCTTCGCCTCGATCGAATCCGGATGGTCGATCAGTTTTGCAAGGCCATCGAGCGCACGCAGCGTCTTATCGAGCGGCGCGGTGACGGTGGTGGCAAGAAAGCTGCCCGTTCCGCGCGAGGCCAGAAAACGGCCGATGGTGCCGAGTGCCTCTGGCGTGGCTTCCATCACGTCGTGGCCCGCCGCGCCGTGGAAGTGCACGTCGAAGAATGCAGGCGCAAGCGTCGCGCCGGGGAAGTGGTGCGCTGCGTTCTGTGACTCGCATTCTGCGCGGCTGGCGATGGAGAGGATGCACCCGTCTTCGATTTCGATGAGCGGATTGTCGAGGAGTTCCTTGCCGTTCCAGAGCCGTGCCGCAGTGACCGTGCGCATGGCTTAATTATGGCAGGCGGCGCACCTGATTTCGCGATTGGGGAGTGTCAGCTTCAATTTGCTTTGTAACAGGGCACGACTTCAGTCGTGCCGAAATCACGGCACATGAACGGCGGGCTTTAGCCCCTGAGGAATGGCTTTTTAAAACTGCCCCACTACCAGCGATCGCGTGCCTATCTGTACTTGCGCAGGACTCCTAAGACGCGGCCCTGGATCGCCACCTGCGCGGCGGGAACGTAGATGGGCTCCATCTCGACGTTGGCCGGCTGCAGGCGGACGACATTGCCTTCGGCGAAGAATCGCTTGAGGGTGGTCTCGGTGCCGTGGACGAGCGCGACGACGATCTCACCCTGGCGGGCGACCTTGGTGCGCTCCACCAGAACGTAGTCGCCGTTGATGATGTGCTCGTCGCGCATCGAGTCGCCGCGCACTTCGAGCGCAAACACGTCGCGGTTGCCCACCACATCGTGCAGCGAGATGCTCTCCGGCGTCTCCATCTGCTCGACAGGCAGCCCGGCGGCGATCCGCCCGGCCAGCGGCAGCTTGGCGCTCGAACGGGTGCGCGAGCCGGGAGGCAAAAGATCGATGGACCGGCTACGGTTGTGCACGCGGTCCAGCATGCCCTTCTTTTCGAGGTTCGTAATGTGCTTGTGGACCGTGGCCAGGCTTTTCAGGCCCATTCCGCGCGCCATCTCCTCAAACGACGGAGAATAGCCGTTGCGCGTCACGAATGCTTCCAGAAAATCGAGAATCTCTTTTTGTCTTCGGGTGATTGCCATGCGCGCATTATAGCGAATAAAAAGCGAACTGCAATACTGAATTTTAAGATTATTGCGTTACTTTTTGTAGACATTTTGGAGGCAATCGTTAGCAACTCTAGCCAGAAGCGCAGCGGGCGTTCGGATTCTACAATCGAAACATGGTTCTTGAGACGTTCCCTGTTGGTCTTATTCAATGCAACTGCACGATCCTCGGCGATGAAGAGGCGCATGAGGCCATCGTCATCGACCCGGGCGATGAGATTGGCCGCATTCACAAACGGCTCACAGAGCTCGGCCTCAAGCTCAAGCAGATTCTCATCACTCATGCCCACATCGACCATGTGGGTGGCGCGCTCAAATTGAAAAAACTCACCGGCGCGCCCATCTTTCTGAATGAAAACGATCTGCCGCTCTTGAAGATGATGACGGTCCAGGCAGCGTGGCTGGGAATCGCACCGCCTGAAACGGCTCCTCCCGATGCAACCCTGGACGAAGGATTGAAGGTAGGTCTGGAACGCTACCCAGCGCAGGTGCTGCACACGCCCGGTCACACGCAAGGCTCTGTATGCCTTCACTTTGCCCCGCTGAAATTGCTCGTTGCCGGAGATACGCTTTTTGCCGGCAGCATTGGCAGAACGGATCTGCCCGGTGGCGATTTCAGGCAGATCATCGACTCCATTCGTTCGCGCCTGCTGGTTCTGCCCGATGAGATCAAAGTTATTCCCGGCCACGGCCCGGCGACGACGATCGGCCAAGAACGCGACCGGAATCCTTTTTTAACTTTACAGTAATCTCAAAAATAAGTTACTTAAATTCAGCACAGAAGAGTCAAAATCTCAACTAATACTTGAACTATAGGCCAGTAATATTACTCGCTTGATTCGTTTTCAGATAGTCAACAAGCCTGGTTACTCCAGTACCAAATTCGTCGGTATGCCCGAGCAGGCTCAGGACCAGCCAGCCTGACTCCGGGAATCCGAAAAAGTAGCCAGGATGGACCCAGACGCCGCAGTTGAGCAACGCCAGCACGGTTGTTTCATCCGGGGCGAGGGCCGGAATCCGCAAGATCGCGTACCAGCCGCCCTCGATCACCAGCCGCTGCACAGCCGGCAGACCGGCGAGCTGGCGATCGAGCTCCTTGAGATTGGCTCCGATCCGCGAACGAATCTGCTCCTGAATCTTCTCCCGGTCTTCGATCCAGACAGGGAGAGCGCACTGCACAGAAGCATTCATGGAAAGAAAGGTATCCGCGACGATTTCGAGACGGGCAAGGCTTTGCTCCATGGCAGCATCGCGCCTCTTTCCTGCTGTGACGATCCAGGCGGCCTTCATCTGCGGCAGCCCGGCGATCTTGCTTAGCCCGCTGACCACGAAGACCGGCACTCCATCAAGTCCATTGGCAAAGCTCCAGCCAGCTCTATCGAGCGCATAGTCGAGAAACACCTCGTCTACGATGAGCGCAAGGGAAAACTCCCGGCAGAGCCCGGCCAGCTCTTCCACCTCCCATCGCTTGGTGAAATGACCGGTCGGATTATTGGGATGCACCAGCACGAGCGCGCGGGTCCGCGGCGTGATTGCGCGGCGCATCGCTTCCACGTCCATCTGCCAGCCTTCGTGATAGACCAGAGAGGCGGGTTTGAGCCGCACGTCGCATAACCCGGCGAGAAAATCAAAGAGAGGATAGCTTGGCTGCGGAATGAGAATCTCATCACCGGGATCGCACAAGAGATGGAAGAGGAAGCTGTACGCCTCGCTGGTGCTGGTGGTAAGCACGATCTGTTGAGGATCGAGCGTCACTCCATGGTCGGCGTCACGATCGGCGTAATACCTGCAGACCGCCCGGCGCGCGGCTACGCTTCCTTTTGGCTGCGGATCGTAATCCAGCGCACAGGGATCGCAGAGCGCCTCAAGCAGCTTCTCCGGATAGGTGAATCCGCAGCGCGTGGGATTGGAGGCCGTGAGATCGGCGATGGGCAACCCGGCCTCAATGCGCAGCCGATGGGCCCGCGCCAGCTCCGTCTCCTCCGTATTCCAGTTCGTTCTCTGCGAAAATCGCATGGTCTCATCTCGCCGCGCCTGTGAGCGTACGAAATCGTCCACGCAAATCCGTCATGCACAATTAAGACAGGCGCCCCTTTCACCATACACGGGGACGGCGGAGGCGGATTGGCACTGCACGCGGTGGTCTTTGACTTTGGCATGGTCTTGACGGATATTCCCGAACCAACGGCGCACGCGGAATTGATGCGCATCACGGGCCTTCCTTTGGAGCGATTCGAGCGGCTTTATTGGGCCGATCGCCATGCGTATGACGAAGGCAAGCTCACGGGAATCGGTTTCTGGCAGAAACTTTGCGCTGATGCAGGTCTTCCTTTGAATCCAGCGCAGATCGAAGAGCTGAACGTATGGGATGCGCGCATGTGGACCACGCAAAACCCCGCCATGCTCAAGTGGCAAGAGCAACTGAAAAAGCGCGGGCTGCGCACAGCGATTCTGTCGAACATGGGCGATGCCGTGCACGCCAATATCGAGCGCGAGTTCCAGTGGCTGGAGCGGTTCGATGTGCTGGTGTGGAGCTATCAGCTAGGTATCGCCAAGCCTGATCCGGCGATCTATCAGTTTGTTCTGGAGAAGCTCGGCACGCGGCCCGAAGAAACTTTGTTCATCGACGACAAGCCGGTCAACATTGAGGCTGCGCACGCGCTGGGGATGCAGGGGATTGTGTTCTCGGATGTGAAGCAGCTTCGTATGGACCTGATCGAGCGGGGTCTGGATGCAGAGCTGCCGCTTCCCGCAGCGTCCTAGGTTGTATCGACATATAGCCTGGTGAACCATGGGCAAAAATCAGTGCCAGACGTGGCGAACCGCAGATGTTTCGACTCTGTTGGGAGCAAAGAACGCTCCCAACTTCGCTCAACATGACAGTGCTTGATTTACTTTTCAGCAACTTAGAGTTGGTCTATATGTGGATACGGCCTAGAACTGGTTGCATAAATGGTCTGGTCAGGTAAAGAAACTTCCCTCAGCGGCTAAAGCCGCGATCTTTCTTTAGCCTGTTATGGCACGGCTAAACAGCTTGCTGAAAAAAGCCGCGTCTCAGTGATTTCTGGCTCAGTCCGGGCGTTTCGCGCGCCAGACGAAGGTTGATCGTCGTTGTTTTTTGATCTCCGCCGGGCGTTTTTTCGCCGTGGGGAGACACCTGTCCTTGCTCAGGCCCTTGCCTGAATCGGAATCAGCTTGCTCATGCGCAGTA
>JASHQE010000147.1 GCA_030037705.1 Acidobacteriaceae bacterium | reverse complement strand
AGCACTTCGTCTGCAAGAGCAAATGAGCAGCTTCAGGCAGCCATCTCCGACCGCGATGGCTTGGCAAGGAAGTTTCAGGATCTGCAGCAATCGTATCAGTCGGCACAAACGGAGTTGACTAGCCTGAAGTCCCAGCGCCAACAGGATCTTCTGCATTACGCATCGCTGGAGGTTGAAGTCAACGACCTCAACCGGCAACTTCATGATGCCGAAGGCCGAGTAAACGCCGACACCCAATACCTCGCCTCCGACCGCGACATCCGTGAACTGATGGGCGCGCGCCAGCTTTACATTGCCGATGTAGTCGATGTCGATCAGAATGGCGCCCGGCGTAAGCCGTTTGGTCGAGTCTTCTACACGAAAGGCAAGTCGCTCGTCTTCTATGCCTTCGATCTCGACCAGCAGCCCAGCATCAGAGAGGCAAGTACCTTCCAGGCTTGGGCGCGGGAAGGTTCCGACACCGCCAAGCCCATCAGCCTCGGAATTTTCTATATGGATAACGAGGCGAATCGCCGCTGGGTCTTGAAGACGGATGACCCGAAGGTCTTGGCCCAGATCAATGCCGTCTTCGTTACTGTGGAGCCTAAAGGCGGCAGCCAGAAGCCGAGTGGAAAGCAATTGCTCTACGCCTACCTTCGTTCGGTCTCGCCCAATCACCCTTAAGAGTGGCGAGCGGCCCAAAGTGGTCCGTTGCAAGGATCGTCCATTGTCATTGAATACCGCAATGCAGCCCGCGGCAGTGAGCGACTCGAGATTTGTCACTCCTCTTTTGCCAGCGCCCCATATTAACGATTGAAAAATTCTCGATCAGACTTGGTACAGATTTCTGTTCTCCCCAAGATACGTCGGTAACAAGCAACATTGTCTTTCCCCAGAGGAGATACCCACGTGACGCCATTCTGTTGCATCGCCCGACGTGTCATTGCTGTTCTCGTTCTCCTGGTCTGCATGTCAACCCACCTATGCGCCCAAACGGCCGATGCGCGAATCACCGGTCTTGTTACTGACTCCTCCAAAGCTGTGATTCGAAGAGCAGAGGTTGTCGCCATTAATAATGAGACTGGTGTTCGTTATCCGACGAGCACCAATGCCAGTGGCATCTATTCTCTATCGGGCCTTCCCGTTGGGCAATATCGCATTGAAGTTGAGAACCAGGGTTTCAAGTCCATCGTCATGCCGGGTGTGATCCTGCATGTACAAGATGTTGCTGAGATCAACTTCGAAATGGCTGTAGGCTCAACCGCGGAAACTGTGACCGTCGACAGCAGCGGCATCAACATCAACACTACCGACGCATCGGTCAGTACGGTGGTGGACAGGCAATTCGTTGAGAATATGCCGCTTAATGGGAGGAGTTTTCAGGATCTCATTCTTTTGACGCCGGGGACAGTCACGAATAGCCCGCAAAGCGGATACAGCATAGGCCGCGATGGCGAATTCAGCGTGAATGGTCAGAGGACGGAGTCGAATTACTACACAATCGACGGGGTCAGCGCGAATGTAAATATTGTGCCTGGCGTGGGACCGGGTCCGGCCACAAGTGGATCCGTAGCTGCATCGACTGCGCTCGGAACGACACAGGGTCTAATGTCGGTGGATGCACTACAAGAGTTTCGCGTGGATAGTTCCACATACTCTGCTGAATTAGGCCGCAATCCGGGCGCACAAATCTCTTTCACCACTCGGTCCGGAACGAATCAGTTGCACGGCGCGTTGTTCGAGTATCTTCGTAACAATTACTTTGATGCTAACGACTGGTTTACGGATTACTATTCACAAACTGCCGCAGCGCTCCGCCAAAATGACTTTGGCGGTACGCTTGGCGGTCCAGTCAAGCTGTTCCATTTCTATGACGGTACTGATAAGACTTTTTTCTTTATGGCGTACGAAGGACTGCGGCTGATGCAGCCGCAGCCGGCGGCTGTCACGTATGCTCCTGATGCAGGACTGCGCCAGTCGGCTCCAGCCGCTTTACAGCCAGTGTTAAACGCGTTTCCTCTCCCGAATGGTCCTGACTTGGGCAATGGATTGGGCGAATATATCGGCACGTGGTCAAATCCGAGCTCGCTCGACGCAGGTAGCATTCGGCTAGATCATGCGCTCTCTGAAAACTGGAAGCTTTTCTTTCGTTTCAGTGATACCCCCTCAAGCACTGCGAATCGCCCCACCGATTGGGGACCCGCCTCTGGGAATATTCTTTCTCTCGATGCCAAGACCTATACGTTAGGCGCTACCGGCACTTTTTCAAAGAAGATTAGCAACGATCTCCGTTTCAACTTTACGAACAACAGCGGAGACACTCACTACCAGCTATATCAAGTCGCTAACTCAACCCCGGTAAGTCTTGCACAACTTGCTGGCATTAGTACCACTCAGCCATATGCGGTTGTCTTCACATTGGAATTTCCTGGGTACGATCAAATACTTGAGCAGTACCACATCTTTGGGGCTCAGAATCAATGGAACGTTGTTGACACCACAAGTTTCGCTCTGGGGCGTCACACGTTGAAGGCCGGAGTCGATTTTCGACAACTGACACCGGATGCGTTCCAGGCTAATACGCTGAATGAGTATATCTATTCCAGTGCAACGGCCGTTGAAACAAACTCCGGCACCGCAGTTGCGGAAAGCATTGGGAACGCGCACCCGCTCTATCAAAACTTCTCCGCGTTTGTACAAGACGAATGGCGCGCCACAGAGCGGTTAAATGTTTCGATGGGGCTACGTTGGGAGGTTAATCCCGCACCCGGCGCAACAAAGGGTCTCACTCCGTATACCGTGGAGGGGACGGATCTCAGCACGTTAACCCTAGCTCCGGAGGGGACGCCGCTTTGGCGGACCACTTGGTATAACTTCGCGCCTCGTCTAGGGATAGCTTATATTGTCCACAACAACGATGGTGCTGAAACTGTATTTCGAGCGGGCGGCGGGGTGTTCTTTGATACCGGTCAGCAACTCGGGTCTTATGGCTATCAGGGCCTAGGATTCACCGCACTCAAGATTTATGGCGGCGCAGCTTTTCCTCTGACCCAAGCGCAGTCAAGTGTTTCAATTGTGAATCCTCCTGTTGCTCCTTATGGCACGATCTTCGCCTATCCGCAACATTTGCAGTTGCCTTACACATGGCAATGGAATACCAGCCTTCAGCAAGGGTTGGGAAAATCGCAATCGCTGACGTTGTCATACGTGGGGTCATACGGTTCACGGCTGCTCGAGGAGAACGAGGTTGATGTTGGGGCCTTCAATCCAAATTTCACCTCGGTGTACTTCTTTCAGAGCGGGCTCACATCGGATTACAACGCCTTGGAGGCGCAGTTCCAGCGCAGCCTATTGCATGGCGCGACGGCGCTGGTGTCCTATACCTGGTCGCACTGTCTTGACTACGGTTCCGAAAATTATTCTTTGGCTTATGAGCGCGGCAATTGTGACTATGATGTTCGAAGCAACTTTGCATCGGCGCTCACCTACAATATTCCGGGTGCCTATCAGAATGTTATTGCGCGCGCACTCGGATCCGGATGGGGCGTAGACGATCGATTCGCTGCACGGGGCGCCTTCCCTGTGACTTTATATGGAAGTTCTTTCGTAGATCCTGGAACCGGCCAAACTGTGCAGGGCGAACTCAATATCGTTCCTGCGACGCCAATTTACTTGCAGGGTCCTCAGTATCCTGGACGCAAGGCCGTCAATCCTGCCGCATTTCAGTTACCTGCGTCTGGCGAACAGGGAAACGCGCCGCGCAACTTCGTGCGTGGGTTCGGGGAGTGGCAGATGGATGTCGCTGCGCGGCGAGAGTTTTCCTTGCGTGATCAGCTCAAGCTGCAATTTCGAGCCGAAGCGTTCAATGTCTTTAACCACCCAAATTTCGGGGAAATCTACCCTTATTACGGAGGTGCGCAGTTTGGATTGGCAACGGCTACCCTCGCCAACAGCCTTGGAATCCTGAACCCTCTTTATCAACAAGGCGGACCACGTTCGATGCAGTTTGCACTCAAATTGACTTTCTAAGTAAATGAGTCGGCTGTGGTGGAGCACGGCCCAGAGCGCTGGTTTGGCGGTGAATCCAGCGGCAGCCGGTTTTTTGATCGCCATGGTTTCCGCGCCGTTTGACATCGTTGGGGCGGTGTATCGCCTGAATTCGAGGGCTCTTAATGGATTTGATTTGTATGGGCAAATTAGTGCGGCTAAACTTCATCGCCCAAATGGTCGCAATTTCCGGCTTCACAGCCAATCTCAGTGTTGCGCGGGCGGAAGGAGTGAGTGAATTCCAGAGGCCTCCTGAGGTGGTTGTGCAGGCTCTGGAGCAGCCACCAGAGCCGTTCGTCTCTGCCAGCCCGAATGGAAAATGGGTTCTTGTGCAGACTTATGGGCCTCGCCCCGCAATTGCATCCCTGGCTCGCCCCAGTCTTCTTCTTGCAGGCAACCGGATTGACCCAGCCAATACGAGTTGGTGGTACCCCCCGCGCAGAGATTTGGCAGGCTTCCTGCTATATGACGGTCGCACCGGAAACAATCATAGGATCCAGTTTCCGCCGGGGCGATATGGCAAGGCGGTGTGGTCGCCTGATGGTTCGCGATTCATCGTGGTTCGCTTCGCAGAAGAGAAGGCGGAGCTATGGATCGGTGAACCAGCCAGAAACCGCGCGTACATGGTTCCACATATCAATCTGAATGCCGTACGCACCACAGAATCATTCGGCGACTTCGCGCCATGCCAATGGACCGCATCCGGCTCTAATCTCTTATGTTTGACAGTGCCAGTGCATCGCGGACCGGCCCCTGATCAGATGGCTCTCCGGGAGCCTCGCACGGTTGAAACAATCGATAACCCTGCGGAGCGTGCTAATCTCTGGAACGCAAAAGAAGGCATGAATCTTCGAGACGGCCTAGATGAACGGCTCTACGCTTACTATCTGACAAGCCAGCCCATGCTCATTCATGCTGTATCCGGTTCCAGCAGTGCAATCGGATCTCCCGGCAACTATCTTGTGTATACGCCGTCGCCGAACGGACGATACATCTTGTCGGTCCGTATCGTGCCCCCCTTCAATCGCTTGACCCCAGACACCAGCTTCCCGAGAGTCGTTGAGGTTCTCGACATGGCAGGCGACGTTGTCAAGCGCGTTGCCGAAACTGGAATTGATAACTCAGGAGTCCCGAAAGCAGGATGGGTGTCCCCTTTTCCAAGGCGCTTCTTTTGGCGGCCCGATGCGCCTGCCACCCTTGTGTTCCTCAATGCGTTAGACGGAGGCGATCCTCACCGCCCTGCGGCAAAACGAGACGAGCTTGTCTCACTCTCTCCGCCTTTCACCGCTTCGGTCACTCTATTCCAGAGCGAATTCCGGATGGGAGTCCCAGGCGCGCGGGTTTATTGGGGACGGAACGGGTTGCTTCTCATCGACGAGTTGGATTCGGTCACGGGAAAGGTTCGGACTTGGCGGGTTAACTCTGACAACCCAATTGCGCAACCTCAGCTCCTGTGGGGCGGCGATGGGCGACCGGCTCGTCGCGGCGAGTTGGTAACTGCTCTCGGCCCAGAACTCGGGGGACCTGCAGATGCGGAACTTTGGCGCCTCGATGGTTCACTCTTGCAATCAGGAGACTTAATTTTTCTAAAGAACAGCCCGACGGCAAGCGGAAAAGCAGGAACCGACCTGAGTTGCTACGATCTCGATTCAGGTGAGCTGAAAGCCCTGCACCAGTATCCGGCAGACGAGACAGAAAAGATCATTTCTGTTTTGGATGAGGGAGGGAAGCGTGCGCTTGCGGTCTTTGAAAGTATCAGCACTCCGCAGAATATAAAAATAATCAACTTGCATGACGATGCCTCCGTTGTTCTTACGCATTTCGAGGACATGGCTCCGGAGATAACGCAGGCACGTCGGTCAGTTATCGAGTACAAACGCAGCGACGGGGTACAGTTGAGCGGAACGCTTTACTTGCCACGGTCCTATTCTCCGGGGAAACACGTTCCGCTCATCATCACCGGCTACCCGCTCACATACCGGGATCCAAGTCAGGTTCGGCTTCGGATATCATCTGCACGAACATTTGCAGGGGTTACTGATGCACTGTCACCAATCCCGTTGATTACCGCGGGATACGCGGTCTTAGACGCGGATATGCCGATCATAGGTCCAAACCCAACTGGATCAACTACCAATCAACTCGCCGAGGATGCGAAAGCGGCTGTTGAGACGCTGGTGGCCATGGGAATCGCAGACCCAGGCCGGATCGGGATTGTCGGCCATTCATACGGCGGCCTTATGGTGGCTCTTTTACTGGAAAGCACAAAACTATTTCGAGCTGGAGTTGCTTTCGATGGGCTGTACGATCCTCAACTTCTTCCCTTTGGCTTTCAGGATGAAGAGCGGTCATTCTGGCAGATTCCAGATGTCTATGATTCCATTTCGGCATTTAGACACGCCGATTCGCTCAATACTCCACTGCTTCTGGTTCATGGCGAAGCAGACGAATCAGGAGCCAAACCCATCCAGTCCGAGCTGATGTTTGAGGCTCTCTACAACTTAGGCAAGAGAGGAAAGCTCGTAATCCTTCCTTACGAATTCCACACTCCGGCATCGAGCGAAGGAACTCTGCGTGCGCAGTATGAAATGTTATGCTGGTTTAACCGTTTTCTGAAGACTGATACCCTCACTGAAGCAAGACCCTGACCTAAATCAATTGTGAATTGTCGGAATATGGCACCCCAGCAGATTTCTCGTCGCGATGGAGCCGGGATACCGAAACCGGACGAACCCGCATGGATTAGCACTTTAATGGTGGAATCGGGCGAGGAAGGAGGGATATAGCTTTGAATAGGAGGACTGATCGACGCCGCTTTTTGCGGCAGAGCTTTTCCTTTAGTGCACTCGCGGGACTCGGGACAATACCTCATTTGGGCTGGCCGTGGACTACCGACCCTGATGCCGCCGAACTGTTGATGATCGGTGACTGGGGATGGGACGGCGATAACCACACGGCACAATCCAATGTGGCCGCGGCCATGCGCCGGTACGTTCATGAAAACAGAAATCAAGCCCAAGCATTACTCATGCTGGGTGACAACTGGTACGGCACGCTTGAAGGTGGGTCACAGTCTGTTCGCTGGCAGACGCAGTTCGAACAGATGTACCCGGCTGACGTATTCAATTGCCGGGCTTACGCCATTCTCGGCAACCACGATTACCAGCGTTGGCCCGAGAGCAAGGTTGACGCGGAACTCGAATACGCACGATCGGGGAAGACCCGCTGGACCATGCCGACACGCTGGTATCGCTTCGAGTTTCCAGGGAAGCATCCCCTCATTACATTTCTCGCGCTTGATAGCAACATGCCTTTCAAGGACGGCACATGGGACCACGGCCGCGACTTCACGCTTACGCCGCAGCAGCAGGCTGAACAACTTGCCTGGCTCGAAGCAGAGCTCGAACGACCGCGGAAGACACCGTTTCTTGTCGTCATGGCCCACCATCCGGTCTACTCCGATGGACCGCATGGCGACCATCCGATTCTGATCCGCGACTGGGACCCGCTCTTTCAGAAGTACGGCGTCCATCTCTACCTAGCCGGTCACGACCACGATCTGCAGCACCTAGAATTTGATGGGCATCCGACTTCCCATTTTCTTTCTGGTGGGGGTGGCGCCGACCTGTATGACTTGAAGCTCGATCCTTCGCAGCGCGGTCCGTATGCCAAGAAGATCTACGGCTTCAGCCACCTGTCCGTAACGCGAGAGAAGATGACGCTGCGGCACATCGATTCGAGTGGTCGCCTCCTGCACGCTTTTACAAAGACGCCAGACGGCAAGATCTCGATTCTCTTGGAACAAGGCGCTCTCGAACTACCCAGAGGGGCGGTGACCGGCGGATAGTTGCAAGTGACGAGTCCCGCCAGCCACTTGCCGCTCTTCACGAACCACTGAGGTTGGCATTGTGCGATGGCCTCTTGGAAAGCGCGCAGACGGTCGGATCTCAATTCGCATTTCCGTCGAATTGAGATTTCAAACAGGGCGGCTCGCTGATCTTGTGCAAGTATGGGCGAGGGCACACGCCAAGATTACCGATCCGAAGCCGGATCGGTCTTTTTACCACGTGGGAATGCCAGAGAAATTCGCTATTCCAGAAATAGGCAGTCGCATCCGATGAATCACTGCTCGTTCAGCGCCCAATCAACCGCACTCGTCATACGAATTATCCGCGTCAATGGAGGTGCGGGCATGTGAGGCTGCGACTGAAATCGAGTTCTTGAGCCACCACCCGCAAAGCGGCTGGTGGCTTTCTTTTTTTGTCGCTGAAACAGCTTTGGGAGAGGCATTCATGATGGAGCAATGGACATACGTGCTTTTGATGAAAAGCGAGTTGCACGCGGAGATGCGTGTATTCCAACTCGTAAATAACCAGCAAACATCGATGGTCACATTTTCCGGACGCAGATCCGGACAACTCCTCACCATGACATTCTGTATCGAAGCCGACGAAAGACTGGCTAAACGGATTGAGGCTCTGCTCTACCGCTTGCAGCCGATCCTGCGCGTGGATTGTTTTCCGTCCGAAGGGCGAAGTGCAGCCGAGCGGGATCACGAGCAATTCCGCGAAGGCGCCGATTGATTGGCGGTGCGTATTATTTTGGAGATCCAATCAGAATGACTACGCCGGCTCCCAGGCGCAGGCTGTTCTCGTGGTTGGCTTCATCGTTAGGGAGCTGGGTTCGGAAATAATCCGCCTGAACCGGACGAATTGCAAGACGATGCGATACGCCGATATTCAAGCCGCCGCCAACTGCCAGGGCGAATGCATCAGGGGTCACGGCGGAGCCGTTCGGATTGGGAAAATACGCGTCGAAACCATGCACGCCGCCGATCAACACCTGACCAAAGGGTGCGAAGCGGCGATGTCTGCGATAAGAATAGCGCGGACCGAAGAGATAGGATACGAGTCCAAGGGAGTCATTGGCAGAGCTGATGTTGCTGACATGCTGGGCGGCGAGTTCGCCGACGAGGCTGAAACCTCTGCCGAACGCGGCGCTGAACTCTCCCTTGCCACCCTGCAACCAGAAGCTGGCGCCAGTTGATCCGTTACTGCGGACCGCGTTATACGCCAGCGTCACTTCGAGCTGCGCCGCCGACGCTTTCCCGTTTGCAACGGCCTGTTCCTGCGCAGGCAGCGCCGTCCCGAGGAAAAGAAGGATCGGTATTGCGAATTGGATGTGTCTCATTATTCGTCTCGCGCAGGCATCGTGGGGCTAGGGCACTATCAAGGTAATGGTTGCGGAGTGGCTATCGGTGCCGCTGGTTCCCGTGATGGTCACGGTATAGGACTTTTGCGGCTGGGTGAAGAATGGGCCGCCACAACTGCTGACTCCCAGAATGCAGATGCAGAACAGCACCAGCAGGCGCAGCAAGCCGCGCTTGCGCGCACGGCGCAGGCCAAGCAGTGACAGAAGAGCACCAAGAAGCAGAGGTGTCCCGGTTCGTGTCCTAGTTTGTGTCCAGGTCCGCAAAGGCGATATAGGTCGCACCTGGGCGCTCGCTGCGGGAATCGTGATGGTTAGAGTCGATGTGACCGGATTGCCGCCCAGCGTCACCGCATTCGGATTGAAACTGGCCGTGGCGCCGGCCGGAAGTCCACTGGCAGAAAGCGAAATGGTGCCACTGTATCCGTCGCTCGGCGGGGTGAGGAGGATCGTATAGGTTCCACTCTTGCCAGGCAGGATCGTCAGGCCCAGGCCGCTACCAGGGCCAAGGCTCAGGGTAAAGTCGGTGACCATCTCCGCCAATATGTTCGAAGTGCTGGTCAGGAAGCTGGCATTACCGGCGTAAACAGCGCTGATTGAGTGCGGGCCGTCACTCAGGCTGCTGGTGCTGTACACAGCCGTGCCATTGCTCAACGGCACCGTGCCTATTGCGGTGGGGCCATCGTAGAAGGTCACGTTTCCGGTGGGCGTTCCCCCTGCACTCGATACCGTAGCGGTGAAAGTCACAAGGTTCCCAGCGGCTGGCATTGCCGTCGATGCCGTCAGCAGTGTCGTGGTAGACGAAGTCAGAATGTTCATGGCCGGAGTATCGGTGGTTTGGATGGTCTCCGTGTCTACGATCAGCGCCGATTGCGGAAAGGATGGTGTATCCGTTGTATGGACTGTCTCGTTGTCTAGGATTAACGTAGGCAGGGCCAGCGCAGGAGCATCGGTTGTATGGACAGTCTCATTGTCCGCGACCAGGACCGGTAGAGTTACTCCCGGCGTGTCGGCCGTATGGATGGTTTCGGTATCGTTGACGACGACAGGCGCGAGACCAGCAGCTCCCGTACCGGTGAGAGCAACAGCCTGCGGCGAGCCGGCTGCATTGTCGGCGACCGAGATTGTTGCCGAATAGTTTGTTATGGATGACTGTGGGGTGAAGTTGACCGAGATGGTGCAGCTTGCGCCGGCCGCCAGCGACGTGCCGCAATTGTTGGTCCCGCTGAAGGCAAAGTAACCCGGATTGGTTCCCGCAAGAGTGATGACGATGTTGGTGAGCGATGCGTTGCCCACGTTGGTCATCACCGTACTCATCGCCGATGCTGTGCTGCCATCCGTTGTGCTGGGGAAGGTAATGGACGCCGGATTGAACGACACCGCCGGCGCGGTGATGCCCGTGCCATCGAGATTCGAGTAAATATCGCCGTAGTCGGGAATGTTGAGCTGCATCTGCGCGCTGTACGAGGTGAGCGCAGCGGGAGTGAAGCTGATGTTGAACGTGCAGGCAGCGCCCGCGTTCAGTGTGGCTGGACAATTGTTCGATACCAGTGTGAAGGCCGAAGAACCGGAAGGGCTGTTGTTAATTATCGCGGCGGATGACGTATTGGTTGAGATCGGGCAGACGCCGGTATTGGTGAGCGTGGCCGGTTGCGTTGCGCTGGTCACGTTGGGAGGGCTGCTAAAACTCGCCGGAGAAGTCAGGCTTGCGGAATAGGAACAGGTGCCGGTGCCGGCGCCGGAAAGGTTGATGGTGTTGGGGGAACTGTTGGCGTTGCTGTCGAGCGTGATCGTGCCGGTGTACGCTGCATCCGTTGTCGGCGTAAAGCTGACAACCACGGTGCAGGAATTGCCCGGAGCCAGCGAGCCAGGAAAGCTGCACGTGCCGCCCGTAATGGCAAAGGCCTCCGGCGTGGACGAGGGCGTCAGCGTGGATACCGTGGGTGTGCCTGTGAAGTTGAGCGTAACGCCGCTGGGATTCGAGATGACGATGTAGGCCGGATAGAAAGCAGAGCCGGCGTTGAGCGACGTAGTCGTGACGGTCTGATAGATCTGCTGATTGCCGAAGTAGTATTGGCCGGTGGTTCCGGCTGAGGTAATGGCATCGCCGCTGCTATCGGAAGCAAGGATGTTTCCGTAGGGGTCCATGAGGATGCTATAGATTCCATCCGCTGCTCCGCTATATTGGCCGGTAGAAGAGTTGTATATAGCTTCGGTATCGGGCTCGCCGATCGAGTCATTGTTCAATTCCCCATGGGTCGTGCCCATCACATCGTTGATGTTTCCTGAGGAATCAACCATGCGGATTTCGCCGCCGAAGAAATCCGAGATATAGACACGGCCTGCTGGATCTACATAGATGCCCGCGGGCTCGTTGAGCGTGGCAGCGGTCGCAGGGCCGCCATCGCCTGTGGTGGAGCGGGTTCCGGTACCGGCGAAGGTGGAAATATATCCGCTGGAATTGACGATTTGAACCATGTCGCGCGTAGCGCTGGAGATGTAGGCGTTCCCGGAGCCGTCAAAGGCAATGCCATCTGGAAAGCAGAGGTGCGCCTGAGTGGCGAGGTAGGGTCCGGGGCCAGAGATCGAGTAAAGACTCGCGTTGCAGTCCCCAAAGGTTCCAGCATCGCTGATGTCGCCGGCGAAGATGCTGATGTTGCCGGTGCTGCTGGATACTTCGCGGACCAGATCGTTATAGCTGTCGGCAATATAAATATTGTTGTTGGCATCGATGCCCAGAGCCCACGGGTTGTCGAGTGTGGCGTCGGTCGCGGGGCATCCATCGCCAAGCGTGTCCGTCTGTGGGCCTCCGCAGCTTCCGGCGCCGTTACCGGCAAAGATCGAGACCGTTCCGCCGGACGTAATCTTCCAGACCACATTGTTCGTGCGGTCCGTAACATAGACGTTGTTGCTCGAATCCACCACAAGTCCGGCGAGCGATCCAAACTGTGCGCTTGCCGCCGGCGCAGTGCCGGTCACAGGCGAAAAGCCCGGATTGGCCTGTTGTCCCGCGAAAGTGCTCAAATCGCCCGTCGTGTGATCGATTCTGCGCACCACATGGTTGCTCTCGTCGGCGATGAACAGGTTGCCGTTCGAGTCGTAGGCCATGCCGACGGGGTAGGAGAACTGGCTGGAGCTGGAGTTGGCCAGCATACCGTCGCCGCCGTAGCCTGCGCCGTTGAGATGACCGTTGGCAGGATTAAACCCGGCGACTGGGTTGAGCGTGGCCGGCACGAACAGAATCGCCGCCGAGTTTCCCGAGGACGGCGGGCCATTCTGCTGCGCGACAGTTTGTGCAGCCGGCAACATCGTCCCAACCGCCAGCATCGTCGCAGCAATGCTGCGCCGTCTTCGCCACAGCATCCGCTTCGCGCGCACAGCTACTTCCGAATTGGCGACAACCTCCGCCATCGCTCTGCTCCTTCTCTCTTGTTTTAGTGAGTGGCTTGTGGGAGCTAGGAGAAGGTGATGGTAACGATCGCCTGGATAAGCTGGCCGTCGGTGACGGCGATCGGAGTGATGTTGGTATCTGTGAAGGGTCCGTACCAGGGTTGCTGAGCTGTCTGAGTCACGCAGGTAGCCGGACTGCTGGTCTCAATGCTGCTGGGGTTGGCGGTAGAGCTGTAAGCGATATTCGCGCATGTATTGAGCAACGTAAAGACTGACCCGATGGTGCCGGTCTCGTTGGCGGTGATGGTGCCCGAGAGCACGATGGAGTAGGGTCCGGCAAAGTCGGTTCCAAAATTATAGGTGTAATTGAGCGTGCTTCCAGTGCAGTAATAACTGTTGCAATAGCCTTGCGCGGGATACGTTGCGGCATTGTGAACAATCCCGCAATACTCGTACGTCGCGGTGCAGGGGCCGTTGCCGCTCTGCGCGCCAAGAACAATCATCCAATCGCCGGGAACCATATAGCCAGACAACAGCCCCACCAGAAAGCCTTGTGCGCTGCCCTCAAGGGAGTTCTCAAATTCATGGTGCTGCACCTGGGTGCCGTCAGGATTGAGGATGTTGATGACCCAGTGGCCGTGCACCTTTAGCCCCTGGTGCAGCGAGCCATCGCTCGCTAGCGTGGCTTCCTGGCTGTTTGCTTCGCCCGCGAAGGCTTCCTCTGCCACAGCGGGTCTTGAGGCGAGCGAGGAAAAGGGCGCGTGCGTGATGGGATCAAGCTTGAGCTCGGGCGCCGCAGCCGCAGCCTGAACAGCCGGCTTGGCAGATGCGGCAGCCGACGGCCTGAACTTCAACGACGGTGCACCCGCAACGGAGACCTGAGTCGGCACGAAGGCCGGATTTGCCGGAGCCTGTCCGGCGGCAGCATTTGCCGCTTTGTCTGGAGTGGCCACTTGCTGCGCCTGCATCTGCTGCATTGAAAAGACGGCTAGCAGCGCCGCGGCCGCCATGAATTGTCGAAACGTGAATCGTGCCATGATCCTCTACCTCGTTTTGCCATGTTTTCTGTTGCCCGTTGATTGAAACCTCCGGCGCTTTCACCGGCCTTGCGTATAACATCGTTCACTCAGCCGCCAGTGCCATCCGGCACAGATCCGCTGAAGCAAAGATCACTCTGGAAGGTGAGGGTGCGCTGAGTCACCCTCGGGCGGATCCAGCTTTTGGCCGCACAACGGACAGGTTTTGAAAGCTCCAGCGTTCAAGGTTCCGATAAGGAAGGTCTTTTCCTCGCTCTGGACTGTCTCCACGATCCTGAAAGCCCGTCGCGATTCCTGCTCTACTACCTCGATTCGCTGGTTCCGCTCTCGCGACCGAAGCCATCGATGAATCCGGTTCACCCAGCCACCGTCCTTCATTGCAAACAAGTTTTTGCGGGAGCGGAAAAGAAGGCAAGTGACCAGTTCTGACCAGTTCTGATCGTTATGAAGGCTTCTTCAGGAAGCAGAAAATAATCAAGTTAGCCAGCTACTGTAACTTCGAGTATTCCTCTTTTGCCTGCATCAGCAGCGGGACATCTGCATCGGCATTCTTCCAGATTTGAAGGAATGTCCGGTATTCCGCCCGTGCTTCTTCGTGCTTTTGCTCGCGCACTAGAACACGCGCCAAGTAAAGATGAGCAAGCACGTGGCCGGGCCAAACGGGAAAATGTCCTGGATTGGCGAGAATGAGCCGGTAATCTTCGGCTGCTTTGTCAAACATGCCGGCTTCGGTTTCCATCCTGGCCCGCATAAGGGGCACGCCATAGTCGCGCATCTGGTACTTTTGCGCGGGCTCAATAGCCTGTACGGCTTCTGCCGCCTTACCGGTCTTGAGGTCGATCATGGCCTGCAGCATGGGCCGGTCAAAGTACAGGCTGAGCGTGTTCCTGGTGCCGCTTTCGGTTATCTCTGCAATCACGCGTCGCGCAGGGCCCAGGTCGCCCAGCTCCGCCTTGAATTGCGCGGTCGTTCCGGGGTCGAATGCATCGCTTTGCATCTGTTGCAGCGTGGCTGCGGCCCTGCCGGGGTAGCCGTCCTGCTCCAGGATTCCGGCCAGAAACATCGTAGCGTCATCGGCAAAATCGCCGTCGCCGCTTCGGATCGCCTCCTGGCGGGCTTGCGTAAAATCGTCAATCGCCTCATGAAGCCTGCCTTCGCTTGCCGCCACAAAACCCAACTCGGTGAGCGACTGGCCCATCATCCCATGGGTGAATCCCCACTCGCTTTCGCTCTTCATCCGCGCTGCGTCCCGCTCGACGTACGCAATCTGCAAGAGAATCCTGTGGGCGCCCCATCGATCCTTGCCATCGGAAATGGCTTGTTCAGCCACTCGTTTTGCATCGGCGAAGCGTCTGGCCCGCATATAGGCCAGAGCCAGGACCTCCGCACCCGAGCCTGAGTGCGGCGCAAGACGCAGCGCTTGCTCTCCGGTTTTGATTGCCTCCGCGTCCTCACCCAGCGCGGAATACATATAAGACAGGCCGATCCAGTTCGTGGCATCGTTTGGATAGATCTGGTTGTACAACTGCATACTGGCGATGGCCGCTTCCCAGTCCCGGCTTCCGAAGGTGTTGTATGCAATCTCGATGCTGAGCCGTTCCCGTTCCGTGGTCTCCGCGCGAAGTGCGTAAGCCTTCTGGATCAGCGGAACAGTCTGCACCAGATCCTGACGGCTGTGATAGCTGAGGCTTAGACCCTTGTAGGCCGAAGCGAAGTTCGGATCCAGCGCAATGGCCTGTTTGAACAGCGCCTGTTCTGTCGCGATATCGCCGCGATCGGAGCTCTCCAGCGCTTGCGTGTACGCGCGCAGCGCTTCAAGCGAACTGGTGGTTGCCTGAGCGATCGGCGCCTGAAACCGCTCCAGCGATGCAGACGACTCACCCAATTGCTTGCGCATCTGTCCTGCCGCGGCATCCAGCGCTTGCAGCACATCACTCTTCGAGGAAATCAGTTGTTTATACCCTGCTATGCTCTTGCCGCTCACACAACTGGTCGCAGTCACAATCAGCAGATACTTGTCGCCGAACTTGGAGATGGAGCCCTCCAGCACGGCCTGTGCATTGTTCCGCTCGCATACCTCCAGCGCCAGTTCCCGCGTCAGTGGCTCATCCGCCGTGCGGTGCATCTGCTCCAGCGTCTCCTCCACGGCAGTGTGAGGCAGAATATCCAAGAATGGAGACTGCTCCAGTTCAATCTGAAGGGCCTGGTTCAGCGCCGAATCAAAATCCTGGTCCCCGGTGGTGTTCTCAAATTTCGCCAGCACCACCGAGGCAGACAACGGCGCAGGGTGGAAATGCCTCCACAGTAAGTGCGCCCCAATCACCGCAACCGCAGCAACCAGCACTCCGGCGGAGAGCATAAGCCATTCCCGCAATCTGGTTCGTGGGCGGTTCCTCTCCATTTCGTCGATCCGCGTCCTGATGGTGCGCTGCTGCACCACAACGCCGATAGCGCCCCCTCCACCTGCTGATATCAACCCCTCTTCACCTTGATCAGTCTGAACGAGCGGTCCGACCAGTTCCACCGCCCCCGTAAACTGGTACCCTCGCCCCGGAACCGTCACCACCAGCGTGCTCTGCAGAGGATTCTCATGGAAAGCCTTGCGCAGCACGGAAATGCTCTTGGCCAGGGAGTTTTCATCGACGAAGGTGTCCGGCCAGATTTTCTTGAGCAACTCATCCTTGCTTAAGATTCGCCCCGAGTTCTGAACGAAGTAAAGCAGCAGGTCGAAGGAGCGCCGGCTGAGGCCGACGACCGAATCACCCCGTCTCAAAGTGCGCGCAAGAGGGTCCACCTCATATTCACCAAATCTGTAAATGGGATGAGTTGCCAGGGGCATATCGGCATTATATTGGCCACGATCAACAGTTTAGGTTAGCTAGACGAGCTGCCTATAAGAGACCGATATCACGCTAAAAAAACGCCGCAGCCGCGCCAGGCTCTTGCGAAACGTTCGTCGAGGCCGCTCCCACGGCGGCCGCTAGCGAAACTGTGATTGGAACGTAGAGAAGCGGTTTCTTCATAATTGCTCCTCTTTCAAATCGATGTGGCACAACCAATGGTTCAATCCATGCGTTATCGATGCGATCAGTGAGCGGCAACGGCTTCGGTCTGGTTCTGCAATCGCTGCGCAGTTGACCCATGCAGGCTGAGTACAGGACACGATGCCTGGGCCAGGACTCGGCATACCGTGCGGTCATGGGTGATGCTGTCGAACACGGAATGATCAGCGGCACCCATCACGATCAGGTGGGCTTGGATTGCGGAGGCTTCAGCGAGAATCTGGTCAGCCGGATTACCGTGCGCGACCTTAATTTCGACATTGGTGCGCGAGCCCGCACTAATTTTGTGAGCAAGTTGATGCAGCTCGTAGGTGATCGTCTCAAACAAGGCGTCGTAACCGTTCGTTTGCCTCTCATGCAACGCCGGGAGGACGTGAAGCATGACGAGCCTTGCGCCCTGAGCGGTTGCAAACTGACAGGCGAGTGCTGCGTTGGCCTGATGGTCCTCTCCCAAGGTTGTTGCAAACAAGATTGCGGGCTGGCGATTACCGTGCTCTTCGAGATGGGCCTCGGGGCCTATCGTGAAGACTGGCAGATTGGCCGAGCGCAGCACCTGCTCCGCAACGGAGCCCAAAAGCAGCCTTCCAAGCCTGCCAAGGCTCCGGGTACCCAGAATGAGGCGGTCCGGATGAGAGTGATTTATCACTTCGATAATCTCGCGTACGGCGGGTTGACCATCGCGTACGATTGCCACGCATTCCAAGCCTAGTTTTCTGGCACGCACACACCACGGTTCCAGCATGTTTTCCGCTTCAGATAGAACTTCGTGGCGATTGTAGTACGGCATCCCGGTAGCATCAGCAGTGAATTCAGCGCTTATGGACAGGGCATGCACCAGTTGCAATCGCGCGCCGGATTCGCTCGCCATGTGCAGCGCGAATGGCATCAGTCGCGGGAGGTCACTGAGGTTCGTGGCGACCAGGATAGTCTTCGGACGAGTGAGCCGGGGGTTATCGTGTGCCTCCATCGCATTTACCTCTCGTTGTTGGAAGTATGACCTCGGCTTCCGGAAGACCCTGTATGTGCAGACACGTCGGGATGTGATGCCGGTCACATCCACTTTTTCGAAATGCGCTTTCACGCAAAGTAGAAAACAGGATGCCGCAAGCAGTTGAAACTATCGACCGACTGACCAAGCAGATCTTGCAGGAACCGATGGAGAAACTGCCGTATGGGACCGGGAACGATTTGGCAAAAATATTCGGGACAACCTTAGAGAAAAATAGAGATGAAAATCCAAATCAATCAGATGGAAGGGGTAAAATTTTCAAC
>JASHQE010000146.1 GCA_030037705.1 Acidobacteriaceae bacterium | reverse complement strand
ACCGCGGGCTGCGAAGCGGCCATTGCGCTCGCCACTGTGGCCTGCATAGCGGGCACAAATCCTGAGCTTACGCAGGCCTTTCCTTACGTCAAGACCCGTGGCCAGGTCATCATCCCCAAACACTCGCGCAACCCATACGATTTCGGCATCCGCATGTGCGGCGCCGAGATTGTCGAAGTTGATTCGGCGGAGGAACTCCAGTCCAAGCTCTCCGAAAAAACAGCGATGATTTATATCCTCTCCAGTCCTGCTGCCGAAAAAGGTCCTCTGTCGATCCCGAATATCTGCTCTATTGCCAAGGAAAAGAACATCCCGGTTTTTGTGGATGCCGCAGCTGAGGAACCGTTGGCGCCTAACATCCATATCGCGCACGGCGCCACTTTGGTGGGATACTCAGGCGGTAAGTGCATGCGTGGGCCGCAGGCTGCAGGACTGCTTCTCGGCCGAAAAGACATCGTCGGAGCCGCCTGGTTCAATGCCGCGCCGCATCACAATTGGGGACGAGCCCTCAAGGTCGGCAAGGAAGAAGCGATGGGCATGCTGGCCGCCGTGCGCGAGTGGTACAAGCGCGACCACGACGCGGAACAGCGCCAATGGCGCTCCTGGCTCGCATATATTGAGAGCCGTGTTCAGGTCTTTCCTTCCATTACCACCAAATATCTTGAGCCCGAGGACCTCTCCAACCGTTCGCCGCGCCTAGCCATTCACTGGGATGCCAATCGGCTGCCCATCACCGGGACAGAAGTGGCCGACCGCCTCGACCAAGGCACACCTCGCATACTCGTAGGAGATGCGACAGGCCGGCGTCCGGAACACATGGAGAGCTCACTCATCATCATGCCGTACATGATGGCTCCCGGCGAGGAGCGCATTGTTGCCGACTCACTGGTTGAAATCTTCAGTCACCCTGGGCATTTTGAGAATCCTCCGATCCCTCAAGGCGCTCCCGCACAACTAGCTGGAGACTGGGCGGTTGAGGTCAATTTCACGCGCGGTACAGGCCAGCAGAAATTCACCCTCCAGCAGGAAGGCAGTGTGCTCACGGGCTCTCAGGCCGGCGAAATCTATCACACCTCTCTCGAGGGAATCGTCCATGCCGATCAGGTCGAACTTCACAGTGAAATGAAGGTTCCGGGTAACTCCGTTCCGTGGAACTTTATCGGCGTCGTGAAGGGAGATTCGATCACCGGCACCGTCGATATGGGCGAATACGGCAGCGCTGTGTGGACGGCAACCAGGAGTTGACCTTCACACCGGATAATAACTTGTTTCCCGTTGAGACGGACAGTCTCCGGAAATATGCGAATTCCTTGCTTGAACGCATGGCCAATGCAAAATAAAAATAAATTAGTTTTGATCTTTGAGAAGAAACAACGTGATCTTCTGCAAACGCCGGTCGAGGTCTTGCTGTTCCTGGCCTTTGAATTTTTTCTGAAGCTCCATCTGTTCCTGTGCTTCTTGCTTACGCCCCGTGTGCGCATAGGCGAGTCCTAGGCGATAGTGTGCCACGGCAAGTTCGGGCTTTTCTGCAATGGCGGCTTCGAGATCCGGAATGCTGGCAGCCCATTGGCCTTCGTCCTGTTCGAGAAGGCCCATTTGATATCTAGCTTCGGGCAATTTCGGATCGGCGGCAATTGCATTGCGAAGCAATGTTTCGGCAACCTTCATTTGCTTTTCCGATGACTGGCCCTGAAGAATTCCCGTGGCCGCATAAACAGCGGCCTGTGCATCGTGCGGATGCGACTGCGCATAGGTCACAAGAGTGCTGCAGCGCGGGCTGATTTCCTGTGTCACCGCCGTGCACGCCATACCCAGCAACTGAAAATAAAATGCGTTGCCAGGATCGGCATCGAGCAGATCGGCAAACATCGGAGCCGCCTTGAGGTAATTTTCATCGCCAAAGTAGGCCACGCCCAGGCCAAGCTTCATGCGCGCGCTTGAAGGAAATCTTGCCACGCCCGCCTCGAACTCTGGAATCGCGCCATCGAAGGTCCAATGCTTTAGAAATTCGAGCCCAAGCGCCCACACGTTCGGCTCGCCCGGATCGAGTGCGGCGGCTCGCTGGTAGGCTTGAACAGCCTCTCTGAAAGCGCCGGACTTCTCCTCGATGTCGCCAAGCAATGTCTGCGCGGGCGCGGAAGAGTCGACGCCTGCCACTCTCAGCACGGTTTCTTTCGCTTGTCTCAGGTCGCCTGCGTCTTCCAGGGATTGGGCAAGATCGAGCGTCAGGTCGGCATCTCCTGATTTCAGCGCGAGAGCCGCTGTAAATGCATCTGCGGCGCGTTTGGGTTGATGCGCCTCCATCCACAAACGGCCAAGGGACTCCTGCGTAGCGACATTACGCGGATTGAGTTGCGCGGCCGCCTGAAACTCACTTAAAGCCTCCTGGTTGCGATGCAGCCGGAAGCAGGCGGCGCCAAGGTTAGCGTGGGCCGCATCGGAAGAAGGCTGTTCGCGCACGGCAGCTTCAAGAAAGGGCAAAGCTGCGGTATAGTTCTCACGGTTAACGAGCACAAGGCCCAGCGACTCGTCGATGGCGAAGATACCCGGATGATGTGCATGCAGATTGCGAAGCAGCGCCTCAGCCCGATCCAGGTCCCCCTTGTCCTGGGCGGCCATTGCGGCCTGGAACTCCTGCTCCATGTCTGCGTTGGTTGAACCAGCGGCAGACGACTGCGCGAATAGGCGGGCGGCGAAAAAAATACAAGCTGTCGCTGTCAACCAACAGCCCCGGCAGAGACAACTTCTATACATTCGATTTCTTCCTCTGCGCTCCTCGATTCATCGTACAAGATATGCGGGACGCGCCCCTCCTTGCATCACGCAAGCAAAAACGAGGAGATTCGCCAGAGCGAATCTCCTCGCGTTGGAATGCAACAGATTGGATGTTTGTCGCTGAAAACCTTAAAACTTGTAGTTCAGCGAGAGTTGAAAGAACCGCGAGTCAGGAGCATTGTTCTGCAGACTCTTAGGACCGGTAATCTGGGCGCCCTGCAGGGTGATGTTGGGCTTATTGCTGTTGTTGCTTGGATCAGCCAGCGACGGCGTGTTGAACAGGTTAAAGACATCGGTCCGGAACTCCAGCGACTGCTCATGATAGATGTTGAAGCTCTTGAAGACCGACATGTTGACGCGCTCGTAGCCAGGACCTTCCACTGTGTCGCGTTTGCCGCCCATGTATCCCACAGCCGAAGCCAGAGAAGTGACATAAACAGGCGTTGTGTCGCCGGTTGGAGTATTCGGATCACTCGCGGACTTTGGAATGTAATGGGAATTTGCCTGACCATTGACCGTCGGGTCACTGGAATCCCACGGGTTCGCGAAGGAGCAGGGATTGAACCAGGTGGTGCGGGTTTTTGTTTGACTTGCGCAGCCCGAACCGCCGCCGGTAGCAAAGGGATTTGCGGTTTTGACGGCATAGGCCTGGCCGATGCTGCCGTTGTTGTTCGCCGTTTTGAAGCCGCTCGTCGGAGTTGTGCTAAATGGATTGCCAGTCTGCGCCACAAAAGTAGCGTTGGCTGACCATCCGCCTATGATCTCGTCCGCCAGACGGCTCTGGTTCGCGTACGCCTGTCCTTTGCCAAATGGAAGCTGGTAGAGTGCGTTGAAGGTAAAGCGCTGCCGCGTGTCGAAGCCGGAACTCGAATAGTCCATCGCGATGGGAATCAGGTTGGACTCCCGAAACCCGCCGTCACCCGTGGTTCCCAGCGGCGTCGGCGCATCATCAAGGCTATGCGACCACGTATACGTAGCCAGCAAGTTGTAGCCCCTCGAGAACCGTTTCTCCAGTTTACCCTGCAAGCTGTGGTAGTCGCTCATACCGGCATAGGCGGTATATTGCGTTCCGCTGAAGTCCGGCAGCGGACGTACATTTTGAAGAGAGTTGTTGGGGTTCTCAAACGCCAACGGGTTGTTGGGATCGGGGAACACCTGCATGTGGCGCGAGACATCGCCGACATAACTGACGGTAGCGGCAATATCGTTGCCGATGCCGCGCTCGATGCTCATGTTGAAGTCTTCGGTGTAAGGCGTTTTGGCAGTTGGATCGGAACCGCGCAGAGATAGATCTTCCACATCCGAGGCAAAGCCATTCGCCACAATCGTTGCAAAACCATTGGCGATGGTAATGCCATCTGTAGGACAGTTGTTGGCTCCGCAACTAGCCGACGGAAAATTGGTCGCGTACTGGAAGGGATAATTCTCACCCAGGTTGGGGTAATATCCGATGCTTTCCAGGCCGCCATAGAAGATGCCGAAGCCGGCGCGGAAAGTCGTCTTGGCGTCAGGCGAGTACGAAACGCCGATGCGCGGCGCGAAGTTGGTCTTCTGCGATTGAACAATATGCGGGTCGCCGGTGTAGACGAGCGCGATATTGTCTTTCGACAGGACCGTAGTAAAGCCGTACTGCGCCATGATGGGCGCTGCATAGCTCTTGGCTTCGCTGGGAATCTGGTACTGCGCCTGCCCAGTGCCGTAGCCGGTGGTCGTGTTGAGCGACGAGGCCCCCGTCATGTTGTAGGAAGCCTGGTAGCCGCCCACGTCCTGGTAGGGCTGGAAGTGTTCCCAGCGCAAGCCCAGATTCAGCGTCAACTTCTGATTGACACGCCAGTCGTCCTGGAAGTAGACCGCGTTATCCCAGCGCGCGTCTCCGTTGGTGACTTCGTTGGAGAGGCCGGCGCTGTACTGCTGATCGAGCAGGAAGTCGGCCACGCCATAGCCGGTATTAGCCGCGTTCAGGTCGCTGGTGTACTCGCCGTTGTAAGTGTAGCTGCCGCGAGACTGCTGCGGCTGCAGCGTGTTGAAGCGGATGCTCTCGAAGCTCACGCCCGCCTTCAACGCGTGGTTGCCTGCGATCTTGGTTACGTTGTCGATGATCTGGTAGACGTTTTCGTGCTCGTCGGTGGGGGCCCAGGTGGGGCTGCCGAAGGTGGTGATGCCGTCGACGGTGACGTTCGGTAGACCGCCGTTCAGCGGGGCCGAGGGAATGCCGCCGAATCCGACCGATGAGGCAAAATTGAGGTCCGCTGCATTGGGCTGCTCGAAACCGGTGTGCAGATAGGTGTATCCGACGCGCGCTTCGTTCGTGACGGTCTGAGAGAAAACGTGCGTCTCAGAGGTCATGAAACTCTGCCCCATGATTTTCTGCGGGCCATCATCTCCAAAGCCGCCGCCGTCCAGAACATCGCCGAGTGGCGGAATATGCAATCCGACCTCGTTCCAGTAGCTGTGACGAGAGTATGCAGTGTCCTTGCTGTCGATGTTGAAGTCTGCACGTATATCCCACTGGAAGGTGTCGTCAACAACAGGCCGCTCCACGATGTAGTTGTTGTAGAGCAACCCGTTGTTGGCGTTGGGTGCGGGGTAGTCGTTCAGCATGTTGAGGGCAGTCTTGTTCAACGTAATGCCCAATCCCTGCGAGTTCGTGCAGTTGCTGCTGGTGACCATGCAGTTATTGGTAATCGCCACCGGAGAAGCACCGGCGCTTTGGTAGTAGAGTTGGACCGGCGCATTGCCGGTGAGACTGCTATTCAAAATCTCGGAGAAGTCGCCCGTCCGCTCCAGCGCGCTGGGAACAGTCTCCGTAGTCGTCTCTGCGAAACGGATGCGGTTGGCCTGCGCATCGCCGAACAGGAAGATTCTGTTTTTGATTACCGGTCCGCCGAGCGTCGCTCCAAACTGATTTTCGTGATACGGAGGAACTGGAAGATTCTCATTGTCCCAATCGTGAATGTCGAATGCAGTATTGCGCGCATACTCCCAGAGCGAACCATGCAGACTGTTCGTGCCCGACTTGATGCTGGCGTTCACGACCGCGCCTGCGGAATGGCCGAACTCGGCGGAATAATCGCTGGTCTGCACCTTCATCTCCGCGAGAGCGTCCGGCGGAGGCTGCACCACATAGCTGGCGCCGTTGTAAAAGTCGACTACGTTGGCGTTGTTATCAATGCCGTCAAGGATGAAGTTGTTCTCCTCGGCGCGCTGTCCGTTGGCGTTAAAGTCGCCCTTGCCCGCGCCGCGCGAGCCCTCTGGCGGATCGGCCCCTGCAGCCAATTGGGCAATGAAGACCCAGTTGCGGCCATTCAGCGGAACAGAGTTAATCGTCTGCGTGTCTACAGTCTGGCCGACTGAGCTTTCCTGGGTCTGCATCAGCGGCTCTTCGGTGGTGACCGTCACCGTTTCAGTGGCCGCTCCGGGTTTCAGAGAGATGACCACATTGAGTCTTTGCTGCAGGCTGAGATGAAGATTCGTCTGCGTCGTGGTTTCGAAACCCGACGCGCTCACCGAGACACTGTAGTTGCCGATTTTGATCGGAGAGAAAACATAGATGCCTTGGCTGTCGGTCCTCGCCTTGAGCACAAGTCCCTCATCCACGTTGGTAAGAGTAACGCTGGCGCCGCCGATTACGGCTCCAGACTGATCTTGGACGACGCCAGTGATCGTCCCCTGATCCATTTGCGCGAGTGCAAATCGCGCCACTGCAAGCACAGACATTGCAAGCGCGACTCTCATCCATTTGCGCGTGAATTTCATCGATTGCCTCCAATTAGAGTGGTTCTTACTACCCATGCATGTGTCCCAAGGGAAAGCAGCCGGCGCCGGTATACCAGTCTCGGGAAGCCGGATGCGGGTAAAGCTTTTCTCGGTTGTTTGAATACGGTTACTGAATACGGTTACATTTCTTCCGCGATCCAGAATGTACGCTTGCAAAAGAAATGCTGTCAAGAAAAATTTTTGCGCATGGATAGAAGGCTCTTACACCCGAGAGGGCAAAGCAAAGATTCATGACCCATCGAGTACTTGCCTCCATAAAAAGCCTGGTTTGGCTTCTTTCTTGCTCAATCGATTGAACTCGATAAAGTCGGTTAGTTCATGAGTTTCTGCGCTCAATAAGAAAAAGCAAACACGGATGAAGAGATGCGCCTTGTGGAAAAAACCGCACTCCGATTTTGCAGAGGCTGACTTGCATTTATGCATGGGGACGGCTGATAGTTGTCAGCAAACATTTCACGGCATATTGGAAACTGCTAAGGGGACCTGTTTGGCGAACTTCCTGGTCAATCTCTGCCGATTGGCTATCTTGCCGGCTTATCTGCTTACGACGATCGTTATCGGCTGGAAATCGAAGCAACGCGGCACCGCCTCGAACGATTTTGTAAATGCCAGCCGTGCGATGCCGCTCTGGATCGTGGTTGCCGCCTTTCTTTCCGCAAACTGCGGGGCACTCGAGATTGTCGGCCTCAGTGCAGTCGCTGCAGAATATGGCGTCCAGGCGCTGCATTTTTACCTGATTGGGGCAATTCCCGGAATGATTCTGTTCAGCGGGACAATGATCCATGTCTACATGCGCAATCGCATCCAGAGCCTTCCCGAGTATCTGGAAAGGCGGTTCGATGCCCGCGTGCGCCTGATCAATTCCTGGCTGATTTTGGCGAAAGTTGCCTCGGTTGCCGGAGTCGGTCTCTATGCCATGGCCAGGGTTCTCGATGTCGTATTTGGGTGGCACTTCACAAGTGGCGCGCTGGCGATCGCGATCGTGGTGCTCGTTTACGTCCTGCTCGGTGGCCTGCGTGCAGCCATCTATAACGAAGTTCTTCAACTTGCTGTCGTCGTCCTCGGGCTGGCGCCCCTCTTGTTCGAGACTCTAAGCAAACTCCCCAACGCCGCCCTGCGGCGCGGCCCGTATTGGCATCTGTGGACCGGCCTGCAATTTGTTTCTCCGAATGGCTCCATCGATTTGTTCGGCGTCGTCGTTGGCCTCGGCTTCGTGCTGAGTTTCAGCTACTGGTGCACGGATTTCGTTCAGGTACAGCGCGCATTAACGGCAAGATCTGCCGAGTCGGGCCGCATGGTGCCGTTATTAGCCGGATTCGGGAAGCTGGCTTTTGCCTATTTGGTGGTTGTTCCTGCGCTTGTTGCTCCTCTGTTTCTGGGCTCCAGTAAAGTTGTTTCTTTTGACGAAACTCTGCCACGCCTGATGATTGCCTGTTACGGACCTGTTTTGCTTTCGCTAGGATTAACCGCGCTACTGGCTAGCCTGATGTCTGGTCTGGCAGCAAACGTCTCTGCGTTTTCCGCCGTGTGGACGGAGGAGATTTATCGAACCAGCATCCGGCGGGGAGCCTGCGAAGCGCATTACCTGCTCGTCGCGCGCATCGCAATCGTTGCAGGCGTCGGATTGAGTGTAGCGATTTCCTACCTCTGCTTGAATTTTATGAATCTGATGGAATTTGTGCAGCTGGTCTTCTCGATCTTCGGGGTCCCGTTTTTCGTCGTGTTTCTGATCGGCATCTTCACTCGTTGGGCAACATCGACTGGCGCCTTAGCCGGTTTGCTGAGCGGAACGCTGGTATCGGGCCTGTTCCATCTGCTCGTCGCATCGGGAAAGCTGGTCTTCGCCTCCTCGATGAATGCCAGCTTTCATGCGGCTGTATACGCATTTTGCGCTTCGCTTGCAGGCAGTGTGCTGCTAAGCAGAAAAGCAGAAAGGATGAGTGCCGAAAAACTGGAACTGCTGGTCTACAAACCAGATTCTGAAGGCAGGTCGCCAGGGGCAATGGTCCGCTGGTGGATTTTGGCAGGCTTGCTGCTGGTATTGTGCGCGGCCTTGAACTACTTATGGCGATAGCCGTGCAGCGCGTCGCGGAGGCGCCGTCGACTCGCGGACAAGAAGCGAACTGGGAATGCGCAGGAGCAGGCCGCGTTTGGTTGCTTTGGCCTTCAGACGGTCCAGGGCTTGCACACATGCTTCAGCAAATACCCTCTGGGAAATAACTGCCGTGGTCAGCCGCGGATGAACCGCATCGCCCAACTGGATACCGTCAAAACCGATCAGAGACATCTGCGCGGGGACATGGATGCCCCGCGCGTGCAGCGCCTTCATCGCGCCAAATGCGGTCAAGTCGTTTGCTGTAATGATTGCGGTCGGGCATTTTTTCTCCAGCAGCAAGGAGTTAACCGCGGCTTCTCCGCCGGCGAAGCGGTAATCGCCCATGCGGGTAAGATTCGGCTCATAGGTTAGTCCGGCAAAACTAAGTGCGCTCCGAAAAGCTTGCAGGCGCACCCGCGAAGTGCCGATTTCATTGTTTCCACCGATAAACCCGATGTGCCGATGCCCCAAGTTCCTCAAATGCATCACCGCTTCACGATAGCCGTTCTCGAATTCAATCGACACATCGTACGTGCCCCGTTCCACCTTGCGCCGGTCGACCGTCACGATGGGAATCTTCCGATCGAACAACGGTTCAATCGCTTTGGTCTCATATTCCGACGCCATTAACAGAACGCCATCGACCTGGCGCGTCAACATGCGGCGGACGGAATTGATCAACGCCGCCTCGTGCGACTGAATCGTAGTCAGGAGCATTTCACGGTTGCTTTCGACCAGAATTTTCTCAAATTCAACCAGGAATTCGGGGTAGAAAGGGTTTGTGAGGTCGGGAAGGATGACGCCGTAGGTCTTGCTCCGGCCATATTTGAGAGTCGCCGCAATCGGGCTGGGGATGAAATCCAGGTCTTTAATGATGCGCCGGACGCGTTGCGCCGTCTCTTCTTTGACGGCCGACGATCCGTTGATCACCCGCGATACTGTGGCGCTGGAAACGCCCGCACGCTTTGCGACTGTGCGTATGTTGAGCCTTGCTTCTTCGGGTGCTGGAGTCATCGCCTCTGCTCATCGTCCTGCGTGTTCTCGCCATCCGGCATCCCGAAATCAAATGCAAATTCCGGACCAGCGGCCTGCCGATCTCGGCGCTGCGCGCCAGTACTGGAACAGATTGTGCCGAGTACCCATACAGTATTTCGGTGAATTGCTTCAGTCAAGCAACCGGCAAACGGAATGTAGTAGCATGTCTCGTTGCCTTTTGCACATAGTCTTAATACGGAAGAGACAGCCGATAGGTTTCCTTCGAAAGCGAAAAACTATGCCCACAGCCGAAAAGCATGTAACGAATCCTATGAGACGGTTCCACGTTCTCTTTGTCACCATCATACTGGCCGCATTTGCCTGTATTCGACAACTGACAGCCCAGAACGCAGGCACAACAGCTCCTGGCGGTGCGCCGGATTTCCCCACAGTCCTCTACGGAACTGCCTATTACAGCGAATACATGCCCTACGAGCGGCTGGACCAGGACACAGCCTTGATGAAGGCTGCGGGCCTGAATGTGGTGCGCATGGGCGAATCCACGTGGAGCCTCTGGGAGCCAGAGGACGGTCAATTTGATTACGCGTGGATGGACCGGGTCGTCGATGCCATGGGCAAAGCCGGCATCCAGGTAATTTTGGGCACACCCACTTATTCCATCCCGGCCTGGATGGCGCACGAGCATCCCGAGATTCTGGCGCAGCGACTGAATCCTAGCATGTACGGAGGTCCGCCGCTCCAGAGCACCTACGGCATGCGCCAGAATATGGATACCGATTCTCCCGCCTACCGCTTTTACGCCGAGCGCCTGATCCGTCACATCGTTGCGCATTACAAGGACAACCCGACTGTCATCGGCTGGCAGATCGATAACGAAACCAGCAGCTACGATGCCGGCAATCCCGACATTTTCATCGGTTTTCAGCACTATCTCGAAAAGAAGTTCGGCACACCGGAGGCGCTCAGCAAAGCATGGTTCCTGAACTATTGGGGTGAAAATCTGCACACTTGGGAAGACCTCCCCGCCCGTGATGGCGCGCAGAGCACCGGCTATAAGCTCGAATGGACCCGCTGGAGCCAGATGCGTGTCACCGACTTTCTGCGCTGGCAAGCGGATCTGGTGCGCGAATGCGCCTCGCCGCGGCAATTCGTCACCACGGACTTTGGCGGCATGATGCGCCACGACGTAAATGAAAATGCCATCGCATCCTTCCTCGATATCGCCGCCGATAACATCTACCACGGCACGCAGGACCACTTCGACGGCTCCATCCAATCTATCCAGGGCGACTTCGCCCGGTCACTCAAGCACACTAACTTCCTGGTGACCGAAACCAATGCGCAAACCATAGGCTGGAGCTCCGAGAGCCAGTTCCCGCCCTACGATGGCCAACTGCGCGAGGACGTCTACACCCACCTCTCGAACGGCGCCAATATGGTCGAGTATTGGCACTGGGCCTCGATTGCCGCGAATCAGGAGACCTACTGGAAGGGGGTTCTTTCCCATGATCTCGAACCGAACCGCGCCTATGCCGAAGTGAGCCGCACGGCGCACGAACTCGAAAAGATCGGTCCGCATCTGGTCGGTCTGCAAATCCACAACCAGGTAGCCATCCTGTGGAGCCGTGATTCGGCCAACGCCATCGACTTCATGCCCTATGGAGGTCCCGTGCCGGAGTGGAGCTGGACCCATCAGCCCGAAGGCTATGATTCACTCGTCCAGCAGATGCACCGCTCGCTCTACGACCTGAATGTGGGCACCGATTTCGTCTTTCCCGACACAGAGGACTTTTCGGCGTACAAGCTGCTGATCGTGCCGGCGCTCTACATCTCGAACGATGCCCTGCTCCAGCGTATCTCGGACTATGTGAAAAACGGCGGCCATGTGCTCATGACCTTCAAGAGCGGATTCGCCAACGAAAACTCCGCCGTGCGTTGGGTGCGCGCGCCGGGTCCCCTGCGTGAGGCGGCAGGTTTCAGCTACCAGGAATTTTCCAATCTCGAGCATCCGCTGGCGCTCAAAGGCGACCCATACCACGTGGGTGATGAAAACAAGGTCCAATATTGGGCCGAGTTCCTTATGCCGGAGCACGCCCATGCTGTCGCCTACTATGACCATCCATTCTTGGGAAGATGGCCTGCTATCACCGAAAACGAATATGGCGCCGGCCGGCTGCTTTACGAGGGAACGTATCTCTCGGATGCGCTGCAGACCGCGGTTCTCAAGAGCGAACTGGAAAAGGCAGGCCTGGCAGGACCCGATCAGCAACTGCCCGCACACGCGCACGTAACGCACGGCATCAATCGCTCAGGTAAGCGCGTGCACTACTTCTTCAATTACTCTTCGGAAAGCGTCAAGTTCCCTTACTCGTATGCGGCGGGAACCAGTCTGCTCGACGATAAGCCCATTGCGAATGCGCAGCAGCTCACTCTGGCTCCCTGGGATTTGTGCATCGTCGAAGAGAAAGCGCAGCCAAATTTACCGAAACAGAACGGCACTGTTCACTAATGAACACTTGCTCTGCCGCCTGCGAGATAACGCTTGCCAAAATTCATGTATACGGTTACATTGCTTGGGAGGTATTTCCGAGACATGCGTCTTCCACTATGTTTGCGCCCTTGCTGTGTTGCCGCCGTGGTTGCGGCCATCTCCGTTGCTGCAATTGCACAGGCTCCTAACATTGTGCAGCAGGATGGCCGGTACACTCTTATGGTTGATGGCCAGCCCTATTTGATCCTGGGTGGCCAGATTCACAACTCCAGCGGCTGGCCCTCTGAGCTGCCGCAGGTGTGGAAGTCGCTTGCCGACCTGCATGTCAACACGGTCGAAGCGCCGGTCTATTGGGAGCAGTTTGAGCCGCAGGAGGGCCGCTTCGACTATAGCAATGTGGATGCGATCGTCGATGGCGCCCGCACCCATGGATTGCATATCGTTTTTCTCTGGTTTGGCACCTGGAAAAACGGTAACGACCACTATGTGCCGCAATGGATAAAAATTGACAGCAAGCGCTTTCCTCGCGTCATCCGTCCAGACGGAGAGCCGATCGATGTACTATCGCCGCTTGGCCACACCACGCTGGAGGCCGACAAGACCGCCTTTGCTACTCTCATGCGCCATCTCAAGCAGATCGACGGCGAACAGCATACTGTATTGCTCATCCAGGTTGAGAACGAGTCAGGCAACATCGGCAGCGTGCGCGATAACTCCGCCGAGGCGAATCGCGAGTTCGCGGGCCAGGTTCCGAGTGATCTGCTTGCCGCCGCGCAGAAGCAGACGGGCACCTGGAGCCAGGTCTTCGGTGCCGAGGCCGACGAGATCTTTCAGGTCTATCATCAGGCCAAGTACATCGATGCAATCGCCGCTGCGGGCAAAGCGGAGTTCGATATTCCCTGTTACATCAATGTCTGGATCGACTATCCGCCAGCAGAGTTGCCTCAGCGGCAGTTGGATACGCCCGGAATCGCATATCCCAGCGGCGGTGCGGTGCAGAAGATGGTCGGGCTATGGCGCAAGTTGGCGCCGTCCATCGATATGATCGGCCCTGACATCTATACCGACAACTCGCAGTTCTATAGAGAAACGATTGCAGCCTATCACCGTCCTGATAATCCGCTTTGGATTCCTGAAACCGGCCGCGGCGACAGCTTTGCCAAGTTCTTTTTCTACGCGCTGGGTGATAACGCCATCGGCTTCTCTCCCTTTGGCGTCGATCAGACGGGGTGGAATATTCTCGGCGACGATCCGTGGTCTGCCCATGCCGGAAACTTTGCGCTGATCAAGCCGATGGATCGCGAGATTGCCAAGCTGGAGTTTGAGGGCAAGCTCAAGACCGCCGTCGAGGAGCCGGGCCAAGCCACGCAGGAATTGGATTTTGGCACGTGGCAGGCAACAGTCGCCTTTGGTTTTCCGCAGCCTGACGGCCGTCCCGCACCGGGCACCAAAGATGCTCACGGCGCAGCGCTGGTGGCGCAACTTGGTCCTGACGAGTTTTTGGTTACAGGCGTGGACGCGAGCGTGATTTTCCATCTTCCAGGAAAGCTGCCCTGGATGCGCAGCGAAGTTCTCTCCGCCGAACAGGGCACGTATGAAAACGGCATCTGGAAACCGGTGCGGCTTTGGAACGGCGATGAAACGGACCGCGGTCTCTGCTTTCATCAGCAACCCGAGATTGTGCGCGTGAAAATGGTGAAGTTCTAGGCCGTATCGACATATAGACCAACTCTAAGTTGCTGAAAAGTAAGCCAAGCACTGTCATGTTGAGCGAGTCGCCGCGGTGACGAGTCGAAACACCTGCGGTTCGTTTCGTGCCGCACGCATTCAATGGAAAACTTGCTAACCCACCACCCAACGCTGCTCAAGTAACCTGAGCTGTTATCCCGCCTGGTGGCTCGCAATGTATGAAACTTACAAATGCTTTAAAGTAACCAGCACAGGAAGATGATCGGTAAGCTTGAAAGCCTCCTCATAGCTCA
>JASHQE010000145.1 GCA_030037705.1 Acidobacteriaceae bacterium | reverse complement strand
CGAGTACCGCTGAGCTAGAGAAGAACCTGGCTGGAAGCGATATGCCGACTGGCATCGCCTTCATCACATGGTTTTATTTTCTGCGCGGTTGCGCCTGTTTTGTCCTCGCTTCGCTTCTGTTTTCTCATTCTGCTCCGGATCTTACCTCGTGGCTTATCGGGCACTCGCGCAGCATGATTCCGTTTCAGGTCAACGACACCGACAGCGGTACCATGACAAATCTGCTTGCCGAAGGGCTGGTTCTCACTGCAGTCCTCTCGATCCTCGTCGGTGGAATGTGGCTGATGCGGTACTGGCGCATCCGCTGGATCACCATGCTCTATGCCGGAGCATCGCTGGCTAGGACGGTGTTCTTTTTCATCACCCAGCAGACGGCAGGGCTCACGGCGCAGCTCCCGGCCGATCAGGAACTGGTGCTGTTGATCGGTTCGGCCGCAAATCTGCTGGTCCTGTGCTATCTTGCCTTTTACCCAGGAATCCAGCAGACGTTCGAAAAGTCGCACTAGGTCCGCGACCGCATGAATTTGTGCCTTTAGCATTGTGCTCTCCCAGGTCTCATCCGCCGCGGTCCGCCACGGCGGAAGACCTGGGGCACCCAGAGGTAGTACTTAATCAAACGGTCAAAGACCTGGACGCTGGTCCGATTAGCTGCACGCAGCGCGCGGTTCCTTGGTTTGGGCGGCGGGTTTAGGCGGCGGCTTTCTGCAAAGGATTGAATGACTGCGTGCGGTTCACGATTGCGGCACGGGGGCAGGTCCCTTTGCTCCGCCAACAGCATAGATCTTCGGAATTCTGTCCGCAGCCGCTGGAAGCACCGGAAAGGCTGCGTGCGGCTCGGTCTGGTACCAATAGGCTGTCGAATAAAAATTGTCGGCGCGGTTATTGGCCGTCCCGTGCTCGATGGTCACACGGATCGATTTTTCGAATGCAATCGGGCTCTCGGTGTGCCAGCGGTAGAGGCAATACCGTCCGCCGATCCGCTCGGGGTCGATGATATAGGGCGCGCCATTGTGCTGGTATCCGAAGGGCTGACCGCCAAAATCCCATGCGCCGTTGTAGTAATCTTCGCTTCCGGTGCCGTTGATGGTGGGCATCGTATCGTCATCGATGAAGATCATGTCATCGCCTTCGCCGAACCAGCCATTTTGGTTCTGCAGCACGGACTGTGTGACACCCACGAAGTGTCCTCTGCCTGTTGCTTCTAAAAAGACGTAATTGTCCTGCCCGCTCAGGTTCTTGTCGCCGCCGGAGCTGGCTTTGCACGGCGCCGATTGGCGATATTGCGCGTGAAAACGTCCAAGGCCATCCGGCAGGCCGGGCAGCAGAACATAGTCGATGGCGAAGTAGAGGCTGCGTGCCGCTGCGTTGCCCTCGTTTGTCACCGCCATGCGCGCTGCAGTCGCGAAAGGCATCTCGAAGTATGCGTTCAAAGCTTTGACCGGCGCTACCGCGAGCAACGCAGACTGGTAGACGAAGTACTCGCCTAGTCCCAGGCCGAAGAAATCGCCGATGGGAACCTCTATCGAGGGCGAGGATTCGCCATCCCACCACGCGCGCAGGACCAGGTTCTTCAAGTGCATCGGATCAGGCGAGTTGATGGTGAACCAGATGTGCGTGATAACGCCGGCGCCGGAGACATCGAGCAATGAGGCCGTCTGGCCGGGATCGACGGTGACCCAGTCTGCGTTGCCGCCGGTGCGGTCCCAACTTGCGGAACGGCGATTCTTGTAGCTGCGCAAGCGCGCCAGAGTGAACAGTTTTTCGGGAACCGCTCTCTCCGGTTCGGCGGGCGCGGCTTCTGTTACGGCCGGATTCATGCTGAAAAGCGCCGCGGCAGAGACGCCGCCGGCGAGCGTGCCCAGCAATCGGCGCCGCATACGAAAACTCTTGCCCGCATCCATCCAATCCATAGGTGCTCCTTTTGGCCTTCAATCCATTCTGAAAATCAGTGACAGCGTATTGTAATTCGGACAGGCGGCCTATTCGGCCGAACGCATTCCACGATCTGCAGGTATTTTTCGCTGTGGGCATTTTTCGCGCGTGGCCCTCGCCTGTTATGGTCAGGGAGAGGTCGCTGGTCGCTCGAACAGACACTCAAAAATGAACCCACCTTAGGAATTTCGTTTTCATGTGGAAGCGCTGGCGAACCCGGATCTTGCTTTTTCTGGCCGTTCTCGGCCCCGGATTCATTACCGCGAATGTCGATAACGACTCAGGCGGCATCTTCACGTACTCACAGGCCGGCGCGCAATACGGTTATACGCTGCTCTGGACCATGATCCCCATCACGGTCGCGCTGATCGTGGTGCAGGAGATGTGCGCCCGCATGGGGGTGGTCACAGGCAAGGGCTTGAGCGATCTCATTCGCGAAGAGTTCGGGCTGCGGCTTACATTTCTCGTGATGGTGCTTCTGGTGGTGGTGAACTACACGAACGTTGTCACCGAGTTCATCGGCATCGCCGGCTCACTGCACCTGTTTCATGTTGCGAAATTCGTCTCCGTGCCGGTCTGCGCGGCGCTGGTATGGTTTCTGGTCTTCCGCGGCGATTACAAAAGCACGGAAAAGATCTTCCTCGCCGCCTCGCTCGTTTACATCGCCTACATCTTTGCCGGCGTGCTCTCGCAACCGAGCTGGCATGATGCGTTGTTGGCCACCGTCAAGATGCCGGCCAATTCGGTCTGGCGCAACCACGACTACATTTACATGGCTATCGGCATCGTGGGCACAACCATTGCGCCGTGGATGCAGTTCTATCTGCAATCGTCCATCGTAGAAAAGGGAATTCGCGTGAAGGACTACGGAGCCTCGCGGCTGGACGTGATCGTTGGCAGCTTCTTCACCGATCTCGTTGCGTGGTTCATCGTGGTGGCCTGCGCGGCCACGCTCTATGTGCACGGGATGGGCAGCATTCAGGTTGCTTCGGACGCGGCGGAAGCCATGCGGCCGCTGGCCGGCGACTACGCCTTCATCCTCTTCGCCTTCGGCCTCTTCAATGCCTCGCTCTTCGCCGCGTCGATCCTGCCGCTTTCCACGGCTTACACGGTCTGCGAAGGCCTGGGCCTTGAGTCCGGAGTCGATAAAAATTTCAAAGAGGCGCCGTTTTTCTACTGGCTTTATACGCTGCTCATCGCCGGCGGAGCCGTGACGGTCCTCGTCTTGCCGGATTCGCAACTCATCAATGTCGCGATTCTCTCGCAGGTGCTCAACGGCGTGCTTCTGCCCGTGGTCATCATTCTCATGCTGCTGCTCATCAATCGCACAGATCTGATGGGCGAGCACAGGAACTCGCACATTTGGAATTGGATCGCCTGGGGCACGAGTATCATCGTGATCGGCATGACGATGGTGATGCTATGGGGACTGATACCGGGGCACTGACGTTGCATCGCATTCTGGCAACGAAACTCCGTGACGCGCGCGATCTGCACAACGGCGTCAGAGTTAAAGCTCTCAGCTCTGCCGACCATCCGGCTATTGTGATTCAAAGGCATACGATGAGTTGCGGCTCTGAGCAACTGGGCAAAACCCGAGGGAGAGAGCGCCTGATTAGGCTTATCTTCTGCAATGCCGTTCAAGTGTCGATGAATAAATGTTCTGGAGCGCCGGTTTTTCGAGCTGTTTGACGTGTACACTAAAAGAGATCGAAGAATTCGATCTGGATTTTCTTGCTTGTTCCGCTTTCTCGCCTTACTCGCAATCAACTCCAAATTGCGTTCGGCGGTACATCTATTCAAAAGGAACAAGTTCAATGGAACAAGGGACAGTAAAGTGGTTTAACGATGCGAAGGGATTCGGCTTTTTGAGCCGTCCCAATGGCGATGACGTCTTCGTGCATTTCTCGGCAATTCAGAGCCACGGCTTCAAGAGCCTGCAGGAAGGTCAAGCTGTCACGTTTGAAGTTGTAAAAGGTCCCAAGGGCTTTCAGGCTGAGAACGTACGGATCGCGTAAGTGACAAACAGCAGATTGAATAGAGCGGTTATCTAGACCGCTCTTTTCCGTCTTCGGAAGGGATACTTCATGAAAAAGTCAGCTGCCCGGGCAAAACCTGTTGCCCGACACGATAAGTATTTCCTGCGTGATCTCCACCAGGAGATCGATCTCTACGATCGCAAGCTTGCGTACCTCAATCAATACGTCGATTTTGCTTCGTCCGGCGATCGCGAAGAGGCCGAAAATCGATTGCTTGCGAAGAGGGCTCCACTTGAAAAAACCGCCTTGGAGCTTGCCGCGTCGGGCGTTGAATACGAGGAGAAGGACCTTCCGCGATCCTTCCGCGCGATGAATCTGCAGGATAACGGCGCACGAAAGAACCTCGCCTTAGTCAAGCGATCTAGCGTGCCTGCAGATTCCCAAGCGGGCCGCTGATGGTGATTGCTGAAGCAGCCGGGCTGCGACGAACAAGAGTTTCACCGATGACATTCAGACAACAATTCTCCCCGTTATGCGATCTGCATCACGTCTCCATGCGGCGCGTGATGCTGGAGGAGAATGCGGAAGAAGTGCAACTTCTCGGAAGCGTGTGCATCCCCTCTGCGCGATACATGGGGTCGAATTGTGTAACCTGAGAATCCGTTGCGGTGCTCCGAGTAAACCGCATTAGATTGCGGAAAGCCGTGTGGTTCCATGGCGATTTCTTCGGGCTCTTTCGAAGCCCCATCGCAGCAAAGACCGTCGGTTCTCCGCGGCTCTTTGGATCGTCAATGAGCACATCATCGCCAATATACTTATTGAACGAGAATTTCTGATGCTGCTATTCTGAAGCGCTTGGATTAGGCCGTATCGACATATGGCCCGATAACCTAGAGCAGTTCCC
>JASHQE010000144.1 GCA_030037705.1 Acidobacteriaceae bacterium | reverse complement strand
GCGGCATTCCGGTGTGGTGCGGCGGGATGCTCGAATCCGGCGTTGGGCGTTCACATAACATCGCGCTCTCGACGCTGGAAAATTTCTCGCTGCCCGGCGATGTGTCCGCCTCGGCACGCTATTTCACCGAAGACATTATCGAGCCGGAGGTCACCGTCTCTTCGCGGGGCGAGATCGCGATTCCCGACACACCGGGTCGCGGCTACGAGGTGCGCAGGGATCTTATCGAGCGGCTCACGGCGCGCAAAGAGACGATCCGCGCGTTCGCGCTGGTGAGTTAAAGGCAGGGAATAGGGAATGAGGGATGGGCGCAGGGATCGTGGTTAGCACGGGAACTGCGGCCGCTCTTTTTGCGTAGAGTGCTTCGGCGTGCAACTTTGTCCGGTTCTTCGCGTCTCAATGATCGAGAGGCGGCAGGGCTCAAGAGGCGGCAGGCCGCCGGAGGTTTCTCTTGTGACTCCCCAGGAAGAACAGCTTTTGAGCGCGCTGGTGCAGCGCGTCAATTCCACGCAATTACAGGAAAAAGACCCGGATGCGGAGGCATTCTTAAATAAAAACTTCAACTCGAATCCGGATGCGCTGTACATTCTGGCGCAAACGGTTCTGGTCGAGAACATCGCACTGGAGCAGGCCAGGGCGCAGGTGACGCAGCTTCAGCAGCAGTTGCAGCAGGCGCAACAGCAGCCGGCGCGTGCGACGAGTTTTCTAGGCAGCTTGCTGGGACACCGCGAGCCGGCGCCTGCTCCTCCGCCTCCACAACCCATGCCATCGTATGGGCAGCCGCAGTTCCAGCCGGTGCAGTCACCACCCTATCCACCTGTGCAGCAGCCGCAGTATGTTCCGGCACAGCCGCAATACGTACCCGTTGCGCAGGGCCAGCCGAGCTTTTTGCGCGGCGCGATGCAGACGGCTGCGGGCGTGGCCGCCGGCGCGCTGGCTTTTGAAGGCGTGGAGGCGGCGCTGCACGGCATCATGGGGCATCCAGGATACGGTGGGGGATACGGCGGGGAATACGGCTGGGGCGGTCCGGCGATGGGCATGGGAACCGGATTCGACCGGCCGGCCGAAGAAACCGTGATCAACAACTACTACGACCAGCCGGGTAGCGCGCCGGAACGTCACGAACAGTTCAGCCAGGGAAATCTCGATCAGGGATCGGGCGAGCAACGCTTTCACGAATCGTCGGATCAGGGAGCTGCGCAGTTTTCCGACGCAAGCTATAACCCGCAGGGAAACGATCAGGGCAACATCGATCAGGGCAATGTGGACGATTCGAACTTCGATCACTCCGGACAGGATTTCGATCAGGAAGACTCGGGAGGGTTCGATGGCGGGCAGGATGATTCGAGCTTCAGCGATTCGGGCGGGTTGGACGATGGCGGCGGAGGGTTCGACGGCGGAGGCGGCAACGATTTTGCGTAACGCATGAGGCGAGGGATAAAACCCTCCTGCAATCGTTATGTGTGTTGTGCCAGGAAAGCATCGACATCGGCGCGCGAGGGCATGGATGCCTGCGCGCCACGGCGGGTAACGGCGATGGCCGCAGCGGCATTGGCAAAACGGGCCGCTGCCCATGGATCCTTGTCTTCGAGCAGCGCCACGGCAAAGGCGCCGTTGAAGCAGTCGCCGGCGGCGACGGTATCGACAGCCTGCACCTTGAACGACCTGACCCACGCGGCTTTTTCACCCAGGACCGAAACAAATGCTCCCTCTGCGCCGCGTTTCAATACGACACCGCGCAGCCCTTTTTCGTGCAGGCGCTTCGCGCTCTCTTCCACAGTGGCTTCATTGCCGACGTAAAACGCGGTTTCGGTCTCATTCGGAGTGAACCACGTTGACTGGCGAAAGGCGGCATCGGGCAGCGCGGCGGCAGGCGCGGGATCGAGCATGACGGGAACGCCGGACTCTGCGCAGACAGCGAGTGTATAGCTCAGCGTGTCCATGGGAATTTCCATCTGACACAACACCATGCCTGCGGAGCGAATGAGCGCAGCGTGGCGGTCGATGATGGCGCGATCGACCTTTCCATTTGCGCCGGGAACAACGACGATCGAGTTCTCACCGGTTTCAGCCACAAACATCGGCGCCAGGCCGGAAGAGCCTTCGGCCTGCTCCATGGCCGCGGTGTCTACGCCGGCGTGTCTGAGGTTTTCGAGCAGCGCGGGGCCATACGCGTCGGTGCCCACTTTGCCGACCATGACGACCGGATAGCCAAGCCGCGCGGCGGCGACGGCCTGATTGGCGCCTTTGCCGCCCGGCGTGGTGTCAAAGCCGGAGCCGATGAGCGTTTGGCCGATCGCCGGGATTTTTGGAGTACGCGTCACCAGATCCAGTGTGACGCTGCCGACTACCACGATTTTTTTCCTGGTTGCGGTCACGCGCAGGCCCTCAGTGGGTGAATTGCGGAAGCGGAGCCACGGCTACCGCGCCGAGGCCGAAAAGGAAAAAGATGAACATGAGGAAGAGCAGAGTTTTGGCGGCGCGCGGCGTACCCGCAAATTCATGCCACACGAAGATGCCCCAGCAGGCCGAGACCATGGTTGCTCCCTGGCCGATGGTATACGAGACGGCTGGCCCTACTAGATGCGCACCAGAGGCGACGAAGTTCGCCACGCCGCCCACACACCAGATGGCTCCGCCCAAAATACCCGCAAGATGCCAGTGGAAGGACGCGCGTGCATAATCGGCGCCGTCGACTGGCGGCTTGCCATCAAGAGGCTTCGCCATGAGCAGCCAGTTCGCCGGCACCGTGGAGAGAAGCAACCCGGCCGTAAAAAATAGAGACACGGCATAAGGGCCGGGCGCAGGTTGCTCCGGCAGGCCATTGAGTGCGCGGGCCACAAAAGGATAAAAGCAGCCCATCAACACACCGGCGACCAGGCTAAGAACGATGCCGCGCGTCGTAGTGGCGCGCGCAGTCGTCTCGCGCTTGCGGTAGGCCGCCGCGTCGAGGAGGATGGCGACGACCACAAGAGCTACGCCGCCAAAGAGGAGCAGGGGATTGCCAACTGGCGTGATCGCGTAGTTGGAGACCGCGCCGATCACGAGCGCAAGGCCAATGCCGACGGGGAAGGCTACGGCGAGTCCAGCCACATCAATGGCGGCGACGAGCAGCAGATTCGCAACGTTGAAGATTGCGCCGCCCAGGGCCGCATAAAAAACGAGGATGGGCGCGGTCTGCGCGACATCCGTCCACAAGCGCGGTCCCGTATGGCCCATGCTGCCGGCGGTGAGCCCAAGCGCTACGACAGCGAGCGCCATGCCGATGGCGTAGTCCCAGTAGAAGAGCTGAAACCGGTAGCCGGGACAGAGTTTGAGCGCGTTGGCCCACGATCCCCAACAGCACATGCTGAGGATCATGAGAAACAACGCGGCCTGATAGGTGTGGGGAAGAAGCATACATTCCTCTGCCGAAATCATTGTGTGACGAAGAAGGAACGATAATGCATCGGTCCATAATTTGTATACCGAGGTCTGTATACCGGCACTGCCAGTTGGAAACTTTGCGCACCGGAATGCGAAGCGGCGCTTTTATTGTTTAGCTGCCTTGATGGCCTCCGTCAGTGCAGGAACGACTTCGAATAAATCGCCCGCGATGCCGTAGTCGGCGATTTCGAAGATGGGCGCGTCAGGGTCTTTGTTGATGGCGACGATGCACTGCGAGCCTTTCATGCCGACCAGGTGCTGGATGGCGCCGGAGATGCCGACGGCCAGATACAGCTTTGGCGCGACCGACTGGCCGGAGCTGCCCACCTGGCGCTCCATCGGCAGCCAGCCGTTGTCGCAGATGGGGCGTGAAGCAGCCAGCTCCGCGCCGAGAGCCGTTGCAAGCTGCTCGACGAGCGGCAGGTTTTCGGCTTCCTTGATACCACGGCCGACGCTGACAATGAGCTGCGCGGAGCCAAGATCGACGGTCTGTGCCCCGCCGCGGAAGGGTTCGCCGGGGTGAGTGCGAATCTGCGCGGCGTCGAGGGCAGGCGTGAAGGTTTCGATAGGGACTGTGCCCGCAGCGTCGGGCAGTTCCGCGCGAAAGGCCCCCGCCTGCACGGAGACGAAGCATGGACCCGTGCCCGTGTGCCGGTAGCTGCCGTTGAGCCGGCCCTGCATGAGTTGCCGCGTGAAGGCCGGGCCGTTACGGATGGCGATGACATCGCCGATGAGCACCTGCCCCATGCGCGTGGCGAGCGCGGGAGCGTAATCGCGCACCTGGTAGGTGTGCGGAAATACTACCTG
>JASHQE010000143.1 GCA_030037705.1 Acidobacteriaceae bacterium | reverse complement strand
ATTCTGTTCTGCTCGCTGAGAGTGCATACCAAGGCCAGGAAAACCGGCATGAGAAACCCGCGCCGGCACAGCAAACGGCGAAACTTCCGTAAACAGCTCATCTAAACAGAAAAACTCCCGTATCTATCTAGGATAGTCAAAATCGAAGCGTCTTGAAACCACAACAGCGCAGCCGCCGGGTGCCCAGGTCTGGGCGGTGACGGGTAGAGCACGACAATGGGTGCCCCAGAGCCTGCCCTGAGCGTAGTCGAAGGGTCTGGATTTTCAGACCTGGGAAAGCACAAATCCCACCCCAGCACTGTCATCCTGAGCGAAGTCCGCCGTGGTCCGCCGCGGCGGAAAGCCGAAGGATCTGCGGTTGTTTTTGGCGAAGCTTAAGGTTGGAAATGATGCTGCTTTGACATCTTTGATGAGCGTATCGTCCGTGGAGTTGCGAGACGAACTGCAGATGTTTCGACTCTCCGCCGCGGCGGAAGACCTGGGGCACTCATCATCGTGCTCTACCCATCGCCGCCCAAACCTGAGCTACCCGGCATTCTCCCGGAGGGAGAACACGAAAATAGCCCGGGGGAGTTCACCGTGGCGAACGGAACCCCGGACGCGAAGGCAATGATTTGTCCCACGTCCTGTAGGGACGTGGTGAGTAACCAAATCTATGCCCACTCGCCCTGCCGCATCAGGGCCTCGGCCGCGCCGGAGGAAGTGATTCCATCGATATCCAGCTTGTCCGAGCCAATCATCCAGTCGACATGAATGATACTGTCGTTCGCGCCTTTGGCCGCAAGCTGTTCCGGGGTAAGCTTGTCGCCGTCTCGCAGGCAGGAGGTGTACGCCCGGCCCAGCGCGATGTGCGAAGCTGCATTCTCGTCGAAGAGCGTGTTCAGAAAGATCATGCCGCTGCTGGCAATCGGCGAGGAATGCGGCACCAGCGCCACCTCGCCTAACCGCCGCGCGCCCTCGTCGGTGCCAATGAGGTTTTTGAGGACCTCTTCTCCCTTCGTTGCGTGCGCCTCCACGATCCGGCCCTCTTCGAACCGCACCCGGATGCCCTCGATCATCGTGCCCTGATAGGAAAGCGGCTTGGTCGCCGTGACGGTGCCGTCGGCGCGGTCTTTGTGCGGCGTAGTAAATACCTCTTCGGTCGGCATATTCGGAATGCAGTAAAGACCATTGCCTGCCGTCGTGCCGCCGCCCAGCCAGAGATGATCATCGGCCAGTCCGAGCCGGAAGTCCGTGCCCGGTCCGCGATAGTGCAGCGCCGCGTAGCGCTTCTCGTTGAGAAAGGAGGCACGGCGTTGCAGGCTGGCGTCGTGCGCCTTCCACGCGCTCACAGGATCGTCCTGGTTGATGCGCGTGGTCTCGAAGATCGCATCCCACAGCCGCGCCAATGCCCCATCCGGCGGATCGTCCGGGAACACAGCCGCGGCCCAAGCCGGCGTAGCGCTGGCCACGATCGTCCAGTTGATCGCATGGCGCACGATCAGCTCGAGCGCGGGCTGGTATGCCTGCGAGACCGCCCGGTTCGCGCGGCCCACCTTCGCCGGATCTTCTTTCGACAAAAGCGCCGGATTGGCGCCGGTGATGGCCAGTCGCGCCGAGCCGTTCCTGAAAGCCGCGCCCATGCCGTCGTAGAGCCATTTCGGGGCATGATCAAAGCTTTCATCGGGCGCAAAACGATAGCGCATCAACGTGGCTTCATCGTCGCTAAAGAGAGTGGTGACCAGAGAGGCTCCGGCCCGGTAGGCATGCTCCGTAATGCGCCGGGCCAGCGGCGCCGCGTCGAGCGACGCCGTCATCACCAGTTCCTGGCCGGCCGCGAGCCCCAGCCCGACTTTGACTGCGACTTCGGCTAGCTGGTCCAGTTTCTTTTCGTGCGTCGCCTTTGTTGCGTGCTCGTTTTGCTTTGCAGAGAGTGTAGATGCGGCCATATTCCGGTGCCTCGGCAATTCCCAAATGTGAGACCGGCCCTCGATCTTGTCCAGCCGGGTTTTCCACTATTTTAGGCGGTTACACCCGGTTTTGGTTTTCCCGGCCGCCGCGCAGGCCAGCCCCGCATCCAGTACCATACATGAGGTGCCCTCCGCACGAAGGGCCTTCAAAAAAGATGAGTCTGAAAGCAAAGCTGGAAGCTGTTATTTATGCTGCCGAGGAGCCGGTTACGCTGGCCCAGCTCGCAGCCCTTTTTGCGCTCGAAGCCCTTGCATGGAAAAGGGAGCAGGAGACAGCCCGCGCCGCGCAGGCTGCCTCCGCAGCCAACGCAGCCGGCACCGATACAGAAACTCTGCCCTTTCTGGAGGATGAGCAGAATCCCGCCGAGCCCGAAGCCGGCGCCGCTGCGCAGCCGCCAGTCGAATCGGACACACCCTCCATGGAAGAACTCACTGCTCAGGTCCGGGAAGCCGAAGGGCCGATGGAGCCCCCCATGGAGATCGCGGCTCTCGAAAATGCCGATGGTGACAGCCCGGAGAGCGCTCCGGACGTTGATGTCCCCGATGAAGCCTCGGATGAGGCCAAGCGCGTGGCCCGCCTGCGCGACCGCGACGTGAAGGTGGTCCTCCGCCGGCTTCTCGACGACCTGATCGCCGAATACGCTTCCGACGGCCGCGGCGTGGAAATCCGTGAGATTGCCGGCGGCTATCGCATGGCCACCAAGCCCGAGTGCCACGATGCCGTGCGTTCTTTCGTTAAGAGCCTCAAACCTCCGCTTAAGCTTTCGCTGCCCGCGCTTGAAACCCTCGCCGTGATTGCCTATAAGCAGCCGGTTACCGCACCCGAGGTCAATGAGATTCGCGGCGTCGATTCTTCGGGCGTCTTCGGCTCGCTGCTGGCGCGCAAGCTGATCGCCACGGCCGGCCGCAAGCAGGTCATCGGCAGGCCCATCCTCTACAAAACCACCAAGGAATTTCTGCTCCGCTTCGGCCTCAAAGATGTCTCGGAACTGCCCTCGATGGAAGAGTTCGAGAAGATGGCCGCCAGCGAGCTCGAAGAACCGGCTGGGACGATCGTAGAGATCGGCGAGCCCGAGCCGGTTGCGCCCGAAGACACAGCCGAAGCCATTGAAGCAGACTTGAGCACGGAATTGCATGAGACTGCCGAACAAGAGTCCGCACCCGCTCAGGATTCGGCGGCGAAGACTGAAACCGCGGAGCAGGCATCTACCGACTTAGACAGTCAATAGCATCGAGGCCTTCCCCCATGGCGAAAAAATCTGAAGAGATCGATACCCGGAAACGCAAAGCTGCCGCTCCCAAAGCCGAATCCGCGCGGAAATCCACGCCGAAGACCAGGAAGTCCCGTATCAAACTCGAAGACCCGGAAGCTGAGGTAAAGTCAGCGCGCGCGGAAGTTGAACCTTCAACCGTTAAAACCAAATCGGCCAGGGCGAAACCGCGCAATGCGAAACCCAAGGCTGCAAATAAGACAGAAGAACCGGAAGCGGTCGCGATCCGCATCGGCGATTCCTTTGAGGATCCCATCGGCGACGTAAGCGATGGCGAAGGCCGCTTTTACCTTACCGATTCGCAGGACTCTGCATTGCAGCCCGAGATGGCAGCCTATCGCGCCGATACGGCAGACGACGCCCTCGAAGGGACTCTGGAAAGCCACCTGGAGGAGTCTGCAATTGCGCGTGAGCCGGCCGCCGGGGAGCCCAGGGGAGATGAACTTTCTGGGGTAAAGACCGAAGCACGCAACGGCACAGCACCCAACGGCACATGGACGCCCGGGACAAGCTCTTCTCCGGAACGAGCGGCACGGGCCGAAGCTGCCGACCCGCACAAAGAGCCCCAGCCGCCCGCCAAACTCGATCGCCTGCAAAAAATTCTCTCGCGAGCCGGCATCGCCAGCCGCCGTCACGCCGAAGAGATGATTCAAGCTGGACGCGTGATGGTGAACGGCCAGGTCATCACGCAACTCGGCGCCAAGGCCGATCCTGCGCGCGACCACATCCGCGTGGACGGCAAGCTGATCTCCGGCGCAGAACGGCGCCGCTACTTTGTGCTCAACAAGCCCAGGGGCTATGTGACTACAGTGAGCGACCCCGAGAACCGGCCCACCGTCATGCAGTTTTTCTCGAAGATCGGCGAGCGCCTCTATCCTGTCGGCCGCCTCGATTACGACAGTGAGGGCCTGCTTCTGGTCACGAACGATGGCGAATTGGCTAACCAACTGACCCGAGCCGCTTCCGGCATTGAAAAGACCTATCTCGTGAAGGTCGCCGGCAGGCCGACGGAAGATGAGCTGGAGCAATTGCGCTCCGGCGTGGCGATCGAGCGCGAAGGCCCCGGCTCCGGTAAGGTGCACACAGCGCCGGCGCAGATTCGCCAGGTTCGCCATGGCGACAACCCTTGGTACGAAGTGGTGCTCACCGAAGGCCGCAATCGCGAACTGCGCAAGATGTTTCAGAGCATCGGACACTTCGTCGAAAAGATCCGCCGCGTGGCCTACGGCCCTCTTGTGCTCGATCTTGAACCCGGCAAGCTGCGCGAACTTTCCGCCGAAGAGGTATCCCTCCTGCATATGGCTGCCGAAGGTAAGTGGAAGCCGAGATTGCCGCAGGCAGGTTTCGGTTTACGAGGGAGTAAGCCACGCCAGCCGGCCGAGCGAACCCGAACAACAGGTCGAGACAAAGGCCGCCAAGAAAAATTCCGCGAACATGGGTCGCGGGAGCCCGATCGGCGCGGTGCGGCTCGATTCGGACAACGCTCCTTTCAAAGGCCGGATCAAAGACCGGATCAGGGACCGGCTCAGGGACCGGCTCAGAGCGAAAAATCTTTCCGCAATCGGACAGGTTGGAAGCAGCGCGAAGAGCGATCGAGCGCAACGCGCAGCGGGAGGCCGTTCCGCGGCAGACCCGAGTTCGATTCCCGTGCCGGAACACGGCCTGAAGATCATAGAACCGGCTCCCGTTCGCAATCGCAGCCCCGAGAATCAACCATCGGCAATGGTCCACGCCGCAATTGGAGCAGGCACTCCTCGGGGAATTTCAATGAAAGCCGTCGCACTGAGTTCAGCGGCGAACCTTCGCGCAAATCCAATCAGCCTCCTGGCAAGGACCGGAACCGCGAACGCGATGAACAATGGAATCGTAGCGGGAACCGTGGCGGCGGGAATCGTAGCGGCGACCAGCGGCGAGGCGGCAAAAGCCCGGAGCATTCTGTTCACGGTTCCTTCAGACCCGCATCCGGCGCAAAGCGCGAGAACAACCGCGGCGGAGGATCGGGTCCTCGCGGCTTCACACCCGGACGCTTCTCCAAACCCGGTGGCAATCGATCCGGTTTTAAAGGCAAACCGGGGCGAGGCAATCGCGGCGCCCCGCCGTCGGGTGGCCGCAAACGGGGCTGATGATTGCCTCAGTCCCTTGTCATAGAAACGGTGGGAATCGGCCTATTACTCGTGTCGCTCTAAATTGGACCGGAAATTTCCAGTCCGGAATCCGGCTTAAATTAAAGTTCGTTTTTGCGATCCGTGGTTAGACCACTCGCATTTCCTGTACAGCGCTTGAGGAGGCGCGAACGTCCGCCTTTTCATGGATGGCTTGCCGCAGCCGATTTTTAACTTGACACTCATTCGGGCCCGTACTCATAATTCTTCCTGCTTTTGAGGTCAGACCAATCGATCGCACAGAAATCGTTTTCTGATTCTTCGCATCACTCCCAAAGATTCCCCTTCTGCATACCGTGCTTTCCGGAGGTAGTCATGCTGCGCCACATTACTTGTGCCGCTCTATCGGTCGTGTGTCTCTCGTCACTTCCAGCCGCCCTCGCACAAACACCGGTTGCGCTTCCAACCACCATGACCACACTGGGCGGATTGTCGCCTATGTCGGCGACTGCGGGAACGCAGTGCCCCAATCTTCCCGCGGGCGTGGTCTCTTCGGATGTTTATGGGGACGGCTGTCTTGCGGTGAATGGCATCTTCGGCGCAGCGGGCCGTGGCGGTGTCGCAGTGGATTCTTTCGGGAATGTCTTTGTGGCCGACGACGTGGACAACGTGATCCACATGATCAATCCCTCGTCGGGCATCATGACCAAGATTGCTGGTGCGGGCAGCACCTGCTCCACACGCATCGACACTTCCGGAGACGGCTGCCTTGCGGCCACGCAGACGACGGCAAGCAGCGAGCGCGGCATCGGCATCGATGCGTGGGGCAATGTGCTGCTGCCCGGTTATGGCGATCACCTGGTGCGCGTGATCTGCCGCACCGCATCGCCGCTCTGCTCTCCAGCGCAAGTGGGCTACTCGGAGCTCGTGGCTGGATGCGTCACGACTGCGCTTAGCGGCACCACAGGCACTGGTTCTGACAACGTGCAAGCCGCACAGACCGGCATCGCCTCATGCACGGCTGCCAATGGCGAAGTGAATACGCCGCGCGGCGTTACAGCCGATGTTTACGGCAACGTGTATTTTGCCGAAACGGGGAGCTTCCGCTTCCGGGTTGTGCTCGGGCCGCAGACGTCTCCCTATTTCTCCGGCACCAATCCCCTCTGGACCGCGCTGGCCGTGCATTATCCCTCGCTCACGCAGGGCTACGCTTACACGGTGGTCAATATCGGCGGGGACACAGCCGCAACCACCAAAGGGAATGCCTGCTCGGAGACCACGAACAGCGTCGTCTACAGCGGTACGGCGCTCGATACGTATGGCGATGGCTGCCCGCTCGATTTCAGCTCCGTCTCCACTGGTTCCAGCAGCTACGTGCAGGGCGTGGCGGCCGACGCCGCAGGCAATCTTGTTTTTACCGATCCTGGACACGGCGCGCTGCGTGTCTTCTTCGTGAACGGCACAGGCACAATGGGCGCGGCGATGGCTGCGGCCATCACGGCTAACAATCCGAGTGTCGCGACACCACAGCCCGGATTCGTCTATCTGCTTGCCGGTGGCGGAACCACTTCTCTTTCTTCCACGCCGACGCTTGGCTCCAGCACCACGGGCCTCGATTCTTCCACCTTCAAGGTCACGGTCAGCCCGCAAGGCAATATCTTCATCGGCGACAGCAGCAAGGTCGAGTTCTTCGACATCAATACCGGCTACATTCGTACTCTGTTTTCTGGTTCATCCAACATCACGAGCGGAAGCTTCTGCAATGGCAGCTCGGGCCAGACCTCGCTGAGCGCGTACAGCGACGGCTGCCCTGCATCCAAGTCGCTGTTTACGAACAGCAATGGTCTCGGCGTCGCGGCAGACGCGCAGGGCAACCTCTATCTCTATGACGCATCCAGCAACACCTCCGGGATGCTGGTGCGCAAAGTGCTCGCGCAGGGCTTCGCTGCGCAAACGCTGGGCACACCGCTCGCGCAGACCTTCGAGATCCATCTCCCTGAAGCTGCCGCCGGAACAGTGAGCGGAGCAACAGCCACGCTAACCTCCACTCCGGATATCACGGCTGCAATACCATCCTGCGCGCAGAACGCCGATCACTCCGTCGATTGCACAGTCGCCGTCACCGCGACGCCCTCCGCTGCCGGCTCGCGCTCCGCGGCGCTCACGCTGGCTCTTCCCTCGGGAACCTGGGAGAATCCGGCCGGCACGATCGCCCTGAACGGCGCGGTCACGGGATCGGTGCTGGCCATAGATGACGCGGCCAGCACGCTCTCCGGCGTGACCACGCCCATTGCTCCCACAACCAACCAGATCTTCAGTGGAATTGCTCCGCTGGGCGTAGCGCTCGATGGCGCGGGCAACGTCTACGCGATGGACGCGAATAGCGGATCGATCCTTGAATCCGTGCAGGGCGCGGCGGGTGTAGCGATCTCCTCCACTCTGCCATCGAATCCAGGTCAGATCGCCGTCGATGCGCAGGGCGACGTCTTCGCCGTGGGCAGCGGCACGGCAGAGATCGAAGAGCTGAAGGTGACCGGCGCTCCCGCATCTGCTGGCGCTCCATCGGCCTTTACCGCGGCAACGATTTCTTATACGACTGTCAACAGCGGCACACCTGCGCCGCAGGCCATCGCTGTCGATAACGCCGGCAATCTCTTCGTTGCCGATAGCCAGGGCTCGAATGCGAATAATGCCGTCTATCGCATCGCGCTTGAAACCGGCACTCCGCAATCGCAGGTCACCGTCGCTACGGGATTTACGAATCCTGTCTCGCTCGCCGTCGATGCCCGCGGGGACGTCTATGTTGCCGACAAAGGTGCTGGCGCGGTGTTGAAGCTGGCTCCCTGCGTCCTCGGATCGACTTCCTGCACCTCCGGAGGTTACGCGCAAACGACGCTTCTCTCCAGTGTCACTCCGGTTGCTGTCGCTGTGGATGCTGCAGGCGATGTGTACGTGCAGGATGAGAGCAGCGATTCCGTGCTCATGGTTCCCTTAAGCGGGCCGGCCACGGTCCCGGTGCTGACCGGTTTGGCCTCGCCCACGGGATTGGCCGTCGATGGCAAAGGAAATGTTTATAGCGCTGACTCCGCCAACACCAGCATCACGCAGGTGGTGCGCGACGCCGTCAGCTACAACTTTCCGGGCGAGACGACCACCTTCGCCGCCGACCTCACGGACGCAGGCAACATCAGCGCAACGGCATCGAATACCAATACGACCAACTTCACCGTCAGCGGCTCGGGAACCAACGCATGCAATTTGACGAGCGCGACATCGTCCGGTGAAGCGTGCACGTTCTCGGCCACGATGAGCTATGGCACCGGCAGCGCGTCCGATATTCTCACCTTCGTTCCATCTCCATCAACGGCAGACGTGGGTAGCCTTTCGTTAACCGGCACTTTGCAGCAGATTGGCACCTCGACGACGATCTCCGGTCCGGTGCCTGCCCATCCCACCACCAGCACGGGGGCGCAGTTCACCGTCACGGTGACTCCGGCCTCGGGAACCACAGCTCCCAGCGGGACCGTTTCGATTACGGTGTACCAGGGAAGCAACAGCGTTGCCTCCTATACGCCCACCTTAGCCGCGAGCGCATCGAACGGCGTGGCCAGCGTGAACGTGACCGGATTAGGCGCCGGGTCCTACACGATCTCGGCGACCTATACCACCTCCAGCTCCAGCACGTTCAGCGGTTCCAGTTCTTCCTCAACCTCATTCAGCATCACGCTGCCCGCAGCACCCACGACGACCACGCTGGTTGTAAACAATCCCAGCAGCACGTACGGCGGCACCATCACAGGCAGCACCACGGTTACCCCGCAATCAGGAAGCGCAACGCCGACCGGAACTGTGACCCTGTACGCGGGCGCAACAGCGGTCGGTTCGTGCACGCTCTCCGGCGGATCCTGCAACTTCTCGCTCACCGGCGTCGGCGCGGGCGTGCAGACGCTCACGGCCAGCTATGGAGGCAGCAGCACCTATTCGGCGGGCACATCCAGCGGGATAACCATCAATGTGGCCCGCGCGATTTTAGAGGTCACGGCCAACAGCTACTCCATCACCATCGGCGCGGCTCTGCCCACATACGCCGCTACCATCACGGGCTTCGTGAATGGCGATACGCAAGCCAGCGCTGTCACCGGTTCGCCGGCGATCAGCGGCGGCGCAACCAACTCGAACACTGCAGGCATCTATCCGATTTCGATCAGCACCGGCACGCTCGCAGCCGCAAATTACAACTTCACCTTCACCAATGGCTATCTGCGCATTCTGCCCGCCGCGCAGGCGGCGGAAGTAGCCACGGGCGACACGCGCACCGTTACGGAGCCGTCATTCCCGGCCGTCTGCCAGCAGTTGAATGCGGCCATCACGATGGTCGACAACGATATCCCCATCTCCGTGGACGCGACCGTCACCAATCCTGACGGCGCGCGCATTCAGGCCGCGCTCAATAGCTGCGCGGGCACGGGCGAAGCTGTCGAACTTTCGGTCGACGGAGCAGGAGATAATGCCTTCCTGAGCGGTCCGCTCTCCATGCCTTCCGGCGTCACACTGCTCGTCGATCCCGGTGTGGTGCTCTTCTTCTCACGCAACGTGCAGGACTACGACAAGGTTCCCGGCACGCATACCTGCGGCACCGTGAACAACAACAGCGCAACGTCCTCCTGTCTACCATTGATCGACATTCCGGGCTCTTCGACCAATGTGGGCATCATGGGCTTCGGCAAGCTTGACGGCCGCGGCGGCGATACGCTGATCAATGCATTTCCGGCAAGTTACGCGGGCCAGAGCTGGTGGGGATTATCTTCCATCGCGAACAGCGGCGGCAACCAGCAGAACCCGCGCTTCGTCCAGATCGATACGGGCGCAAGCAATATCACGCTCTATAAGATCACGCTGCGCAACTCGCCGCTCTTCCACATTTCGACGACCGGCGCCACCACGAACTTTACTGCATGGGATATCAAGATCGTGACGCCGACCAGCTCGCGCAACACCGACGGTATCGATCCCGGCAACGCGCAGAACATCACCATCACGCGCTCCTGGATCTCGGACGGCGATGACAACGTGGCCGTCGGCGCGGCGAACTCCGTACCCGCACAAAACATTTCCGTGACCAACAATCATTTCTTCGCCGGCCACGGTGAATCCATCGGCAGCTACACGCAAGCCGGCGTGAGCAACGTGCTCTTTGACGGCAATATGCTGTGGGGCAACGAGAGCGTCGACTCGAACTCGACCGGCATCCGCATTAAAACCGCCAATGACCGCGGCGGCCTGGTGACCAACATCCAGTACTCGAACTCCTGCTTCCAGTATCACGAAACCGAAATTCAGTTCACCCCGCTCTACAACACCAACACCGGCACGCTTACACCCAACTTCCAGAACATCCTGATGCAGAATCTGGATTTCCTCACGGAAGGAACGGTGCAATTCACAGGCGCGGACAATCCGACCAACGGCCAGATCAATCCGCTCATGGCTACGCTCGACAACGTGAACTTCAACACGCTGCAAACCTCAGATTTCGTGACCACCGGCAGTGAGGGCACAGAGACCAACGCCCAGCTTACCTACGGGCCCGGCGATGTGTCTTCCAATTTCATCAATGGCTGGGCTACGTTCGCCGGCTCGAATGGCGATACCGCGACCAACAACATCACGGCAACAAGCCTCTATCCGCCGCAGTGCATTTTCACGGCCATCGCGCCGGAGCTCACTGGCCCTGCCGGCCTGCCGCAGACCATCACAGAAGGCGAGAATGCGACCGCAGTCGTGATCCTCACGCCAGCCGTCGGCGGTGCGGCGTATCCCACAGGCACGGTCACGCTGACGGACGCGCTCACCGGTGATGCCACAACCGTCACACTCGCCGGCAACACGGACACGCTCTTCATTCCGCTGAGCGGTCTCTCTGTCGGCACCCACACCTTCACGGCGGCCTATTCAGGCGACACAAACTACGTGCCCGCGGCCGGCCAGCCATATTCAACCGCCGGCCCCTACGTTGTGACCGTGAACCCAGGCAGCCTGGCGACCACCGCAACAACACTCTCCGGCGTGCCTGCGGCAGTCAGCTTCGGCACGGCGTTCACAGCGACAGCCACGGTGAGCGGCACTAATCCGACCGGCACGGTGGAGTTTGTGGTCAACGGCTCCGTATATTCCGCAGCGGCGGTTACTGCCGGCGCGGCCTCGGCCAGCATCAGTTTGCCTTACAGCACCAGCGCCTACTCCATCTACGCGATCTACAGCGGCGATATCGCCAATGCCGGCTCGACTTCATCCACTATTTCCATCACGGTGGAGGCCGCGCCGACCACCACCGCGCTTTCAGCGAATACAACCACCACTACGCTCGGCCATCCCGTCACGCTCACAGCCACCGTCTCCTCCGCTGCCGGAACGCCCTCCGGCGCGGTGACCTTCACCTACACGACGTCGACGGATAGCACGCCGGTTACGCTGACCAGCGGCGCGCTGAGCAACGGCGTGGCCTCTGCCGCTGTCGATCTGCCGGTCGGCTCGGACGCAGTGACCGCAACCTACGCCGCCAACGGCAGCTTTGCCGGATCCTCGTCTACGCCGATGAGCATCACAGTCAACCTGCCGGCGATCATTCCGCTGCCCAGCATTCCCATCGCGCTGCCCTACACCATGACCACCATCGCGGGCGGTGCGGCCGCAAACTGCGCGGCTGCGACGGACAGCTTCGGGAACGGCTGCCCCGGCACTTCGATGCGCTTCACCGGATCGCTGGACCTGCGCAGCGTCGATGCCGACCCGTTCGGCAATGTGTACTTCACAGACGCTGTCGCCAGCCAGGTGCGCCGCATTGCGCCTAACGGCATCGTTACCAACTTTGCCGGATTCGTCTCCGGCACCTCCTGCCTGCCTACTGCAACCGCAAGCTGCACACCCTCGCAGGTCAAGCTCAACAAGCCCCGCGGCGTTTCGACGGATGCGCTCGGCAATGTCTATATCGCCGGCTATAGCGACAACAAGGTGTACGAGGTCAGCGTGTCGACCGGGCTGCTTTCGCTCGTCGCCGGCACGGGCAATCCGGGTACGCCGACGGCGAGCAACGGCGATGGCGGACCGGCCACAGCGGCTACGCTCGATGGCCCGCGCGGCGTGTGGGCCGACACACTCGGCGACATTTATATCGCGGATACAACCGACAACAAGATTCGTGAGGTGAATACCACCGGCACCATCCAGACCATCGCCGGCACCGGTGCAATGGCTTCCAACGGCGACGGCGGACCCGCCACAGCCGCGGCGATCGACAACCCGCAGAGCGTGATGACCGATGCCAATTTGAATGTGTACATCGCCGACTCGAGCGGCGGAAAGATCCGTGTCATCTGCGTGACCTGCGGCACCAACTCGCCGCTCGACAATCTGCTCGCGCAGCTTGGCATCCCGTCTCCTGTGAACGGTGACATCTATACCATCGCCGGCGGCGGCTCTTCGAGCTACTCCGGACCATACCCGGTTCTTGCGACCGCTCTGGCCATGAGCCCGCAAAAACTGGGCATCGATCTCAGCGGCAACATCTACATCTCCGATGGCAACGGCGCCATCTGGTTCCTTGACGCCCGCACCGCCAACATCCGCCCCATCGCGGGCAAGACCAGCACCAATTGCGCGACCGCGACAGACAGCTTCGGCGATGGCTGCCCGGCGACGCAGGCCGTGATTGGCGACGCTGGCAACGGCATCGGCGCAGGGACTGACGCGCTCGGCAACCTCTACATCTCCGACACGCTGAACGCGCGCATTCGCAAGGTGACGACGAACCTCGTCTCGCCGTCGACCGCAACCGCCTCGACCGCAACGCAGCCCGTCGAGCTGCACTTTATCGCCGGCGATACTCTGGCGAGCAGCAACGGGATTGCGGTCAATTCCAGCGAGTGGTCGCTGGCTGTACCCACCTGCACCACCAATCCCGATACCACAACGGACTGCCTGCTCTCTTCGAGCTTCACGCCGGCCGTTCCCGGCGCGCGTTCGACGCCGCTTGCCGTCAATAGCGCGGAGGGCAACACGGCCAATCTCCCACTCACGGGAACCGGCATTGGCGCGGGCGCGACGCTCGACCCGGCAAGCCAAACCAGCTTTGGCGCAAACCTCGCTATAACCGGTCTCGCTGCCGATAACGCGGGCAATGTGTACGTGTCGGATGCGAGCAGTAAGCAACTTTTGCGCTACCCCGCTGCGGCCGTCGCGCAAGGCGCAAGCGCCACGGGAACCCCGCTTGCCACGCTTATCGCTCCCGGCGCGGTAGCCGTCGATCCACGCGGCTATACATATGTCGCAGACACATCGGCCGGAACCATCACGCAGATTTCCCCGGCCGGCACAGCAGCGGCGCTGCCCTTCACCTTCACCAAGCCTGCCGGCCTTGCGGTCGACGCTCTGAACAATCTCTACGTCTCGGACTCCGCGGCGCAAGCTGTCTACCAGATCAGCCCCATCACGGGAGCCGAGCAGACGCTGGCTCTCGGCACACTGGTGGCGCCCGCCGGTCTCGCCATCGATCCGCAAGGCAACTTGCTGGTTGCCGATCCCGGAGCTCCGGCTGTCTATCGCTTCAATCTTGAGAGCGGCGTGCGCGCCACGGTTTCGACTCCGGCAGTGGCGCCGTCGGCCGTGCTCACCGATGCCGCCGGCAACCTGCTCATCGCGGACACGGCCTCCATCCTCGCCGTTCCGGCGAGCAGCAACAGCGCTCCATTCACGGTGGCCAGCCTTGCTCCGGCTGCGCTGGCTGTGGATGCAGCGGGTAATCTCTACACCGGCGCCGCCGGGGCCGTGCTCAAGCTCACGCGGACGCAGGGTTACTTGCAATTTTCGGGAGCTTCCGCGCCGCCTGCGACCGTCAACCTCCTCGAATCCGGCAATCAGGTCTACAACGCCACGTCCATCAGCCAGACCGATACCGCGGACTATTCACTTGCTCCCACTGCTTCGACCGATTGCGCTCTCAACAGCGGCGGATCGGGTACTCTGGCCATCGGTGGCGTCTGCGCGCTGACCGCGACCTACACGCCCACAACCTTCCTGAACACAACCGATACCGCAACTTTGAACGGCAATCTTGCCAACGCGGCTCTCTCTACGCCGTCCTCCGTGCAACTTACGCTCACCGGCCCGGCTACACCGCCGGCCTCGAATACTGTGCTTGACGCCATCGCGCCGGCTTCGCCCATCTATGGCCAATCGGTCACCCTCAGTGCGACCGTGACCGGGACATCGGTTATTCCAACGGGCACAGTCGTCTTCACAGTCGATAGTTCCACTTACAGCGCAACTCTCGCGAACGGCGTAGCTTCGGCGGTCGTCACCGGGCTCAATGCCGGCCTGCACACGCTCTCGGCCACATATACCAGCTCGAACGGTTATGCGGCTTCGTCGACCGCAGCACAGAACTTTACCGTGGCGCAGGCCAGTTCCGCTGTGACGCTCTCCGCCAATCCCAATCCCGCAACCCAGGGCGAGAATGACTCGCTTACGGCAACCGTGACCAGCGTAGGCCCGATCACCGGCAACGTCGTCTTCACCTCCGGCGCAACCACGCTGTGCACCTCGCCGGTCAACGCATCCGGGGTTGCCACATGCTCCTTCGTGCCCTCCGCTTCCGGCACGCTCGCGATCGCCGCGCAGTATCAGGGAGACACAAATCATCTTGGCTCGTCCGCCAGTCTCTCGCTCAACGTCTACGACACGGCAATTGCGCTCCAGTTCGAGAGCACGCAGCTGGTCTATCCCGGCGCCACCAATGTCACCATCTGCGTAACCGGTGCCACGGCGGCAACGCCGACCGGCACCGTCCAGATCGATGACGGCGCAACCGCGCTCACCACGCTCTCGCTGCACGGCAACGGCTGCGCGTACTGGTACATCTCGCCCGGACTGAATGCCGGTACGCATTCCATCAGCGCCGTTTACTCCGGGGATCAAAACAATCCGGCCGGAAGCTCTGCGCCGACCCTGCTCACGGTCAACCCAGTCCCGGTCAACATGTCTGTCTCCTGTTGGGACGCGACCTTCCCTTACGGTGCGAATTACCAGTGCACTGTGAATGTGAGCTCGAACGCCGGCTTGGCCCAAGGCTCCATTACCTACACCTACGACAGCAACGCGCCCGTAGCCGTCCCGCTCTCGAACGGAGATGCGCAGTTCACCATCCCCGAGCCGCCGGTCGGGAATCATTCGGTTGTGATTGCCTATGCGCAGCAAACCAACTATGCCGCCGCTCCCGCGCAGACGGAGAACTTCACCGTCACGCCTGCCCCTGTGAACGTTTCGCTGACGCCATCGACCTGGAACACCGCTGCCGGAACCAGCATCACGTTCTCCGCATCGGTCACTTCGTGGAGCGCCGGCCCTCCGAACGACAACGGAGCCGTCTCGTTCTACAATGGCTCAATTCTTCTCACGACGGTGCCGGTCAATGCCGGCGGCCAGGCCAGTTACGTCACGTCGGGCCTGCCGTCTGGCAGCGATACCATCACTGCAACCTACGCCGGAGGGACGAACTACGCGAGCAGTTCGGCCAGCGTGACGATTACGATCACGCAATCTTCGAGCGGAGAGGCCGACCCGCCCAGCGACTATCATCGCCTGCCGGATGACCGAGTTCATGGGTGAAAGGACCGGGCAATGCGCCTTCGGCCCTTCGCCGGTCAGCCTATTTGCACACGGATGGATGTTTCCCCATCCTTTACGTATCTGATTTCGCGCTGAAGGAGATGACTCCGCTCCTCGGCAGTGGGTCAGCTTGAAGGATACGGGCTTCAGCCCGTACATCAAACCACACAAATTGAGTGGGGCTTTAGCCCCTGAGGCACAGGCAATTCCAAACTGACCCACTACCCGCTCCTCGGCCTGCCGCCTTCTGCGTTACCCTGAAATCTTATGGGGCGCATCCGCATCCTTTCTGACCAGGTGGCCAACCAGATTGCCGCCGGCGAAGTTGTCGACCGGCCGGCATCGGTGGTAAAGGAACTGCTCGAAAATGCGCTGGATGCAAGTGCGAGCCGGATTCGCGTCGAAGTAGAGGCGGGCGGCCGCAAACTGATTCGCGTCTCCGACAACGGCCACGGCATGAACCGCGACGATGCCCTGTTAGCCTTCGAACGCCACGCCACTTCGAAGCTGCGGACCGCGGACGATCTGCTCTCCATTGCCACGCTGGGATTTCGCGGCGAGGCGCTCCCGTCGATCGCCTCCGTCGCCCGCGTTACGCTGGAAACCTCATCGGGCGAAGAATCCGCACCGGGCACGCGCATCGAGATCGCCGGCGGCAAGATTCTGCGCGTAGAGGACGCCGCGCAGCCGCGCGGAACGACTCTGGCCGTAGCCGATCTTTTCTTCAACACGCCGGCCCGCCGCAAATTCCTGCGCGCCGAGTCGACCGAGCTGGCGCACGTGACTGCGCTCGTCACCCACTATGCCCTCGTTCATCCGGAAAAACACTTCGAACTGGTCTCAGCCTCACATACGCTGGTCTCCGCTCCGCCGGTCGCACGCACCGCGGAGCGCATCTATCAGATTTTCGGCAAGGACACCCTGAGCCATCTTCTGCCGGTAGCTTCTGAGATGCCGCTCGCGCGCGCCGGCCTGCCTGAGCCGCCGCCGTGGAAAAAAGATCCCGATCAGCCCGCGCGCGAACCCGGCACACTACGCCTCTCAGGCTTCTACTCCAAGCCGGAACTGCAGAAGCTCAACCGCAATTCGATCTACATCTTCATCAATAAGCGCCTCATTCGCGACCGGCTTCTGCTCCACGCAATTACCGAGGCCTACCGCAATGTCCTGCCCCCCACCAGCTTTCCCGTGGTCCTGCTCTTTCTTGAACTGCCGCCGGAAGAGGTCGATGTCAATGTTCACCCCGCGAAGACCGAAGTGCGTTTTCGCCAGCAGACGCTCGTGCACGACTTCGTCCGTGATAGCCTGCGGACCGCCCTCATCCAGGCGCGGCCCGCTGCCGGATTTCTGGCCGCGCTCGAGGCTCAACCCACAGCCAGCCCGTCGCTTATGCCGCCCGCCGCATCTCCTTTGCCCGGGATACCCGGCGAATCCGTGGTGGTTCCCCTGCCGGATTCCGATCTCGTATCTTCCCAACATCCTGGCACAGAGGCCGCGCCCTTTCGGCTGGCTCCCCGTATGCCGTCTCCCATCCCCGGCAACTTGCCCTCCCGCAAACTGCCCTTTGATGGCAGCGGGCCGGTAGACCCAAACGCAGACACAACCTTTGGCGGTCTCGTCTGGGAGGAAGCGGCAACTGCGCTCCCGCAATCGCCCACCAGGGCCGGTGAAGAAAATTGCACTTCAAATCTCCCCGGCACACCGGCAGCGGTCTCTGACACCGCTGCGGTTACGGCGCTCGTTGAAGCGGAACAGACTGCCGCCAACCTGAACAGTCTGAGCTCGCTCAAGCCCCTTGGCCAGCTCCGGGAATCTTTCATTCTGGCCACCGGCCCCGACGGCCTGTGGATTATCGACCAGCACGTGGCCCACGAGCGCATTCTTTTCGAAAAAATTCTGCGCGACCGGCAGGTGGAAAAAGTGCAGCGGCAACGGCTGCTTATGCCCTTGCTGGTGGAGCTGAAACCCGAGCAAATGGTTATATTTGCGCGTATTGCCGAGGAGCTGGAGCGCAATGGCTTCGAAGTTGAGCCATTCGGTCCTCAGACCCTTGCCGTCAAAGCTGCCCCGGTGGGCCTCGAAGGAGCGGCACTGGAACGGATGCTCGGCCAGGTCATTGACCAATCCGCAGAGGATTCCGGACAACCTGAGCGGAATGAGGATCTTACCGTACTGCGAATGCGCATAGCCGCATCCATAGCCTGCCATGCCGCCATCAAAGTGAATACGGCTCTTGACCCGGCACGAATGGAATGGCTATTGTTGGAACTTGCGAAAACCAGTCACCCAACCAGTTGCCCGCATGGACGTCCAATAGCTTTGCTGTATTCTTGGAAAGAGATCCAGCGGGCCTTCCACCGTGTTTAGAACTCCTGGAAGGTGGCAGCCCTTGCTCTCAGGAGCGGGGCAGCCGGGCGCTACAGGCAAGGCCGGGAAATGGATGCCCCGGAATGCGGTCTTCAGCCGACTAAAACCACGAGGATGGGCTCCTGCACAGGATCTCAATCCGCGGGGTAGCCAGTAATCGGCCTTTGGATGAGGCAAAGCGGACGCAATTTTACCGGCTATGCCGTAATGCCAACTTGGAAGTGAGGTTTTTCTTTGACAGCAGAACAGTTGGAAGCTTCGCGCTCCGAAAGGATGCGCCTGAATGGGAATGGGGCCCTCACCTTGGAGGATGCCCGTACCTGGATAGAAGAAACGGGCCTGTGCCTTTTCCTGCCGCGCCGTCAGTTTTCCGGCAGCGTTGCGCCATCGTTTGTCGAGGCGATTGCCGGGCAGCGCAATCCTACCCCCGATCCCAAGCATATTGCGCTGGCTGAAGAACTTCTCGTGCGCCTGGAGACGGAAAACGTCGCCGTTCGCTTGAACCTGCTGGGCCAGCCCGGTGAACAGCCGGACTTTGTTGTGGCCGCCTGGGTTCTGCCTTATGTGTACGCTTTACGCGGTGATCGCGATTGGCGGCGTAGCCCGCAACTCACTGGATCAAGGCAGGTTTCCCCTCTTGCGATCCAGGCTTACAAGCTACTTGAAGCAGGCGACGCCACCATTGCGCAGCTCAAGCACACGCTCGGCAAGGAAGTGACCGAGACTGCAGTTCTGCGCGCCATTACCGAACTCTGGCAGCAGCTTCGCATCATTCCGGTCATCTCCGCTCCCGGCAAGCCCGCGCGTTGGCAACTTCTGCGCCATCGCTATCAGAAGGCCATTGCCGAAGGTGCGTCTACGTCGCAAGTTACGGCAATTTCAGTCCTTGCCTCCATTTACCTGCAGGCGGTCATCGCCGCCGGCATGGAGGAGGTCGAGATCTTCCTGGCGCCGCTGACTGCGCGCAGCAAGGTAAGAGAGGTTTTGCGCGGCCTTGTGGCCACACGCCAGGTACATACCCTCTCGTTGGGTCATGCGCCGCATTTCTACGTCGCTGGAACCTTGCCGGAGTTCACAACTCCTCCCACCGTCTATGCCAGTTCAGCCATGGCGGCTTCCTTTGCGTATGGGCGTGATTTCGAAGACGAGTCTACCGAACCGACGGCGCCGCCAACTCTCTCGGCTCCTGCCCCGGCTCCGGCTGCAATCGCGCCTGCTCCGCGTCTCTCTTCGGAACCACATGCGCCGCGCAAACTGGCATCGAACGGCAAGCCAGCCGGCGCACGGCCCCATTTCAGCCGCCCTGCGGCACACGCCCGGGACCGCAAACCGGCGCAGGCGGGCAGCCGGCCGGCTCGCCGGCCCAGCCGGGAAACACGCAATGCCAACGGCTTGCGGCACGCCTCGAATGGCGCACGCTGGACATCGAACGCGACCGCAAATGGCAAAAGCAACCGTGCGCACGCGTCCGGCAGTTCCCAGAATGGCACGTATGGGAGCGGCAACGGCCACGGCAGCGCCCGTCCCGCTCGCGCGGCCAACGGCCTTTCGGCGGCACGCCCCGGCAAACCTCCCGCCAAAGCGCGAGTGCAGCGCAGCGGCAAATCGCCCGCGAAGGCTGGCATGGCTGCCCGCAATGGCTCCTCTCGTAAGGATGTGCGTGCAGACGCCCGGCCTTCCCGGAACGGCCGCAAACCGGCGTTGACGGCTGGCGCTAAAGCCGGCAACGGCAAGCGGTACGGTTTTACCGCTCTATCCAAGCAAGGCACCAAGAAGCGCGGATGAGCGGAGAGGAAAGCCGCATACCGCAGCCGCGCCGGAAGACAATTATCGCCATCGACGGGCCTGCAGGTGCAGGGAAAAGTACCATTGCGCGCCACCTGGCCCGCCGCTTCGGCCTGCTGAACCTGGAAACCGGCGCCATGTACAGGGCCTTTGCCCTCAAGGCGCTGCGTGCGGCACTCCCCTTGGAGGAGAGCGCTGGCCTCAAAAAACTGGCCGCTGAAACCTCCATCCGCCTTGAACCCGGCGGCGATGAAAACCGTGTTCTGCTCGATGAAGAGGACGTGACGGGGCTGATTCGTAACCCTACTGTGACCGATGCCGCATCGCGGGTCAGCATCTTTCCCGCCATCCGTGCCTGGATGGTCCGCCTGCAGCAGCAACTCGGCGCTGAAGGCGGAGTGGTCATGGAGGGCCGCGACATCGGCACTGTTGTCTTTCCTCACGCCGAGGTCAAGATCTTCCTCGATGCGGCGCCCGAGGTACGGGGTCAGCGCCGATTCGAACAACTGGGAAAAAGCGGCCGTGCGCCCGCTGTGCAGCCGGAAGAGGTCATTCGCGATCTGCATGCTCGCGATGAACGCGACCGCAACCGCGCCGATTCCCCACTCCGGCCGGCTCCTGATGCAGTCTTGCTCGATTCGACCGATATGACACTCGAACAGGCCGTAGCTGCAGCGGAAGCCATCGTGGCCGCAAAGCTGAAAATTTAAGCGCTGAAGATTTAAGCGTGGAAGCTGGCCTCGGCACAGAATGCGCCGGATGCTATAGGCTCATAAAGGGCGTATGGAAATTACCTGCAATCGCTGCCATCAAGCCGTGCCGGCGGGAAGCTGCTACTGCCCCGTCTGCGGCCTTCCGCAGCTTGTCTATTCGGCTGAGAACGCCGCAGGGCAAGACCAGCCGGACAAGTGGAACGAAATGGTGCGCGACGCAGGCAGCATCGACTGGAAACCGGCTTTGCGCTACGCCTCCGCGCTGGCCATCCCCGCCGGCGTCCTCTGTTCTCTGCTGTCGCCGTTGAACATTCTCGCGCTGCTGGTCATGGCTGCGACAGGCGCGTGGGTTGTGGCTCTTTACATGCGCAATCGCCGTCCCTCCTGGCTTACGCTGGGCGCAGGCGCGCGCATTGGCCTGGTTACCGGCATTTTGGGTGGGTGGACGGCTGCCGCGGCCTCAGGCGTTGCGCTCTACGCCGCACGGTACTGGTTCCATTCCGGCAAGATCTTTGACGATTTCTGGAATACGCTGGTGAACCAGCAGATGGCTCAGCAGTGGGCATCAATGGGCATCGACGCACAGACCATTACGCTGACCAGATCATGGATGCTCTCGCCCGAAGGCCGCGCAGGCGGCGTTCTCTGCGCACTCAGCTTTCTTGTAGCCGCGCTCATGGTCTTTGCCGTGGCTGGCGCAGCCCTCAGCGCGCGCATCCTGGCCCGCACCCGTCGACCGCAAAGCTAGCCCCGCTAACGTCCGCGCCAGCGGACGCTAACTTGCTAACTCGCTGTCTCTCTCAGTGCTGCATCCCCGGCATAGCTCCGGGTCCGCCCTGCTGCGGATGTTCCGGAGCGGGCGTGAACTTTTCCGGATCGAGGTGGCCGCGATGGCAGGTGCCACAGGTAAGCGGTGCGGCGGGCTCATCCATCTTGTCCATGGCCGCAACCTTCGCAACGTAGTCCTTTTTGTCCGCTTCCGTCATGGTGTACATGATCCGCGCCATCTCTTTTTCGTCCTTGGCGTCGGAGGCAAAATCGAGGCGGGGACGGCCATTGGGTCCGATGTTCTTGGGATCGGCCGCGTGGCAGGTATCACAGTGCACACCCAGATCGCCGGCCCAGCCTTCCATGATCTCGCGAACCTGTTTCCCGGTCAGATCCTTGGGCAAAACCTTCAGGTTGGTCGGCGCTGGATAGTTGCGCGGCCCGTGCCTTTCGCCTCCGGCTGCAGGAGGAGTCTGAGCATAACTGACGGAGGCAAACACGGCTGCGGCAAAGAGCATGGCTGCGGCAGGGAAGGCAAGGGGAAGCTTTTTCACGTGCGGGTTTCCTCGCGGTTCGAAATGGCTTTCTTTCGCTGGACGGAATTTTACCTGACAAAGATGCACTCCCCTGTGAATCTTCTGGGGCCGGAGACACAGGCGTGCCCGGGCACGGTGAAGCGCAGCGGCCAGCTCACAGCCGGGTTGGTCGGGTTGATGCCGATCCGCGGCGTAACCATCACCTTCTTCAGGCAAAATCCATCGTCGCGCACCTGCAGCGGCGAAGCGGAATCAAGCAGATCGAGCCCGTTGTGTGTGCTCCGGGCAAGGCCCAGGGCCTGGCAAAGCCTGCTCGGGCCGGAGGTAAGCTCGCTTGGCTTAACATGCGCCGCCAAGCCGCGATTCTTCGTCATCTGGTCGAGGCCCATAAGCGGCTCCAGAGCACGCAGCAGAATGCAGCCGGCCAGCCCGTGCGCCTCGCAGGAGATGTTCATGCAGAAGTAACGTCCGTAGATCGCATACACATATGCGTAGCCCGGGGGACCGAAGATTACGGAGTTCCGCGGCGTGGGACCGCGATAAGAATGTGCCGCCGGATCAGGTGTGCCGTGATGCGGCCCGAGGTACGCTTCGACTTCGACGATGCGTCCGGAGATCCAGCCGGCCCGCGTGCGATGAGCCAGAATCTTGCCAAGCAGGCGCGGGGCCACCTCTTCGGGAGAGGCCGCAAAGAACGCGCGGAGAAGCAGGCGGCCCGGTAAACGAGTCTTTGCGTTCGTGCTCTCCCAGCCTTTTCGCAAAGGACGCGAAAAAGATGGGGCACGGAGGGGTTGTGCCCCGTTCGCATTGGGTTTGGCGCGGGGTGGGCTCACTTTTTGTGCGTCTTGTTCCATTCCTTGATGAGGGCCAGCACCTGTTCTGCGTGCCCTTCCGGCGTGACCTTGGGAAAGATGTGCAGCAGCGTCTGGTCGGGGCCGATGACGAAGGTGGTCCGCTCGATGCCCATCACCTTTTTCCCATACATGTTCTTTTCCTTGAGCACGCCAAACTGATTGCAGACTTTCTCGTCTACATCAGCAAGGAGGGTGTACGGAAGGTCGTATTTGGCTTTGAATTTGGCCTGATCCTTGACCGTATCGCGCGAGATGCCCAGCACGACCGCTCCCGCCGCCTGGAGTTTTTTGAAGGTGTCGCGAAAGCCGCAGGCCTCGATGGTACAGCCGGGAGTATCGGCGCGCGGATAAAAGAACAGGATGACAGGTTTTCCGGCGTAATCGGACAGGCTTACGGTTTTGTCCTCGTCGGTCTGAAGGGTAAAGTTGGCGACTTTCTTATTGAGTTCCATTGAGACTATCCTCAGAAGGTGAGATGGAAGGGCTGAATACGGCAGATCGCTTCGTATCCGCCGCCATCAGGATTGATTATTGACGAGGAGAGCGGCACGTGTCATCGCGCGCGACAAATCTTTTAAAAGCAAGCGGGGGTGTGCTGGTCTCGCTCTTGTTCGCGTGCGGGCCGGCCGCCTCGGCTCAATATCCCGGCCAGATCACCAAGTCCAAGGACACACCGGAGTTGCGTGCCGTAGCCGTTCTCGAGTGGACCGGCGATGAACGGCACCCCAAGGCCAGCCGAATCATTCCCGTAACCATCTTCGACGGCCAGCAGTTGCAGGATGGCGATCTCTACATGGCGCATCCCGAACCACTGGCGCTCGAGGGCGAGGTCGAGTACCAACTCAAGGAAAATGGCAAGAATACAGGTCTCTTCGTGATCCAGAACGCAGCACTGGAGCAAGGCTCGTGGGTGGGCTACGGCAGCTGGAAGTCACTGCCGAAGCCTAAACCGGCGCCTGCAGCCACAGCATGGAAGGACGACGAAGACGAAGCGAGCGACCGGCCCGTCTTACACCGCAAAGCCCATCCCGATGAAAAAGCGGGCAGCGGCAGTTCCGGATCAAGCTCCGGATCTAGTTCCGGATCGGCTAACGGGGGTCCGCCGCCTGATCCCGACCGTCCCACGCTGCACCGTTCTCCGGATTCTGGCTCAGGGGATTCGAATTCGGGCACGGCCAGTTCTTCCTCCGGAAGTTCCGGTCCTCCTCCTGACCCGGATCGGCCTACCTTGCACCGGAGCACCGGCGACACTGCAAGCGGCAGTTCGACGGGCACCGACCCTGATCGCCCCAAGCTTCAGAAAAAGAATGGCGAAGACGAAGCTTCTGTCTCGTCGTTACCGGATAGTACCGATCCCGATCGCCCTCGGCTCATCCGCGGCAAGTCAACAGACAGCGGACCTACAGTGATGCCGAGCCTGATCGGCTTGCCGCCGGACATGCAACAGGCCGTGGCCGTCTCCGACTCGAAGGACACGCCCGAGCATATCTTGAGCTTTTCCTGGGCCAATCCGGACGACGAAGCGAAATACAAGGCCCAGCTAGAGGATCTGGCGCGCACAGCTCTGGGCCTGAACCCTCCGCCGGCTCCGGCCAAACCGGCGGCAAAAAAGACCTCTTCAAAGACCTCCTCGACCCGCAAAACCCAGCTCACACCGCCGCCCGCCCCTGCCCCGTTGCTCGACGAACAATTCCGCGTCTTCGAGCTGGCCTACGGCTCGGGAGCGACGATGGTGTTCTCGGCGCATACGGATGGTTCGGGAGCACAGGAAAAGTTCGTGACCCTTATCGCTCAACCGGACCTCTATGGCAGCTTGATCGCGCTCGTGAAAAACGTTACGGATGCGGCGCACCTGGACGACACGCCCCGCATGAGACTGGTGGATGCCGTCGATGCGATGGCGGACAACCGCGGTGAGCTGCTTTTCGAACTGCGTGGAACTACACAGCGCCAGTTCGCGCTTTATCGTGTCCTGCGGGGGCAGGCGACGAAGATCTTTGTCTCGGGGGGAAGCACACTGGTTGCAACAAACGAGTAGAGGGCGGATTGCGTTGCCGCCCTCAAAAACCATATCTGCCATGACACACGGCTATCACCGCGCATTCGTAGATTCAGTAGTTTAGAACGTACTCTTCGGGCAGATTGCTCAAGAATTGGGGAAATTTAAGAAGTCATAGAGTGCGTTAGTTGTTGGTGCGCACACGCTTCCGGGCGCTGAAAGCCAGCGCGCCCACGCAAGCTGCGCTCGCCAGTAACAAATACATCCAGGGGGAGCCACCCTCCGGAATCTGCAACGCAAAGAAGGCGCCAAGCAGATTGGCCGCTGCCATCATATGATTTTCTCCTATTCGTATTCTTCAAAATTCTCTATCGCGGGCAGAAGACGGGCCCGCATACCGAACATAGCATCTGTGCGTAACCTGTCAAGATTGAAGGATTTTGCAATCTCCTTTCGTGATTACAGGAGTGAGAAGCGGGCATCACCAACGTCACCTCAAAAAGGTGACCCAGCCGGTTCGCGAGCAGATCTTTCGGGCGCGCGCTCTTCCCCGGCCATGACCACATCAGGATGCCTCCAACAAAAGTAGGACCCCATCCCGGGGAGCATCGGTCTTTTTCTCCTATACAATCAAGACTGAAAGTGGGCCCGCCGCCACTTTTTGAAGGATTTCCGACCGAATGGCATCTGTCCTAACCGCTCCTCCCCTTGAAACCACAACCGAGGATTCAACCGATCCAAACCAGATAAGCGAATCTCCCGCAACACGCACAATTCACGGCGTGTCCGCGCGGCATCAGGTTCGCATGGGCCGTGCCGCCACGGTGGGCGAGGGGTTCAATTGGCTTACATTCGGCACCATTGCGGTGTTTCACTTGGGAGCGCTGGTCGCATTGTTTCTCTTCAGCTGGCAGCGTCTCGCCATCACGGCGGTATTGTATGTGCTGGCGATCAATGTGGGCATCGGCATGTGCTATCACCGCCTGCTCACGCACCGCGGCTACCATGTGCCCAAATGGCTGGAGTATGCGATGACGGTCTGCGCCACGCTTTCGCTTGAAGGCGGGCCGATCTTCTGGGTCTCGACACATCGCGTCCATCACCAGCTCAGCGACCGGGAAGGCGATCCGCATACACCGCGCGAGGGCGGCTGGTGGGCGCACACCGGGTGGATTCTCTTCGGCGAGGCGCTGCACGCGCAGACTGAGGCTCTGGCGCGCTACTCGCCCGATCTGCGCCGTGACCGGTTCCACGTGTGGCTGAGCAAGTATCATTGGCTACCCATCACGCTGAGCGGCATTCTGCTGCTGGCGGGCGGATGGTATTGGGGCGGATGGCTGAACGGTGTCGCCATGGTACTGTGGGGCGTTCTGCTGCGCGTGACGCTTGGACTGCACGCCACCTGGCTGGTGAACTCGGCCACGCACCTCTGGGGCAGCCGCCGTTTTGAGACGCGGGATGACTCGCGCAATAGCTGGTGGGTCGCCCTGCTCACCGGCGGCGAAGGTTGGCACAACAATCATCATGCCCATCCCGTCTCGGCCCGCCATGGTCTGGCTTGGTATGAGATCGACCCCAACTTCTGGGGCATCTGGCTGCTGGCGAAGGTTGGCTTGGCGCGGAAGATCCAGGTGGCCAAGTTCGATCCTGAAAATCCCAAACCGGCGGGGATGTAGATTTCGCACCCAAGCGTCGAAAGACTGCGGCCGTTTCCCCCGAGGAGCGGCCGTTTTCGCGGCAGCAATCTTACTTCCGCACCTTCGCCTTCACCCACAGGACAAGGAAAAACGGCACCGCGACCACGAGCACCAGCACGCCGGCAGGAAAGCCCACGTAGCGGTAGGTGTCTGCGAAGTTCACCGCGTGGTGTCCGATGTAATTCCACGCGAGCAGCGCGAAGATGGCGATGCAGGTGCTGGCGAAAAATGTGAGGAAGGCCAGCGCCAGCGAGAGCAGCAGGCTTTGGAACAGGCTGAAGCCTTCCAGGGGAAACCCAAGAAATCTTTCCCGGCCGCTTTCCGGCGATTGCATCATCCCGCTTAACTCCTCTCGACTAGAATAATCGCTGGTGCGGCTCTCCGGTAACTCTGGCCCGGAGCCGCAACACTTAGAGCGGCATTTTCCTTAAGAAGTAGCCTCTTTGCATGGGACCGGAAATGCCGCATCAATTGGAGAGCCGCATTGATGGCTAGTACGGCGCAAATTGACCTGTGGCAGGCAGAAAAAGTGGCCACGCAGGTAACGGTAACGCAGCCCCCCAACGGCATCCGTTATGCAGCGTGGGGTGATACCCGCATTCCGGACGCGGATCTCGAGCGCCTCGTGGGGGCTGTACCCGCCGCGCTCTCCGCTGCGCTGAGCCAGCGCGCGTATTATTTTGTGCCTTTGGCGATTGCCGATACGGGCGAAACACTTCTTGCGCCCGCCTATAGTGTCGATCTCGGCGACCGCGCCATCTGTCACCGTAATGCAGCCTTCGGTTCGACGGAGGCCGTGTTTATCTCGACGCGCCTCGTCGACGACCGCTTCGGCCTGGCCTTCGAATTCTTCATCAATGTGGCCCATAACTTTGTTGAGGCCGCGGGCGTGCCGGAGAGCTTTGCTTCTCTTGCCTGGTCGCAGGCTGAGGCGCAGGTGCGCGGCGAAACCAGCCAGGATGCGTGGGAGGCCCGCCGCCGCGCGCAGGAAGGCGTAACGCGCGATGGCCGTTCTGCGAAAAGTATTGATGAGCGCGCTCGCAATAACTTTTTCGAAGCTTCGTTTTCCGATGCGCTTGCCATTTACATGCTGTCGCTGGCCGTGGACTTCGATTATCACGACCTGCGTGAGCGCGAGTATCCGCTCTTAGCCGCGCCTGCTCTTGCGGAGCGTCTGCGCCACTTGGGGGGGCTCTTCCCTGCCAATCCCGGCTATGAGTTCCAGATTCTCTATCGCCGCAAGGGCTGAACCGCCTGCGAAATTTTGAGTTCTAGGCTGTATCGACATATAGCCCGGTGAACCACGGGCAAAAATCGGTGCCAGACGTGGTGAACCGCAGATGTTTCGACTCTCCGCCGCGGCGGACCGCGGCGGACTCCGCTCAACATGACAGTGCTTGTTTTGTCGGTCAACTACTTAGCCTCGACCCGTATGTCGATACGGCCTAGCTCGCGTACAGATTCGAAGCCAGAAACGCATTCCGGAATTTGCCATCCGGATCGTATTGGCTCGCCAGCGCCTGGAAATCCTTGAGCCTTGCATAGCGCGCTTCGAGCTGCGCTGGCGGCACAGTGAACAGCTTGCCCCAATGCGGCCTCGGTGTGAAGGGTGCAAGTTGCGCTTCGATCATGGGCAGAACCGCGCGTACCGCAGGCCACTCCGGCTTCCACGTGAAGTGAATCGCCAGCGATGGGCGTTCGCAGGCCGTGCTCATCCACAAATGATCGGGCGCGATGGTGCGCAGCTCCGTCACGAAGAGATGCGGCGTAATCTGGTCGCGCAGCTTTTCGACGGCGAGCACAGCCTCGTATGCGTGCTCGTAGGGGACAAGATATTCCGACTGGAGCTCGTGCCCGCTCGAAGGCGTCTGGCCGATGCGGAAGTGCGGCAGCCGGTCGTACCATGGCCCCGGAATCCCCTGTTGATCCGTGCAGCTTTCGGCCGGATGACCGGCGATGGGATGCAGCTTTTCCTTGGCCAGCGTGGCGCCGTAGAACTCCTGCGGCCATTGGACGGAATCGCCCGAGTAGCCCGCGCCCAGCCGTTTTTTGATCCATACCTGGGTGCCACGGTGATTTTGCCAGTCGGTAAAGACGCTGACGCTATAGCCGCTCCCGAAGACGCCATCCATATTGCGCCCCAGCTCATCAAAGCTGAGGTTCTGGTAGACCGACTGCGCCACTTTGTAGGCTGGTTGCACGTCAAGCGTCATGCGCGTGATGACACCGAGCGCGCCCAGTCCGACCACCGCGCCGAGGAACTTATCGCCGTCCTGGGCACGGGAGAGATGGACCAGCTCGCCATTCGCAGCGGCGAATTCAACGGCTGCAATGGCCGTGGCCAGATTGCCATTCTGCAGGCCCGAGCCATGCGTAGCCGTTGCGCAGGCGCCAGGGATGGTAATACCCGGCAGCGAAGCGAGATTGTGCAGTGCATAGCCGCGTCCGTCGAGCCACGGGGCAAGCAATGCGTAGGTCACCCCGCCTTCTACGGTGACCGTGTGCGCGGCCTCATCGAGCGTGATGCCGGTAAGCCGCGCAAGAGAGACCTGTTCATGACTGCTGTCAGCAATGGAGTTGAAGGAGTGGCGCGAGCCCAGAGCGCGCAGCCTCCGGCTGCTTTTTACAAGCTGGCACAGATCGTCCACCGTTCCCGGCGTCTGCAGATTATCCGTGCTGTAGGTGAGATTGCCGCTCCAATTGGTTCGGTGTCCGGTCCCTGATTGAACCATTTGCTGTTTATCCTGCTGGTTATCCTGGCGCCCGCTCTGCTGCCCGCTCATTGTTACGCGCGACAACATGCTCCCAGCCATCAGCGCGCCGGTGGTCTTCAAGAACTCCCGCTTGTCCATGAATACTTTTGCCCTCGGAATGCTTTGTCCTCGCGGAATGCTTTTGTCCTGGCGCGCATCGCTGCACCCGATGCCCACACAACGCGCGCCGGGACAGGATAGACGGTTGGGCGGCCGCGGGCAATAGGTAGATTGGACTCCCTGATGATGGATTCAGGGAACGTCTTTCACGCCGGCATCAGAGCGATGCGGCCGCCGCCGGTGCACAGAATCACAAGATTCATGACGACGAAAAGCAGATCATAGTGCCAGCCAGAGGACTTCTCGCCCCAGAAGCCGGTCTTCCATTGGGCGATCTTCAGGTAGATCGCGCCGAGCATGATGAGGATGAGCCCGATCGCGGCCCATTGCGTCAGAAAGCCGACGACTAGAGCAAGCGCGGCGGCCAGCTCCGCGGCGCCGAGAAAGATCGTAAATCCCACGCTCATCCCGAGGCTCTCAGCACGCTGGCGCGGCGATTTGAGATGGCCGAACCCGCTGGTCCCGAAGACCGCCGCTACCACCAGGCGCATCAGAAACAGCGCCCAGTCCGCGTAGAGCAGCGCAGCCGGTATTGTGAACATCTCAAGCCTCCTCGGCGCTTTCCCGCCGCTGGGCGATTGGATGCCAAAGAGAGCGGCTGAGGACATTTTCTCGAGGAATAAACGCTCGCTCCAACGGCGATGAAGACAACCTCTTGGCCGACTAGCGTCCTATCCCAGAAGTTCGTATCAAAAATGCGCCTGTCATCCTGAGCGAAGTCCGCCGTGGTCCGCCGCGGCGGAGAGCCGAAAGCCTGCCCTGAGCGAAGTCGAAGGGGATCTGCGGTTGCTCCTTGCCAATTATGCTGCGAATTTCTCGGGCACCATACTAGGCTGGATTCGCAAACGCCACGCGGCCCTCGCTGATCGTCCAGCGAACCCGGCCCTGCATGATCCAGCCGTCGAAGGGCGTGTTCTTGGCCTTTGACTTCGATTCGGTTGCGCGATACGTCCACTCCGCCTTGGGGTCGAAGATAACGACATCGGCATAGCTGCCCACCGTCAATGTTCCGCGGCCCTTCAGGTTCAAGAGCGCCGCTGGCTGCGCGCTCAGCAGGCCCAGCACCCGGCCCAGCGGCATCTTCCACTCTCTGTGCAGCCAGCGCAGGCATAGGCCCAGTGCCGTTTCAAGACCGGTGATGCCGTTCGGCGCCTGCTCGAACTCGACCTCTTTTTCATGCTGTGCATGCGGCGCGTGGTCGGTGGCTATCGCATCGACCACGCCATCGAGAATGCCTTCGATCATCGCATCGCGGTCGGCAGCCGAGCGCAGCGGCGGATTCATCTTGGCGTGCGTGTTGTAGAGGCCGACGTGCTCCTCGGTGAGCAGGAAATGATGCGGCGCGACCTCGCACGTCACGCGCAGCCCATTGCGGCGCGCCTGGCGCACTGCCGCCACAGCCGCAGCCGTGGAAGTATGCGCCACATGCAGGTGCGGGTGCGCATCGCGCAGCTCGGCAACCAGCCGGATGTCGCGCTCAACGAGTCCCGACTCTGCTTCGGGCGGCATACCGCGCAAGCCAAGCTTGAAGGAGGCAGGTCCCAGGTTCATGCTCGCACCCTGTGTGAGCCGCGTATCTTCGGCGTGCTGGATTACGGTGAGACCGACGCGCGCTGCGGCAGCAAGGCTCTCGCGCATCACGCCATCTTTCAAGATGGGCCGGCCATCGTCCGTAACGGCCACAGCGCCTGCGGATTTGAGCGCCGCGAAATCGTTGATCGACTCACCCTTCGATCCGCGTGTGGCCGCGGCGATGGGAAAGACACGCACCTGCGCACCCCGCTCCGGCGCCTGCATCCAGCGCGTGATCTCCGTTGAGTCATTCACCGGCGTGGTGTTGGGCATCGCGGCGACGGCGGTGAATCCTCCGGCGGCGGCGGCGGCCGTTCCGGTAGCGATGGTCTCCTTGTAGCCCTGGCCCGGCTCACGCAGATGAACATGGATATCGATGAGGCCCGGCGCAAGGATCAGGCCGGTCGCGTCGAGGATCTCCGCGCCCTGCGCCTGCTTGAGCTTGCCTGGCCCGGCGATCTCGGCCACGCGACCGTCTTTGAGCAGAATGTCCTTGGCCGCGTCCACGCCGGCGGCAGGGTCGACGAGATGGCCATTGCGGATGGCGAGGGTGGTCATGCGCGGCCTCCGTGCGTTGCCGCGAGCGCCCGCTCCATCACCGCCATGCGGATCGCCAGTCCGTGTGTTACCTGTTCAAGGATCGTCGATTGTGGGCCGTCGGCCACGCCGGCCGTAATCTCCATGCCGCGGATGATCGGTCCTGGATGCATCACGATTGCGTTGGGCGCGTGCGCCGCCAGCCGCTGGCCGGTGAGCTGATAGCGGGCCTTGTACTCGTCGAGGTCGAGCTGCAGGCCGGCCAGCCGTTCGGCCTGAATTCTTAACATCATAATGGCCTGCGACTGGCGCATCGCGGCTTCGAAGTCGCGTTCGATGGCGACCCCGGGGTCCCCAGCAGCAGGTTTTTGTTGCTGGGGTGGGATACCGGGACAAGCCTGCGCAGCGATCTCCGGCAAAAGCTCTTTCGGTCCGCAGAGCAGCACGCGCGCGCCGAGGCGCGGCAACAAAAGCATGTTCGAGCGCGCCACGCGGCTATGCAGAATGTCGCCGACGATGGTGACGGTGAGGCCGGCGAGGGTATCGGCTTTGATGGGAACCGCAGATCCTCGCCACGGCGAGTCTTCGGCTTCGACTCGTCCGCTGGCGCGTCCTCGCTCAACTCGTTCAAAATGACAGGTTCTGGTTTTTGGATCGAAGTGGTTGAGGATCGTGCGCAGATCGAGCAGCGCCTGCGTTGGGTGCTCGTGCATGCCGTCGCCGGCGTTGAGTACGGGCAGGTGCGTTGATTGCTCCAGCAGCCAGGGCGAGCCCGATGAGTTGTGGCGCAGAATGATGGCTTCAGCTCCCAGCGCGCGCAGCGTCAATCCGGTGTCTTTGAGCGACTCACCTTTTTCAATACTGGAGCTCAGATTCGAAACCAGCGTCGTGTCCGCTCCAAGCGCTTTTGCCGCCAACTCAAAGCTCGTGCGCGTCCGCGTTGAGGATTCGTAGAACAGCAGCGCAATGCGCCGCTTGGCCAGGATGCGGTCGCGCTTGAGCGGATCCTCTTTTTCAAGCCCGGTAGACCGCTCGAGCAGCCGGCTCACATCCTCCACGCTGAGATCAAGAATGGAGAGCAATGAGCCGGGATGATAAGGAAATGGAGATGCAGGTACAGACGGGGTGCGTAATGCGCGGCGTGCAGCGACCTTGATCATGCGGATCTTTCATCGGAGCACCAGGCTCCGGTCCAAAACGAGCTATCAGCTTTCAGCTCTTAGCTGCTCGTCCTTGCGCGAGCGGCTCTTCAACCTATGCGTTCTACGAGCAGCACCTGCTCCGTGCCGTCAACTTCCTGAAATTTCACCTCGATGATCTCGCGGCTGCTGGTGGGCACATATTTACCCACGTAGGTGGCCTCGATCGGCAGCTCGCGATGGCCGCGGTCGATCAGGACGGCAAGTTGCACGCGGCGCGGGCGGCCGTGATCGAAGAGCGCATCGAGGGCGGCACGGACAGTGCGGCCGGTATAGAGCACATCGTCGCAGATCACGACATCGCGGCCTTCGACCTCGCAGCCGATCGATCCCGGCGTAACCACAGGCCGGACCCCGGCAGTAGAGAGATCGTCGCGGTAGAACTGAATATCCAGCACGCCCGTATCGACAGGCCGTTTTTCGATGCTCGAAATCAGTTTGCCCAGCCGCTCGGCGAGCGGAATACCGCGGCGCTTAATGCCCACCAGCGCCAGATCTTCGCTGCCATTGCTCTTTTCCACGACCTCGTGGGCCAGACGCACCAGCGTGCGCTCAATCTCCGAGGCAGACATGAGGCGACCCTTCACGCGCAAGCCAGTCACATTTTCTGTTTGGCTCATGGCTGTTTTTCCTCTTCGCTCGCTCTGTTTAGGCTCTTGCCGGATGATACGAGGGGCCGCCGCACCGGGGCAAGTTGTGGAGAACTCGTCCCATCACGAGCGCGCGTGATCACTTAGCCTCCGGGGCTCGAAAAAAATCTCCGCTCTTGCCGCCGGTTTTTGATTCGAGACGGACTTCACGGATCACGATGCCCTTGTCCAATGCCTTGGTCATATCGTAGATGGTAAGCGCAGCCACGGCTGCGGCGGTGAGCGCCTCCATCTCCACCCCGGTTGGACCTACAGTCGCCGCTGTAGCCGTGATGCGCACGCCGCCCCCGACGACCTCGGCCTGCACGTCCACGTGCGCCAGCGCGAGCGGATGGCACATGGGAATCAGGTCGGATGTACGCTTGGCGGCCTGCATTCCCGCAAAACGAGCCACTTCGAGCGGATTGCCTTTGGGATTTGCGGGCAGCGCGGCCAGCACGACCGCAGAGAGCTCCACAAAGGCCGAGGCGGTCGCGGTGCGCCTTGTAGCCGGCTTGCCGCTTACATCGACCATGGAAGCCTGGCCTGTCTCGTTAAAATGCGAAAGTCTCGTGGATTCGGGCATACATCCTCACCCAAGCAGAATACGCACAGTCGCGCCCGCCGGAAGCCGTTCCGTCTCCTCCGGGACGACGAGGAAGCAGTTGGATCGAGCCATGGCCGCCAAGTCGCCCGATCCCTGCCACTCCACACATGCGACCTCCGGCAGTTCGCCGTTCCTCGCTCCGAACGTGCACGATGCGGGCAGGAATCGCGTGAGTCCCGGCCGGCCTTTCACATCCTCCGCGAGCCGCGCCAGCGCGAAGCGCGGACCACGGTCGAGCCGGCCACTCAGCGCTGCCAGCACCGGCGCCGCGAAAAGCAGAAACGTCACTGCCGAGGAGACCGGATTCCCGGGCAGCCCAAAGCAGCACTGCTGCGCGGGGCGCTGGTTTTGGTTGCGTTTGGTGCCGGGGGTTGGCAGTTCCGCAAATACCACCGGCTTGCCGGGCTGCATACGCACGCCGGTAAAGTGAAAGCGCGCGCCGCAGCGGGCCAGCGCCGGCTCGACAAGATCAAATTTGCCCGCGGAAACACCCCCGGTAACCAGCAGCAGATCGGCGCTTGCGGATTGTGCCAGTGCGGCGTCAAGCGCTTCGGCGTTGTCCCGCGCCGTGGGCAGAATCCAAGGTTCGCCGCCGGCTGCGGAAACCAAGGCCGCCAGCATGGGGCCGTTCGAGTTGCGGATCTGGCCCGGTGCGGGCTCGGATTCGACCGGAACGATTTCATCGCCGGTGGTGAGGATGGCCACGCGCGGTCGCGCAAAGACCTCAAGCTCCGCGTAGCCGCAGGCTGCCGCAAGCGCCACCTGCGCAAAGCCGATCGCGGTCCCGGCAGGGAGCAATTCTTCGCCCGCACGGGCCTGCGCACCCTGAGCCACGATATTTTCGCCTGCAGTGACTGTCCGTGGCGGGAGCAGACGTACACGTCCGCCTTCGGCTTCCACATGCTCTACCATCACGACCGCATCCGCGCCATCGGGAACCGGTGCGCCGGTCATAATCTCCCAGACCGTTTGCCGGGGCAACGGACCTCCCGGCGCTTCCCCTGCGCGGGTCAAGCCGGCAACAGCGAGGTTCACGTGTTCAGCGGCCTCAGCCGCCCGGCAGGCATAGCCATCACGCGTAGAGCGGGCAAAGGGCGGCTGATCGCGGTCCGCGCAGAGCGGCCGGGCCAGTGCGCGGCCATGCGCCTGGTCGAGCCCCACGCGCTCCGCCTGGCCGTAAGGATTCAATTGGGCAGCGTACGCGGCAACCAGCGCGGCAGCTTCGTCATAGCTCGGCAAACCGGAGCTCATGCTTGGATTGTAGAATCCCGCTTGCCGTGGGTCTGCACAGGGCCAGACAGGCTTGGTGGATAGTTCCGCAGAAACACAAAGGGCGCTCGCCGCAGCGAACGCCCTTGGGTACCGATGGAGCCTGGCTTACTTGCTCTTGCCGGCCTTATAGGAAGAACTGATCTTCTGCCCGGCCTGCGCCAGGATGCCGGCCACCTCCGCGGCGTACGGGCCGTTCGGCGCAAGATCAAGATACTTCTGGTAGGCCGCGGTGCAGTCGTCCGGCAGAACGATCCTTTGTGTCTTGGGATCAATGGTCGCGTTCTGGATGAGCCCCTGCCCCTTGATGTAATAGAGGATCGCGTCATTGGGGTCCGCCTTGATGGCCTCGTCCGCTGCGGCAACCTGCGCTGCTGTATTGTGTTCCTGGAAGAAGATCACAGCCTCATTACGGAGATGCAGGGG
>JASHQE010000142.1 GCA_030037705.1 Acidobacteriaceae bacterium | reverse complement strand
ACGATCATCAACAACGCCGAAACAATTGCCACCGTACCTCACGTGATCGCGATGGGCGCGGAGGCGTATTCAGCCGTGGGCACGCCGCGCAACGGCGGCACGCGGCTCTTCGGCATCAGCGGTCACGTGGAGCGGCCCGGCATCTACGAACTGCCCATGGGCTACAACCTCAAAAAGATGATCTACGAGGTCGGCGGTGGCGTGCGCGGCGGGCGCAAACTGAAGGCTGTCGTCCCCGGCGGCTCGTCGACTCCGGTGTTGTTGCCCGAGGAAATTGAAACGCTCGGCATGGACTTCGACCAGGTGGGCAAGGCAGGATCGATGCTCGGCTCGGGCGGCGTAGTCGTGATCGACGACCAGACCTGCATCGTCGAATTCGCGCTGCGGACAATCAGTTTTTATCAGCACGAGAGCTGCGGCTGGTGCATTCCCTGCCGCGAAGGAACGGACTGGCTGAAGAAGTCGCTCACACGCTTTCACGCCGGCTTCGGCGCGGCGAAGGACATCGATAATATGCAGTATCTTGCCGAGAACATGCTGGGGCGCACCTTCTGCCCGCTCGGCGATGCGGCGGCGATGCCAACCATTGCTTTTGTGAAGAAGTTCCGCAAGGAGTTCGAGGATCATCTGGACGGCAAGCCGTGCCCGTTCGCCAAGCATGTGGAGATGGCGGTGGTATGAGAAGGCTCGGGCAGGTACGTTTCATAAGCATGTTTTGTGAAAGGGCACGACTTCAGTCGTGCCGAAACGATGCAAAAAATCTTGGGGCTTTAGCCCCTGCGGAATGACGCTGATCGTAGAGACTTCACGAGTGAGCCAGAGGCAACCGCAGATCCTTCGACTCGGTCGCCGCGGCGACCTTCGCTCAGGATGACAAACAGTAGTAAGGTAGCGTGGTTGGGAACCGACAGAGGATAACGAGAAGAAAAATGCCCGACGTAACATTTACAGTCGATGGAAAGACGCTGACGGCGCCCGCGGGAACACTGCTCATCGATGCGTGCCGCAAGGCGGGCATCGAGATTCCCGCCTTCTGCTACTATCCCGGCCTGAGCCTGCAGGCAGCCTGCCGCATGTGCGTGGTGCGCCAGGAAAAAGTGCCCAAGCTGCAGACGGCCTGCACCACCACGGTTGCCGAAGGGCAGGTCTTCGTCACCGAGTCGCCAGAGATCGCGCAGGCGCGCAAGGCGACGATCCAGCTTCTCCTCGGCAACCACCCGCTCGACTGCCCCGTCTGTGACGCCGGCGGCGAGTGCGAACTGCAAGACATGACCTTCAAATACGGCGCGGGCGAGAGCCTCTATACGGAGGCCAAGCACCATCGCGATGAGCAGCAATGGTCGCCAGCGGTTTTCTACGACCGGCCGCGCTGCATCCTCTGCTACCGCTGCATCCGCATGTGCGGCGAAGGCATGGACGTGTGGGCGCTGGGTGTGCAGGCCCGCGGTGCCAGCTCCGTGATTGCACCCAATGAGGAAAACCAGCTCGATTGCGAGCAGTGCGGCATGTGCATCGACGTCTGCCCGGTGGGCGCGCTGACCAGCGGCAGCTACCGTTACAAGACGCGGCCCTGGGAGATGAATCACGTTTCCACCGTGTGCACGCACTGCGGCGACGGCTGCAAGGTGACGCTGGGTGTGCGGCAGGACAACGAGGGCTCGGAGATTGTCCGCGCCGACAATCGCGACAAGAGCGGCATCAACGGAGATTTTCTTTGCGCCAAGGGCCGTTTTGGATTTGATTTTGTCGAACATTCTGAGCGGCTCACGAAGCCCCTGGTTCGCAACGCGGCTGGCACGTTAGAGCCGACAACCTGGGACCATGCGTTGCGCCACGCAGCAACCAGGCTCAAAGAGATCCGCGATGCGCGCGGCGGCGCGGCTATCGGCGTGGTTGGCTCGAACCGCACCACAAACGAAGAGAATTATCTGCTGCAGAAATTTGCGCGGACCGTTCTCAAGACCAACAATATTGACCACATCCGCACCACGGACTACGCAGCCTTTGCGCGCGCGCTGGCCGGGCAGCCGGGCAAGACGGTCGGCCTGCGCGAGATCGGCTCGGCGGCGGCGATTCTTTTGATCGGCGGCGATCCCACCAACGAGCATCCGCTGCTCGCCTGGCAGATTCGCACCAACGTGCGGCTCAACCGCGCACGGCTCTACATCGCCAATCATCGGCCCATCAAGCTCGAACGGCAGGCCAAGGCAATGCAGGTGATCCCCGCAGATGGCTACAAGAATCTGGCGGCATTTCTCACTGCCGGCGACTCTGATTTCAGCAAAGCGGTGCAGGCCGAAGAGTCGCTCGTCGTCCTCTTCGGCGAAGAGCTTCGCGGGCGCATGGTGGAAGACATCGTGGCCTGGGGACTGAAGCGCGGTCCGAATCCAGATTCTGTCCGATTTGCCTATCTCGGTGACTACGCCAACTCGCGCGGCGCGGCGGATATGGGGCTCTTCCCTGACCTGCTGCCCGGCTACGCGCCGGTCGCGGCTCCCGGAGCCTTCAGCGAGTATCCAGATCTCCCTGCTGCGCCGGGCAAAACGCTTCCGGAGATGCTCGATGACGCGGGCCGGGGCCAGTTAGGTGCTCTGCTCGTCGTGGGCGCAAATCCGGTTGCAAAGTTCGACGTGAGCGTTGCAACGTTGCAGAACACGTTTCTCATCGTGCAGGATCTCTTTCTGACCGAGACGGCTGCGCTGGCCGATGTAGTCCTTCCGGCTGCCAGCCTCTACGAAAAATCCGGCACCGTCACCAACACGTTCGGCGATGTGCAACTGGTGCGCAAAGCGGCCGACCGTGCGGGAACCAAGCCGGACTTTGAAATTTTGGTGCGACTGGCCGGAGGCATGGGCATCGATGTAAGCACGCTGGTGCCTTTCGGGAAGCGCGGCATCACCGCCGATCTGGGCCAGTCGCGCGGGGCGCAGTCCGGCGAGGCTGACCGGCATTCGGTGTGGCTGGAGGCGAATGGTCTCGAGCCAAGGCTCAGCCCCTTCGATCCGCTCGCCGCATTGGACGAAATTACGCGGCTCGTGCCCGGCTACGCGCTCGACAGGTTGAATCTTTTCAGCGGCAATGATGTGCGCACGGAGCCGAGCGCGGCGCAAGGATTCGTACCCGCGACCGCGCTTGCAGGGAAAGATCTTGTAGTTCCAGCTCACGATACGTTGTTTACTTCAGGAACGCTGGGCCGTTACAGCCGCGGGTTGATGGAGATCGACCGGCATCAAGCGCGGGAGCTGGCGGAGACGGCAGCGGATTGAAGTTGATGAAAAAACCAACCACAGATCCTTCGACTTCGTCCGCCACGGCGGACCTCGCTCAGGATGACAGTGGTACAAGAAAGACGATGAGACGAGCCGAATGCAAGTGACTTTCCTTCAATTTTTTCTATGGAGTCTGCTCAAGGTCATCGTTGTCACGGTGATTCTGCTGATGGCCGTGGCCTATACGGTGCTGCTTGAGCGCAAGCTGGTTGGGCGCATCCAGAACCGCTGGGGGCCCAGCCGCGTTGGCCCGTTCGGGATGCTGCAGCCGCTGGTCGATGGAGCCAAGAACTTCCTCAAGGAAGATCTGATCCCGACTGCGGTGTATCGGCCGCTCTATCTGCTTGCGCCGATCATCTCCCTCACCTGCGCGCTTATCTCGATCGCCGTGATCCCTTTCGGCGAGCCGAATGCCGGCCCGCGCGGGCTCGATCTCTTTGAAATCTCCAACATCAATATCGGCCTGCTTGTCATCCTGGGCATCACTTCCATTGGCGTCTACGGCATTGCGCTGGCAGGGTGGTCCTCGAACAACAAATACTCATTGCTCGGCTCTCTTCGCTCCTCTGCCCAGTTGATCAGTTACGAGCTGGCGCTTGGTTTGTCGCTCGTCGGCGTGGTGCTCCGCGCCGGATCGTTCAACCTGCGCGCCATCGTCGAACAACAGGCCGAAAAAGGCATCGCCACCTGGAACATCTTCGGCGGGCTCCAATTTGTGGCCTTCTTCATCTACCTGATGGCCGCATATGCCGAAACCAACCGCGCGCCGTTCGATCTGCCCGAGGCGGAAAGCGAGCTGACCGGCGGCTACCACACCGAATACAGTTCGATGAAGTTCGCCATGTTCTTCATGGCCGAGTACGCCAACATGATCACGGTGGGCTGCGTCGCCACATTGCTCTTCCTGGGCGGGTGGACGAGCCCCTGGGGCAATCTGCTGGACCCGATCGAAAACAACGTGCTGAATGCCCTGCTTTCGATCTTCTGGTTTGTCGCCAAAGTTTTCTGCTTCCTGTTTCTGTATGTATGGGTCAGGGGAACGCTGCCCCGCTTCCGCTACGACCAGCTCATGAACTTCGGATGG
>JASHQE010000141.1 GCA_030037705.1 Acidobacteriaceae bacterium | reverse complement strand
AGCGCAGCGCCTCGATTTTTTTCTTGATCTCGGAGACGCGTGCAATCGCATCCCGCTCTTTCGTCCAGCGCGCACGCAGAGCCGTAATCTGCTCGCGCAGCGTGGCCACTTCGCGCTCTACTTCTTCGAGCCGTTCTTTGCTGTTCTCGTCGGTCTCGCGCTTCAGTGCCGCCCGCTCGATTTCGAGCGAGGTCGCCTGCCGTTCCAATTGATCGATCTCCGTCGGCACCGAGCCGATCTGGATCGCCAGCGACGCAGCGGCTTCGTCGACGAGGTCGATCGCTTTGTCCGGCAAGAAGCGATCGCTGATATACCGGTGCGACAGCGTCGCCGCGGCCACAATCGCCGAGTCCTTGATGCGCACATTGTGATGCTGTTCGTAGCGATCCTTCAGCCCGCGCAGAATGGCGATCGTGTCTTCGACATTCGGCTCGCCCACGTAGACGATCTGGAAGCGGCGTTCGAGCGCCGCGTCTTTCTCAATGTACTTGCGGTACTCATTCAGCGTGGTTGCGCCGATCGCGCGCAGCTCGCCACGCGCCAGCGCCGGCTTGAGCATGTTGCTTGCATCGATGGCGCCTTCGGCCGCGCCCGCTCCAACGAGCGTGTGCAGCTCGTCGATGAACAGCACGATCTCGCCATTCGATTCTTCGATTTCTTTGAGCACCGCCTTGAGCCGGTCTTCAAACTCGCCGCGATATTTCGCGCCGGCCAGCATCGCGCCCAAATCGAGCGAGATAACCCGTTTGTCACGCAGGCTCTCCGGTACGTCACCCGAAACAATGCGCCGTGCCAGCCCCTCGACAATCGCAGTCTTGCCCACGCCCGGCTCGCCGATCAGCACCGGATTGTTCTTCGTGCGGCGGCTCAGCACTTGCACCACGCGGCGAATCTCCTCGTCGCGGCCGATCACCGGATCGAGTTTGCCGCGCCGCGCCAGATCGGTCAGATCCTTCGCATATTTCTCCAGCGCCTGGAACTTGCCTTCGGGATTCGGGTCTGTCACACGCTGTGATCCGCGCACCGCTGCGAGCGCCTTCAAAATTGCTTCATGCGTTGCGCCGAGGGCCGTCAAGGCCTGGTATGCCGGGTCGCCCTTCTGGCGTGCAACGCCCAGCAGCAGGTGCTCGGTAGAAACATACTCGTCCTTGAAGTTGGCCGCCTCTTTGAATGCCTGCTCCAAAACCTTATTGAGCGTCTGGCTCGGGCCTGGTTGATTTGCTGCTCCGGCCACGCGCGGCAGTCGCTCTTCGATCTGGTGCAGATCGCTCTCCAGCCGTTCCGTCGGCACGCCGATCTTTTCGAGGACAGCCGGAATGACTCCCTCGCGGTCTTCGACCAGCGCGAGCAGCAGATGAACCGGCTGCAACTCCGCGTTGCCCAACTCGGTTGCGCGAGCCTGCGCCTGCTGGATCGCCTGCTGCGACTTGACAGTAAACTTGTCCCAATGGATTGCCACGTTCAGCTCCTAGCTCTTAGCCATTAGCTTCTAGCTTGATTCTGTCAGCATCCGGCCTCAGTAGCTCCTCTTTGATTTTTGATTCTCGTCTTTTCTTTTTGAATAAACAAATGCGCCGGAGGCCTGCTTTGCCAACCCGGCGCAAGGAGTGTTCATGCCCGTTTGCCTCCGATCGAGTAGCTAGAAGCTAAGAGCTGAAAGCTAACAGCTCGTCGCGGCGCTTTACGCCGCGACATTGACCTTGATCTGCTTGGGCTGAGCTTCGGGCTTTTTCTTGAGCTCCAGCCGGAGCACGCCCGAGTTGTAGCTGGCATCGATGTGCCCGGCGTCAATCGTTGTGGGCAGAGTGAAGGCGCGATAAAAGCTGCCGTAGCGCCGCTCGATGCGATGGAAGTTTTCCTCCTTCTCTTCTTTTTCAAACTTGCGCTCGCCCTTGACAGTCAATGTATTGTTTTCCACGCGCACATCCAGGTCCTTCTCTTCGATGCCCGGAACTTCGAGCTTGAGAACCACCTTCTGGTTGTCCTCATAGACATCGACCGCAGGCGTAAAGCTGGCCGTCGTCGCATGGTCTCCGCCTTCGTTGAAGTCGCGGAAGAGCGAGTTTACGCGGTTCTGCAGTGCGATTACATCCCGGAATGGGTCCCAACGAGTGATTGCCATAACGATTTTTTCCTCCTGATTCGAATCCAAAGCATGGATGTGAGGCCGGGATACCCGACTGCTCAAGGATCTGATGAAAAATATAGCATATTAGATTCATAAAATATGAGCGTTATACGCTAATATATTAAGATTCACAAAACTATTTTGTTTCAATGTCTTACAAAGAGCTGGTTTCAGTCAGTCCTTTTTGTCGGCTCCATCGCCCTTCGCATGCCGGGTCTGCCCTCTACAATGGAAAATGCATGGTGCAACTCTCGGGTCTTCTTGCGCCCATCCCCTGGAACTGGGTCTGGCTCATTGTGGCCTCATTTCTGGCCGGTGTGCTCAATGCCGTCGCCGGAGGCGGATCATTCCTCTTGTTTCCTGCCATGCTGGGCATGGGGATGCTCCCCGTCAAGGCCAACGCCTCCAATACGGTGGCGCTCTGGCCGGGGCAGCTTACTTCTATCGCCGGGTACCGTGACGATGTCCGGAAAAATCTTCGCCTCGCCTGGCCCATGGCCCTGGCCGGCCTGCTCGGAGGAACCGCCGGCGCCGTGGTGCTGCTCAGCACGCCCCAAAAGACATTTCTGCACCTGGTTCCCTGGCTGCTGCTCGTCGCCGCGCTGATCTTTGCCGCCAGCGGCCCGGTCACGCGATGGCTTGAACGGCGCAAAGGCCGGGCGTCGACGCAGTTTCACCCGCCGCGCCGTGTTCCCGTCTTTCTTCTCGCCATTCCGATCTGCTTTTACATCGGCTACTTCGGCGCCGGCGCGGGCTTCCTCGTCATCACCATGCTCTCGCTCTTCGGCTACCAGGATCTGAATGAGATCAATGCACTCAAAGTCGTCTCCACCACCATGGCCAACGGCATGGCCTTCCTGATCTTTGTGTTCGAAGGACAGGTTCTCTGGCGCTACTGCTTACTGGCCATGGTCGTTTGCGCCATCGCCGGCTATACCTCGGCCAGCCTCGCCCGCCGCATCCCGCAGCCCATTCTCCGTGGCACAGTGGTTGTGATCGGCCTGGGCATGGCGGCGTGGTTCTTTTGGAGGCAGTGAACAGTGGTCAGTGGACAGTGGACAGTGAACAGTGAATAGTGAACAGTAGATAGTGGACAACTTGCTCTGTCCACTGACCACTGTTCACGGATCCCTGTAAACTGTCTTTATGAGCCACGAAGGCATCCGCTTCGTCTCGAAGGAAGAAGAAGCCCGCGCAGCGGAGCAGAACCGCTCGCTGCTGCGCGACGCGGTCACGCCGCGGAAGGTGCGCATCCTCATCACGGAGGGCAAAGGGCTGGAGATCGACTGGGCTGATGGCCACAAAAGCGCCTGGAGCTTTGTGTGGCTGCGCGAGGCCTGTCCCTGCGCTACCTGCGTGGAGCAACGCTCGCTCGAAGACCGCAAGCCGGGCCAGCCCAAACCGAAGCCAGCCGCTCTGCTGCCCATGTACGCGCCGCCGCCCAAGCCCTTGAGCGCCCATCCGGTGGGCCGCTACGCCATTCAGATCAACTGGCAGGACGGCCACTCCGCCGGAATCTACTCCTGGGAGTATCTCCGCCGCATGTGCCAGTGCCAACAGTGCGCTTTCGCCCGTGCCGAGACCGCCGGCACGCCCAATTAGCGCAAGAGGCCGAATGCCGCAAGCGTCATTTTTGAAACCTGGGAGAGCACGAACCCTTAAAACCCCCGCGCGTGCAGATAAAACGCAACTCCCGACGCGATCAGGCAATACACGCCGAACCAATGCCACTTGCCGGACTCAAGCCAGCTACTCAGCCACTTGAGCGCGAGCAGGCCGGCAACGAACGAGAAGACCGCACCCAGCAGGCTTGTGACCAAGGCGGCGTGCAGATCGATCGGAGTGCCTGCCGCACTCGCCGCGTGGGCGGCGTGCACAAGGCGCAATGCTTCCAAAATCACCACCGGCGGCGTGAGCACCACGGCCAGCGCAAAGCTGAAGCGCTCGGCCGGCTCCTTTGCTGAGCCGGCGAGCATTCCAGTCGAGATCGTTGACCCTGAACGCGAAAATCCGCGAAAGGGCAGCGCCAGCCCCTGCACCAGGCCCATCCAGCCCGCCTGCTTCAGTGTCAATGTGCCTTCGCCCGTCCGTAGCTTTTGTTTCCCGGCCGCAGCCGCCTCCTGTTTGCGCTTCTCCGCAAGTCCCGCAACCAGAATCAACAACCCGGCGGCGGCGAGCGCGGGCGCAATCAGTTCCAGATGGCTGAAGAGCAACTCGATCTCCGCTTTCGCCGCGCCGCGAAAGAGCGTCTTTTCGATGATTTTCTTGAGGATCTCGCCCACGACGCCGGTAAGCAGTGTCGCCCAGACGACCAGAATCGCAAACCGCCGAAACGCGTCGCGGCTGGAAAAATAGACCTTCTTCCAGGTCTTCCAGAAATACGCCAGCACGGCAAACATGGTGCCGGTATGCAGCATCACCAGGAGCAGCGTCATCTCCGGTGACGAGGGATCGAGACCCATGAGTTTTTCCGCCACCACGACGTGGGCTGAGCTCGAAACAGGGAGCAGCTCTGCCAAGCCTTGAATGACGGCGAGGACAATGACTTTCCAAATCGTCATGGTCCCAGTTTACCGTTTGTGCTTCGTGGGACTGATGAATCGTTTGATTCGTAGAATGAAACTGGCATAGGGGAGAGCGGCACGATGAGGATCGGATTTCTGGGAACGGGGAAGATGGGCATACCGATGGCGCAGCGCCTGCTCGCCGCCGGCCACGAGTTGTCGGTGTGGAACCGCACCGAGGGGCGCACGGAACCGCTGCTGCGCGAAGGCGCCATCGCCGCAGGCACTCCGGCTGAGGCCGAACTGGGTGCCGATGCCGTCATCACCATGCTCTTCGACGATGCGGCGCATGAACAGGTGCTCTTCGGCCCAAACGGATTGATGGACGCGCTCGAACCCGACGCGCTGCACATTGCGTGCAGCACCATCAGCGTCACGCTGAGCGAGCGGCTGGCGCGGGAGCACACACGGCGCGGCATCGATTTTGTCGCCGCTCCGGTCTTCGGCCGGCCCCATGTTGCCGAAGAAGGCAGGCTGTGGATTGTCGCCGCCGGCGCAGACGAGGCCGTGGCGCGGGCGCGTCCTCTGCTTGAGCCGCTGTCGCGCGGCATCTCAGTGGTCGGGCGGGAGCCGCATCAGGCGCACGCCGTCAAGCTGGGGGGTAATTTCCTCATCAGCGCCATGAATCATTCCCTTGGCGAAGCTTTTGTCTACGCAGCCTCGCAGGGCATCGACCCCGAGGTCTTCGCCGAGACCGTCAACAGCGCACTTTTCCAGTCGCCGTTTTATGCCGCCTATTCCAAAGTCATGTTGCATCCGCCGGAAGAGCCCGGCGCGGGCATCGACATCGGCGAAAAGGATCTGCGCCTGCTGCGCGAAGCCGCCGCAAACTGCGGCGCACGCGTCAGCCTTGCCGACACAATGCTTGAGATCTTTGCGGAAGCTCGCCGGACCGGCCTCGGTGAAGAAGACTGGGCTGTGGCTCAATATCGCATGGCGCAACGCCGCGCGATTGTAAGATGAAAACGATGGGCCTCAAAGGAAAGATCGTCTTCATCACCGGAGCCAGCGCCGGCATTGGTGCGGCCACTGCGCTCGCCTTTGCGCCGGAGGGTGTTCGGCTGTTGCTGGCCGCGCGCCGCGCTCAAAAGCTCGAGGAAGTTGCCGCATCTGCTCTCAAGCAGGGCGCCGCCGCCGTTCACTCCGTCGGGCTCGACGTGCGCGACCGCAGCGCCGTGCAACGCGTCCTCGGCGAGCTGCCGCCGGAATGGGCCGACATCGATGTCCTGGTGAACAACGCCGGCCTGAGCCGCGGCATGGAAAAGCTCTATACCGGCAGCATCGAAGACTGGGAAGAGATGATCGACACCAACGTGAAAGGGCTGCTCTACGTGGCCCGCGCGGTGGTGCCGGGGATGGTCGCGCGCGGGCGCGGCCACATCATCACGCTGGGTTCCATGGCCGGTGAGCTCGTCTATCCGAATGGCGCCGTCTATTGTGCCAGCAAAGCCGCCGCGCGGACCATCAATGACGGCCTGCGCGAAGACCTGCTGGGAACACCGGTGCGCGTCACCAGCATCGATCCGGGGCTGGTAGAGACAGAGTTCAGCGTCGTCCGCTTCCACGGGGACAAGGAACGAGCTGCCAATGTCTACAAGGGAATGGTGCCTTTGACCGGCGAAGACATTGCCGATGCGATCCTGTGGGCCGCGACTCGCCCGGCACACGTGAACATCGCGCGCATCTCGCTGACCTCGGTGAACCAGGCGAACACGCTGCTGATTCATCGCGGGGCATAACGCCGGGCGAGAGGTGAAGCAGCTTCAGCCGATGGCGGCAATCTGCGCTTCTACCTGCGCGAGCGCGGCTTCAAGAGCGGCGCGCCGGGCGGGATTCGAAGTCCGCTGCGAGAGAATATGCTCGCGCTGCAGATTGAGCGACTGCTTCTGGCGTTCGCGGGTCGCGCGGTCCCGCGCGGCGGCGCGCCGCTGGTCATCGCTGGTGAAACCTGCGCCGGTGAAACCCGCACCGGAATCCGGAAAGGCATTTGCCATCTGATCCTCCACCGATTTACTTTCCCAACCACGAGCCATATCTTCATTTTACGGGAGATTGATTCGAACTCATCTCACGGAATGAAGCGTAGAAACGACAATCACAAGAGGATAGACCGATGCGCGCCTGGCAGATATCGAGTTTTGGCATTGATTCTTTAGAGTTTGTGGAGCGCCCCACGCCCACGCCGGGTCCTGGCGAGGTGCTGGTGGGCGTTCGCGCCGTTTCCTTCAATTACCGCGATCTGATGATGATCAAAGGGCTCTACAACCCCAAGCTGGGGTTACCCCGCATTCCCTGCTCTGACGGCGCGGGCGAGGTGGTAGCTGTCGGCGCAGGCGTGACATCGTGGAAGGCCGGCGAGCGCGTGGCAGGCATCTTCATGCAGAACTGGCACGAAGGCTCGCTCAGTGCGGCCAAGGCCAGGGGCGCGCTGGGCGGCGATATCGACGGCATGTTAGCCGACTACGTCGTCCTCAACGAGGCCGGGCTTGTGCCAATTCCCGATCACCTGAGCTTTCAAGAGGCGGCCACGCTGCCTTGCGCCGCGGTTACGGCCTGGAACGCACTGGCAGCCGGCGACCTCAAACCGGGTTCGACGGTGCTCATCCAGGGTACTGGAGGCGTCTCCATCTTCGCTCTGCAATTTGCCAAGCTCCGCGGCGTGCGGGTGCTGGGTATCTCCAGCAGCGACGAAAAACTGGAGCGGGCGCAGGGAATGGGCCTGGATGCCGGCCTGAACTACTACGACAATCCCTCCTGGGATCACTGGGTCCTGGATCAGACCGGCGGTGAAGGTGTGGATCTGGTGGTCGAAGTCGGCGGCATAGGTACGCTGGGCCGATCGCTCCGCGCAATCCGCTGCGGCGGCACAGTGGCCCAGGTTGGCGTGCTGGCCAGTGCCGCTGAATCCTTCCCGGTTCCACTCATTCTGCATAAGATGGCTCGCCTCCATGGCATCTATGTCGGCTCGCGTCAGGACTTTCTGGAGATGAACCGCGCCATCACTTTCGCGCACCTGCGGCCCGTCGGCGAGGAGTTCCATTGGACACAGGCCCGCGAAGTGTTGGAGAGGATGGAAGAAGGCAGCCACTTTGGCAAGCTGGTACTGACGGTGGCGTGAGAGAGCAGGGAACAGGAAACAGAGAACAGAGAATAGGAACCGCAATGAACCTCCAAACCAAATCCGCGCTTGCCTTTCTGCTCGCTTCGGCCGCGCTTCTGGCGGCCGCGCAAACGCCTCCTCCTGCACAAATGGAACCGGGAAACGCCACCCATCCTCCGCGGCCCATACCGCCCACGCGCGATCCGCACACGCAAGGCTACGTTGCGGCCAAAGAGCTGCCCGACGGCGCAAACGCACCGCCTGATAGCGATGGCAACTTCATCCTCGGCCCCACGCACAATCCCGCGCCTGAGGCCGTCGAGCGCGACAGCGTGCCCAGGGGAACGGTGTACGAGTTTACGATGAACTCGGCCGACAGCAAACTCTACCCGGGCATTGCGCGCGATCCCTATACCTTCGGCACGCCCGATCCCAACGATCCCGCCAAGCTCATCGTTACCACCAGTCATCCCGCGCCGTACACGCGCCACGTTGCGGTCTATGTTCCCGCGCAGTACGTACCCGGCACGGCAGCGCCGTTCATCGTCGGCGCGGATGGCCCCGATCGCCTGCTCTTTACCGTCCTCGACAACCTGATCGCCGAACACAAGGTGCCCGCGATGATCGTCATCTCGATCGGCAACGGTAGCGGTGACGCGCAGGGCAGCGAGCGCGGCCTCGAGTACGACACCATGTCCGGCCGCTACGCCGAGTTCGTCGAGAAGGAAGTGTTGCCGCTGGTCGAGTCGCAGTATCACGTCAAGCTGACTCGCGATCCGGATGGCCGCGCCGCCATGGGCGGCAGCTCCGGTGCAGCCTGCGCGCTTATCATGGCCTGGTACCACCCGGAGTGGTATCACCGCGTGCTCTCGTATTCCGGCACCTACGTAAACCAGCAATGGCCGCCGAATCCCGCCACGCCGCACGGCGCATGGGGGTTCCACGAGCAACTGATCCCCGAGAGTCCGCGCAAGCCTATTCGCATCTGGATGGAGGTCGGCGACCGCGACCTGCTCAATTCCAACGCCATGCGCGACAACATGCATGATTGGGTCGTTGCCAACGAGAACATGGCCCGCGTGCTGGCCGCCAAGGGCTATCATTACCAGTTCGTATTTGCCCGCAACGCCGGCCACACCGACCGCGCCGTCAAGCAGCAAACCCTCGCCGAAGCGCTCGAGTACCTGTGGCAGGGGTATCCGCGCTAGTGTGGTGAATCTGAGGTGCGTTGAAAAACAACCGCAGATCCTTCAACTCCGTTTGGCCGAAAAACTGGCCAAACTTCGCTCAGGACGACAACGAAATTAGGATGCGAACTATCTGACTCAGAATGCCAGGTTGTTTTTCGCGGGCTCATTGCACCCGCGCCTGCGTCGGCACATGATGCTTCACGCGCAGATTGTCGAGCGCGTTATTCACAAAGCGGGGTTCGAAGCGCGGCGGCTGCTGCATGAAGCGGCAACTGGCCACCACCTGGTCCACAATGAACTTGGGCTGGTAGGCTGCCAGATCCATTCCCTTTTCTTTTCTCAGCTTGTATACGATTCCCTCGAAGGCTTCATTGGGCAGCGCGAAACCCTGCTTGGTGCACTCTTTCTCGAAGATCGCGCGGTAGGTCTCGAGGCTGGGCGGTCCGACTTCGATCTTGTAAGGCAGGCGGCGCAGAAACGCCGCGTCCATCAGATCTTCCGGCTCAAGATTCGTCGAAAAGATGATCATCTCTTCGAAGGGAATCGAGAACGATTTGCCGGTATGCAGCTTGAGATAATCAACGCGGCCTTCGAGCGGAACGATCCAGCGGTTGAGCAGGTTCGTGGGTGACACCAACTGACGGCCGAAGTCGTCGATCACAAAGCAGCCGCCCAGCGCTTTCAAGTGCAGCGGCGCTTCGTAGAAGTGGCCCAGAAGGTCATAGCGCAGATCGAGCATGTCGAGCGTGAGCTCGCCGCCGGCGATTACGAACGGCCTGCGGCAGGGAACCCAGCGCGCATCGAAGATTTCGCGCCGCACCACGGAGAGTGTGGCGTCGTCTTCGGCCACGTCTGTGCGATCCAACGGTGCATGGATGCTGGGATCGAAGACGCGGATGATCTGGCCTTCGACGCTGATCGAGTAGGGCACGTAAATCACATCGTTAAAGACGTTGGCCATGCAGTGCGCGACAGAGGTTTTGCCGTTGCCGGGCGGCCCATAGAGAAGCATGGCGCGGCCGGAGTTGAGCGCCGGTCCGCACTGTTCGATCAGCGCGTCGTCAAACGTGAACGCCGCGGTGGCCTTGCGGATGCGCTCGAAGGTGACGATTTCGTTGGTCAGTTTTTGCAGATTGACCTGGTAGGTGAACTCTTCAAGCGTGACGGGCGCGGGACCGGTATAACCTACGCGGCTGATGGCGTCGAGCGCCCACCGCCGGCCTTCCTCCGTGAACATGTAGCTCAAGTCGGCCAGGCCGCCGGTATCGCGCGAACCGAGACTGATCAGCAGCTTGCGATCGATCGCCATCTGCACCAGGTCGAGCACGATGTGATAGGGCAGCTTGATGGCGTTGGCAAACTGGCGCACGGTCTCCAGCCGTTCCACGTACATCAGCTTCATCAGCAGGCCCATCAGGTCGGGCCCGTCGATGCCGGTGGCGCCGATATCGGAGGGTTCGACAGGAAGACGGTGGATAAATGCGTCGAGCGCCTGCTGCGTGATGGCGCCGATCGTTACCAGGTTTTCGCCCAGCCGTCCACCGTGCTGGGCTTGGTGTTCGAGCGCACGCGTCACATCATCTATGGTGACGAGCTTGCCCCGGATCAGCAGATCGCCTAAACGTAGGGGGGTCGAGATGGCGTGCCTCCTGAATCAATCCTCTGGGCTGGTGTCGCTATTTATTGTACGGCGAAGCTCTAGCTAAAGCCGAGCACCGGATGCGGAACATACGGCTCTTCGAGCCCGGCAATCTCTTCCGCGGTGAGGCGGAGGCTGAGCGCGGCCATAGCGTCTTCCAGATGATGCGGTTTGCTGGCGCCCACGATAGGCGCCGTCACTCCGGGCTTCCCGAGCAGCCACGCCAGCGCAACCTGCGCGCGGGGAATGCCGCGCTGCTCCGCTACCTGCCCAAGCCGGTCCACAACTTTTCTGTCGGCCTCTTCGGTACGCGCGTACATGGTATTGCCGAACTGATCGGTCTCCGTGCGCTTCGTGGTCTCGCTCTGCCAGGGCCGCGCCAGACGTCCGCGCGCCAGCGGACTCCACGGAATAACAGCGATGCCTTCCTCTCGGCACAAGGGCAGCATCTCGCGTTCCTCTTCGCGGTAGAGCAGGTTCAAATGATTCTGCATCGAAACAAACCGCGTCCATCCGTTGAGCCGCGCAACGTAGAGCGCCTTCGCAAACTGCCACGCATACATGCTTGATGCGCCGATATAACGCACCTTGCCGGCCTTCACCACGTCGTGCAGCGCTTCGAGCGTTTCTTCGATGGGCGTCTCGTAATCCCAGCGGTGAATCTGGTAGAGATCGACGTAATCGGTCTGCAGCCGGCGCAGGCTCTGGTCGAGTTCGTGCAGAATGGCTTTGCGCGACAGACCGCGGCCATTGGGATCGCCGCTCATCGGCCCGTGTACCTTCGTCGCCAGTACGATGGTTTCGCGCTGGGTGTTGGCTTTGAGGAAATTGCCGACGACTACTTCGCTGTCGCCGCCCGAATAGACGTTCGCAGTGTCCCAAAAATTGATGCCGAGATCCAGGGCCTGGCGAAAGAAGGGAATGCTTTCCGCTTCGCTCAGCGCCCATGCCTGCCTGCCCGGGAGCAGTTTGCCAGTCGCCGGGCTTCCGTACGTCATGCAGCCCAGGCAGATGCGCGAGACCTTCAGTCCGGTATGTCCAAAATTGACGTAGTCCATCGTTTCTCCCGCTCCCAGTCTACGGCGTGACCCCGGCGCGCATACGGACCCGCGCATGGAGAAAACGATTCAGCCGGCGTGAGGAGGGATGAAGAAGCGGAGGGCAGTTGACTTGCGAACGCGAGAGAACCTGGGAACAATGCGATCAGTGAGAGCACAAGCCGAACAATAAAGACAGATTAACCGATTTGTAAAAAACGTGTCTCTACAACTTTTGTTGAATGGTGTTCTATGTTGTTGGTGAAGAAAACATTCTGTTCCTGTACGGGAAAAATTACATGGATCGCTCTGTTTTTTCATCTGCGAACACGCGCCAAAGCAACTCTTCTTCGGCGGTCGCGGTCTAAAATGGCGTCAAGGGGATGGGTCGCGCGCAACTTCGCTTCCGTAGCGTCAGCGCTTACGGGAGCCTGAGAGGCTTGTCCAAAATCGCCGAAGACGCCGCAGCATAAGCCGCGGTGTCGCAACATGCGATTTTGAGCAGCGGGAAGGCTGTGAAAGCACATTGATTTTCAGCGCGCAATCGTCGGAAGAGCGCAGGCAGCGCCCGGCTTCCAAATGGAGAGCGCGGCGCTTTATGGATCTCGTGCAGTTCGCGTTGCGCGCTTTGGCGATCACTGCTCTTCCCGCCATCTTGGCTTTGGCAGGCTGCGGCGGCAGTGTAGCGGCCAACGGCAGCGGCTCGCCCAACGGGAACTCTTCCACTAACGGAAGCTTTTCCATCTCTCCGGGCACCGTTACCATGGACACCAACTGCACCGGCTGCAATGGCACCGGCTCGTCGGGTTCCGCGGTGGAGCAGTTTTCGGCTGCGCTGACAGGCGGCGGCACAGCCAGTGTTACGTGGAGCGTGAGCGGCGGAGACGCGGCGGCTGGGGCCGGCAGCATCTCGTCAAACGGGCAATACACGCCTCCCGGCTATCTTACCGCAGATAGCGTCCAAGTCACGGTGACGGCCACGCTCATTTCCAATACCAGCGACAAGGCAACTGCGACAGTGACCGTGACGCCCGGTTTCCTGCAGCCGCTCACGCCGGAAGATGTCGCCCTCGGTGCGAATGGTACGCTCACCGTCACCGGATATCTGGCGGAGTCTGGCGGCACCACCGGCATTAACTATGCGCTCTCGAACTCGGCCACCGGATCGAGTGGCGGCGAGGGGACGTTGGGGACACCGATCTGTGCGCGCGGCAGCCAGATTTTTACCTACTGCACCGTCACATACACGGCGCCGTCCGCCATTACCGCCACTGCCGCTACATATATTGTGGCCACTGTGGGCGCGTCATCCTCGAAGACCTCAGCCGAAGTCTTGCTCAACACGGCGGATATCGACAGCAACCCGGCCGCACATCAGCAGCAGTTGGCCACGCCTATCTCCCTCGGCAGCTCCGGCGGCAACAATAACGATTTCGACACAACAACCGTAAATGGCCAGACACAGGTCTCCGACTGCTGCGGTGGAACGCTCGGTTCGCTGATTCAGGACACGACGGGCAAGCAGTATCTGCTCAGCAATAATCACGTGCTCGCGCGCAGCGATCAAGCCAGCGTGGGCGAGGACATCATCCAGCCGGGCCTGATTGACGACAACTGCGAGCCTTTTGGCCAGGGAGGCACAGAGACGCTGGTCGGCACGCTCACCGGTTTTGTGCCGCTCAAGTCCACCAGCAGCAATGTGGATGCAGCCATCGCCTTGGTGAGCTCGGGCGCTGTGAACACGAGCGGCAATATTCTGGAATTGGGCGCGCGGCAATCGAATGGTACGCTCGCCGCGGCTCCTCCGGGCGTCTCTTCGACAGGAGGCAAAGGTGAAACAGGCACGCTCAACATGAGCGTCGCCAAAAGCGGCCGGACCACCGGACTCACTTGCGCCAGCATCTCTGCCGTCAGCCTGAGCGTGCAGGTTTCCTACTATACGAACTGCGCGGAGACCGATCCGTACTACACGAAGACTTATTCAGACCAGATCGGAATCACCGGCAATGAATTCAGCGATGCGGGCGACTCGGGCTCGCTCGTCGTGGATACTAGCGATGCTGAACCGGTCGGACTGTTCTTCGCCGGCGGTGTCGATTCCTCCGGAGTGACCCAGGGCGTTGCCAATCCTGCCTCCGAGGTGCTGAGCGAGCTCGGTTCTCAGGTCGGCAATGGAACGTCCTATTCCTTTGTAGGCACAACCGATCACCCGGTGAGTTGCCTCAACTATGGTGACGCCACGGCCACGGCAGCCCAGGCGCATACACTTACCGATGCCGAGACTGAGCGCACGGAGCAGGCGCTATCCTCGGCGCGCGCCCTCGTCAATCCCTCGGCCGGCATCCTCGACGTGGCTGCGGGCAAGAGCGGCGATCACATCGGCGAGGGAGCCGTCACGGTCTACGTCGATCAAAGCATGAATGTAACGGTCCCGCAGGTTATTAATGGCGTGCGCACCATTGTGATTCCTACCACCGCCCAGGCGCTGGCCTATGGCACGGCGCCGGAGACTCCGCTGGAGACCGCGACGCCACTGCCGACCGCAGTGCTAAACCAGGCAATGACCGTCAAGCAACGGGCTGTCGCCGGACTGATGAAGCAGAATTCCGCATTCTTTGGCGTAGGCGTAGGCCAGAGCCTCGATAACCCCAAAGAAGCGGCGCTGGTGATCTACGTGGACCGCCGCCAGGTTCCCGCCACCCTGCCCGCGACCATGAACGGCTTGCGTGTGCGCTACGTCATCATGGAGCGCCTGCACGTCACCCGCTCCTACGCAACCGGATTACAGGCGCGCAGCCGCTGCATGAGCCACGCGGTGACCACACAATCCAACGCGAATGATTCCTTCCATCTGAAACGCCGGGCGAAATCAAATCTCTTCTAACCGCAGCCGCCTTACCCTCGAAGTGCGCACGCCAAGAGTTGGAAGGAGCAGGGGACTGTGCAAGCCGGAGAGGCTCGCCATTACTCCACCGGCCGGGCCTTGCCGTTCTTCAGGCTCTCGTCGATGATCGATTTGATCTTCTCATTGTTCTCCTGCGCCAACTGGCCCATCTGCGCGCCTAGTTTGCCCATCTTCTCACCGTATTCGCCCTGCACTTTGCCGAACTCGCCCATATCTCTTTGCCAGTTCACATTCTTGAACTGTGCGGTCATCAGTTTGCGCTGCACTTCTCCCAGCCTGCGCTCAATCTCTGCCAATTGTTCGCGGCTGATGGTGGATCCCTGTTTCGCCTGTAGATCGGCCATGGCCGCATTCAGGTCGGCCATCTCTTTCGAGAGGTCGGGTACGGTGATGTTGCGGCTCTCTTCGCGCTCCTTGCGAGCCTGCTCCCGCGCCTGCTCGCCGGCCGCACGCATCTGCTCTCCCAATTCCTTCATCTGGGCGTGCAGATCCTGCATCGGCTTTTGCATCGTCTCGATCTGGCTCACAATGGCCGGATCGTCGATAATGTATGACTTGCCGTCGTGACGGAACCAGAGGAAATGGCCATGCGCGATCTTGCGCGCTTTGTCGATTTCGGCATCGCGATCGTCATGCCAGTTGCCGAAAAAATGAGCCTTGGTTCCAGGATCGCCGACGAGGGCGTAAGGCTCGCCGCCATCATCCCGAAGAAAATCGCGGAGGTGCTCGGCGGTTTCCGCGTTCACCTGCGCCATGGCTGCGCTGAAATCCGGCATCGGTGGAATGCGGATGTCAATCTGAGATGGAGTGTGGATGTCGATAGAAGGCGGCACAGGAGCAACGGGCGCAACATCAGAACCGGCGGCAGGCGGCGCGGGCGGAGCAGGCGGCGCTTGTACCGTATCGGGCGCAGGCGGAACGGGAACCGCAACCGGCGCTGGTTTTGGCTGAGGCGCAGCATCTTGATCCGTCACCTGCGCCTCATTGGGGTGCGATTGTCCTGTCGTCGCGGCTTGCGCGGGCACCTGGTCGCTCGTCTGCATGGCGGCAGGTTGCGCAACAGCTTGAGGGGTATACGCCTCTGCGGCCTGCACGTGCACCAGGGCGACCGCTGCTACCAGCACGACCGGAACCAGCGCGAGCGCCAGCAGCGCACGGCGGCTGCCGGCAAACGCCTGCCGGAACGTCGAGTCGTTCAAAAGCCGTTCAATGCGTTCAGAGAGATTGGCCGAGTGTGCCATAGAGACTCCTGTGAGCGATGGGCGTGGCAACGCCGCAAATTCGAGCAGCAACTGGGCATACGCCGAAGGGCTGTCGGCGGCCTCCAGACCGGCGCGGTCGCTGATTGCCTCGCCCAGCTCGCAGAGCTTGCGTTTCAGCCACCATCCCAGCGGGCTGAACCAGGTGAGGCCGGAGTACAACCTGGCCAGAAACTGCAGATAGAAGTCCCGCTGCAGCACATGCGAGCCCTCATGAGCGAGAACGATGCGCAACTTCTCCTCGCTCCAGTGGCGATAATCCGCAGGCAATAGAATGCCCGAGCCGATGTTGACCGGCGAAGTTACACAGTGGCTTGAGCGCACCCGAATTCCGCGCGGCAGTCCGAATTTTGGCGCCAGTTCGACCGTTTCGGCCTCGCTCCATAAACGCAGCGATGAGCCCAGCCCGAAGAACAGACGAAACAGCAGCGTCGCGCAGACCCCGAGGTAGAGGAGCCAGCCGATGGCTGCCATGCGGATGAATCTGCGGTCCTTGGCGGGCGCACTTTCCGGCGCAGCAGACAAGGGGGTGTGAGCCGCCGGGCTCTCCGCTGCAGCTTCGTTTGCGGAGGCGGAGGGTTCATCGAACTCCGTCATTGAGATCGCAGGCGCCGGGTAGCGATCGGTCTTGATCTGCGCCTGCTGGCTCGATGCAACAGCAAGCGGCGGAGCGGATACTTGCGCCGGCTGCGGTGCGGTATGCGTGTCTTTCAGCCATGCGGGCGTGGGCAGCTTGATCTCAGCCCACGCCGGGAGCCATTGCCAGCGCATCAGCAGCGGCATAGCGAGCGCGGCGCCCAGTACCACGCCCCACACGGTCTTTTGCGCCGGCACGTTTTTGACGCGCAGCACGCGCAGCCCCAATCCCAGAACGAGCGCTGCCAGAAGCGCTCGTAATGCGGCTTCAAGCAAGACCATAAGAAGAGTAGAGATCATGACTTTGCCTCCTTTTTTGCCGGGGGTGCAGTCTTCTTGGCATTGGCGATCCGCTCGGCCAGCCGTTGCAACTCGGCCCGCCCCAACACTTTGGAATCCACCATCCCTACCAGCAGCGCTTCGACCGAACCCTCGCAGAACCAGTCCACGATGCGCTGCACCGCGCGGCCAGCCACGCGTTGGCGCGACTCAGCGGGAGAGTAGAGAAAGGTGCGATTCTCAACGGAATGTGTCAGATAACCCTTTTCTTCAAGCCGCCGGAGCACCGTGCGGACGGTCGAGTCCTTGAGCGGACGGTCCAACTCTTCGCGCACCTGCTCAGCCGTGACCGTTCCCTTATGCCACACAATGAACAGAATGCTGCGCTCCAGTTCTCCCAGTTCCGCCGGATCGTGAGTAGATGGTGTGTTACCCGTCATAATGTTACTGAATGTAGCACATAAAGTCCGCTAGCTGTCAATGGCCCAAAAATAAAAAAGCACTCCTTCGCTGAAGTCAGTCAGATGCGCAATGAGCAATTGGGCAGTACGCGCCATCACTACTACAGGGGAATTCGAATGCTTCGCACACACTTCGAACTCTTTAGCGAGCCATAGAAACTCGATCGTTCCAGTCAGAGCATCGATCTTTCTCAGGAACTAG
>JASHQE010000140.1 GCA_030037705.1 Acidobacteriaceae bacterium | reverse complement strand
AGAGTTGCCCGAAGTCGAAATGCCCATAAACGCGTCGCCGTGCTGACCGAGCGCTTCAATCTGCCGCTCGAAGACGCGCTCATAGCCGTAGTCGTTTCCAACTGCCGTGAGGATCGACGTGTCGGTCGTGAGCGCAACGGCCCGCATCGCCGGACGGTCCTGCACAAGCCGGCTCACAAACTCCGCGACGAGATGCTGCGCATCGGCCGCGCTGCCGCCATTGCCGGCCACCATCAGCTTGCGTCCGGCCTTCAACGCAGCCGCCGTAATCACCGCCGCATCGGCCAGCACGGCGTGCAGTCCAGTATCCTGCGTGACCGCGTCCACAACGGCGAGGCCCTCTACCAGTTTTTCACGCACGAGGTTTTTCACGGAACCCTCCACGCCTGCACTCCTCCCGCGGTGAAGTGGCACCCGTACACGGTACCGCCTTCGTGGCTCGCGCGCAATGCCGCCGCCACTTTGTCCTTGTGAATCGGATCGGTAAGAAACATCATGAACCCGCCGCCGCCCGCTCCGGAGATCTTCGCGCAATGCGCTCCGGCAGCAAGCGCACACGCGTACAAGTGTTCGATGTACTCGTTGGTGATTAGCGTCGCCATGCGCTTCTTCGATTCCCAGCTCGAGCGCAGCACCGTGTGCAGCGATTGGAAGTCGCCGCGCAGCAGGCACTCCTTCATGCGGAAGGCCTCTTCCTTGATCGCGTGCATCGCATCGAGCGCAAGCGCGTTGCGGTCACGTACATTGCGCGACTGCTCCTGAATAATCTCCGCCGAGGCGCGCGAGTTGCCGGTGAAGTAGAGCAGCAGCGAAGCTTCGAATTCCGACACTACCCATTCTTTCACGCGCAGCGGATTCACCAGCACGCTGCCATCACGGCCAAATTCCATAAAGTTGAAACCGCCGAAGGCCGCCGCGTACTGGTCCTGTTTGCCGCCCTCGAGGCCGGCCTCTTCGCGCTCGATTACATACGCCGTATGCGCCAGCTCGTAGTCGCCTAATGGCAGATTGAGCCACTCCGCATAGGCCGCCAGCATCGCAACCACCAGCGTGGACGATGATCCAAGCCCCGAACCGGCCGGTACATCGGCGCGGGTGCTCATGCGCAGGCCCAGCGGCTTGCCCTGGTTGTAACGGCGAACGATGTGGTTGTAGACAGCCTTGAAGAGATCGAGGCAGCCGTCGCTTGCGAGCTCGGGAGCGGCAGAATAGTTTGCGCTCTGGCGCAAGTCCGCAGAGACAAACTCGACAGCATCCGTCGTCAGCGGCTCCAGCGCGGCATAAGCGTAGTAGTCAATGGTCGCGTTGAGAACCGCGCCGCCGAACTCATCGCAATAGGGGGAAACGTCCGTTCCGCCTCCGGCCAGGCCAAGTCGCAGCGGCGCTCTGGAACGGATCAACATGTTGGGATCGAAGCCAATCCCAATCAGAAGATCATGTAAGCGGAGCCTGCGTCAACGCGACGCTTGGGTGTGCTCTCTCTTCTTCGTCGTCAGGTGCGCTTGCAGGCAATTCTTTGATTTCTTCGCTCTGCTTCGACCAGAAGACGTTCCGGATCGCCCTGAGCAGAATCTTCATATCCATCGAAAGCGAATAATTGTAAATGTATTGAAGATCGAAGTGGAGTTTCACCTCAGGCTCCGTTGGGCAGGGGCAGTCGATCTGTGCAAGCCCGGTGATGCCCGGCTTCGCCGCAAAACGCAATTCATATGCGGGAAAGCGCTCGCGATAGAGCTTGGTGAGGTGCCGCCACTCCGGCTGCGGCCCGATAAGGCTCATCTCGCCGGCAAGCACGTTGAATAACTGCGGCAATTCGTCAATATGCGTGGCCAGCAAAAGCCGGCCCACCCGCGTGATCTTCGCCTCCCGTCCCTCCAGGGTGGTGCGGAATTTGTAGCAACGAAACACTCTGCCGCACGCGCCCACGCGCGGCTCGCCCACAAGAGCCGGTCCTGATGAGGAAAGACCGACCATTAGCGCAGCCAGGATCATCACTGGCGCGGTGAGGGCGAGCATGAACAGCGACCCGGCTACGTCGATCAGGCGCTTGACCCGCCACTGATTTTGCGTGAGCCGCGGCACGGCCGGATGCGGCATCAGCAGATCGCCTACTACGGCGGCGTGCGCACCGGCCAGCGAGGTTGAAAGACGCGAAGACACAGCTTTCACTCCGTACTTCTATGGCTGCGAGGGGGAGGAGAGTTTTAAAAATATCTACTTTGCTAGAGTGATCCCCGGTCCGAATTCGCGTCAACGGCATTGCCGGGTCCGGTGCTATCCGGAGTTTTCATTTTGGGTTACCTTTGCAGATTACCCTTGGGGCCTCATCGGCCTAAATGCTGCAAGAAGAACTCTGCCATCAGGTGGTTAGCCTCTATCGACTCGGGCAGCCGCGGATCGTACCAGAAGGCGTGTTGCAGGGCGTCGAAAACCACCAGCCGCGCATCCACGCCGGCGCGCAGGAAGGCTCGGTGCAGGTTTACCGTGCCGCTCAATAACGCGTCGCGCTCGCTGGTGACGAACAGTGTCGGCGGCAGCCCATGCAGATCAGAGTAAATGGGCGAAAGCACCGGGTCGTGCGGATCTACGCTGCCGATGTAATAAGGATCGTGCGCGCCGGGGGCGGGCGGGTCGAGATGGCCCGCGAAGCCGTGCAGCGAGTAGATCGCCCACGAATCGCCGTTGCGCGCGAAGTCGCCCATGCCGCTGAAGATGCCCAGCGCCGCCGGCATCGGCAGCCCAAGCTGCTTGATCTTCGCGGCCGCTTCGCCGGTCAGGATCGCGCCGGCCGACGTGCCGTAGATGACGATATGATCCGGCTTGTAGGCCTTCAGCAGCTCCCTGTACACAGCGATCGCATCCTCGACGGAGGCGGGGAACGGATGCTCGGGCGCGAGCCGGTAGAGCACGGCGACGACCTTCATCTTGGCGTAGCAGGCAATCGGAATCGTCTCTGTGTACGAGCCCGAATCCGAGTTGAAGCCGCCGCCGTGCAGATTCATCAGCACCTTGTCGTTGTTTGCCTCGGGCATTCCCTCCGGCGTAATCACGCGCACCGGAACACCGGCCATCTTCGTGTCGACGATCTGATTCGGGCAGATCTTCGTCCATACCGCGCGGGCTGTTGCGGTATAGGCGTCAGTGCGGGCGCGCCGTTCTTCGAGCGACTCCGGCGGCTCTTGATCTGGAATGCGCCGCGCCACCGTCTGCTGCGCTTCGGGGCTGATGGTCTGCGGCACCGGCACCACCCGCGTCACGTGCGCAGTTCCCGCCTCATCGATGTAGCTCGTGTCCGCACTCGGCGCATCGGCTGCGGTGGTCGGCGCGGGTTGCTGCTGCGCAGACAAAGCCGCGGCGCTGAGCAAAAGAGCGAAGACATACAAATGCCGAACACAATGCATGATTACGGTCCTCGTGAGGCGGAAGTCTCAAGTGAGAAAAAACTTGCATCGACCGAACCGTTCACGATAGCAGAAATCGCGCATGGTTGTGACGGAGTTCACAGATATACCCTGTCTAGAAATGAATGGAGAACGCGTTTCATTGCGCGAACGACGAAGAGGAACGCACCGCGCGCTCCTCTCCGCCATCCGAAGCTTGCTTTCGCTGTCTCAGTGTGGCAGCACCAACAGTCCGGCTTCGAGCAGACGCCCGGTGAGCCGGTCGAGGGCCTGCGGGAATTTGTAGGACATGGTGCGCGTGCTCATGCCCAGCAGCACGGCTGTCTCGGCCTGCGTGTACTCCTGCAGCACCACGCGGCTCAGGATCTGCCGGTCGAGAGCTTCCAGGCGGTCGAGACATCGCTCCACATCGAGGACGAAGATCACCGCATCCTCGAAGGTGCGGATCGGCCGGCTCGACGCCCATCCCCGCCCCACCGGATCGGAAAGGATCGAGGGGGCGCGGCCCACTTGCATCGAAGCATACAGATAACGCCGCAAAATGCTCTCGGTATGCTTGCGATAAAAGGCCAGGCTGACCGGCGGCTCATCCGTCTGCGCTGTCAGCCGAGTTAAAGACAGAGTGTGGTGGTTCAGCCGCTCCTCCTCCGCGGCTATGCTTCCCCATACCGTGGTCAACACAAGGGCTGTGCTCATAAGGCGCCCTCCATGATTGCGGCTACTGCCCAGATCTTGGGAATCGTTTTACGGCCGGGCCGGCCGCGGCGCTTGCGGCTCTCTGGTGATGGAAATTCTCTTAGTTTTTCCTCACAACCCCGGCAATAAATCTTCCCTTCGGTTTGAGCGCGGTAAAAAAGCGATCCGCACCCTTCACAGACTTTCACTTGTACGCACAAATCCATGCCCTTTCTCCGGATATGTTTCTTCTCCCGCGCATGTTTGTTCAGAACGGCGGGTTGAAAAGAGACAGGAAGGACCACTCAGGATATTCGTGTCCTGAAGGGGGGCTGTCGCCTTGGCTCTCTGGTTGTGTGGTTGGCCTCAGTGCGCAGATCGTGGGATCGCTTGGTTGGCCCGTTCCGGCCGTCATGCGGAAGGTGCTGGGAGAGGAACCGGAGATATGCGTCGAAAGGAATCGATCCATGAGCGATATACCGCTTACGACACAAGAATCCCTCGCCGACTCACGTGCGGCAGTCAAGCTTTCAAAAGGGATTCACACAAGCCAATGCGAATTAAGTGAACCTAATCTAAGGACTGTTTCATTTCACGTCAACGCGTGCAAGCAGTTTCAAGGCCGCATCTTGTTCAAATCGTGACCCGGGACCGAAAATTGAGGCCAATTTTTCAAAACAGGTTTTCCCAAAGAAAACAAAGCACGTCGGCATTGATTGCTGGCGGCAAATTATCCACAAATGAATTTCACCCAGATTCACGACCGGCTACGCCGGGAACTATTCCGCCGGATACAGCGAGGCACACTCAGCGTTTCCTTACTGGCCCGGCAGACGGGCCTTGGCCAGCCGCACCTCTCTAATTTCTTGTGCGGCCGGCGCCGGCTTTCGCTGCAAGCAATCGATCGGATTCTCGCCGCGCAGCACATTGCGGCTGCGGATCTTTTACCCGCAGCCGGTGCATCTTTTGAAGAAACCCGGATGGTGCCTCTCGTCTCTCACGCAACGGCTCTGTTTGAACCCAATATCCGGCCCGCGGCCGTTCAGTCGATGGTCTCCTTTCCCTTGACGGTTCTCGAATCGATGCGCGCGCGGGCATCGAGTACGCGCCGCGGATGGCAGAGATTTGTCGCGGTGCGGATTCCGGCAGCCGAAGCCCTGCCGATGGACCCGCTGGTTCTGCCGGAAGCCATCGTACTCATTGACCGGCACTACAATTCGCTCATGCCGTATCGATCCAGCCGCCCCAACCTCTATGCGGTGCGGCAGGGCTCGCAACTCAGATTGCGCTACGTGGAGCTCGAATTGAACTGTCTCGTGCTACGGCCGCTGAGCGGCACTTTTCCCGTAGAGTTAATCGATCTCGATCAGTCGGACGGCTACAGCGATCTGCTCACCGGACGCGTAGCCATGATGCTGAACGAACTGTAGCCGTTGCGCGGCGCACCAGCGAATGCACCGGTAGAGCAGACAACCGCTGAAAATCTCCTCGCCATCTGACTCTTGAGGAGAACCATGATGGCCACCAAGTCGCCCCGCAAAAAATCCTCAGCGAAAAAGCCCTCCCCAAGAAAATCTGCCGCAAAGAGATCTTCCGCGAAGAAATCCACCACAAGACGCACGGCAGCGAAGAAGTCTTCTTCGAAGAAGAAATCGTCGCGACGCTATTCGCCAAGCGCGGGCAAGAACGTCGAGACCGAGATGCGGGAGATGAAGCAGGGCAAGCTCAAGAGCGGCCGCAGCGGCAAGAAAGTGACGAATCCGAAGCAGGCGATCGCCATCGGCCTTTCCAAGGCCCGCAAAGAAGGCAAGAAGGTCCCGCCCCAAAAAAGTTAGCGCTGATTGTCACATCTCGTGGCCGATGTCAGGATTATCGAAGCGCGTAAACTTCGAGATAAAGTTCAGATGGACGGTTCCGGTGGGGCCGTTGCGCTGCTTGGCGATGATCACCTCGGACTTCGCCTTGTCGGACTCGCTCATCTCCTCATCGCGGTTGTAGTAGGCTTCGCGATGGATGAACGCGACCACATCGGCGTCCTGCTCAATGGAGCCCGATTCGCGCAGATCGCTCAGCATGGGCCGCTTGTCGTCGCCACGGCGTTCGCTGGCGCGCGAGAGCTGGGCCGCAGCCAACACCGGCACGTCGAGTTCCTTGGCCAGGGCCTTCAATCCGCGCGAGAGGGCTGAAACCTCCTGGACGCGGTTCTCATATTTCTTGCCGCCCGCCGAAGGCAGCGTCACCGACATCAGCGTCAGGTAATCCACGACCACCAGGTCGAGACCTCCGGCGTTCTGTTTGAGCCGCCTCGCCTTGGCGCGCATCTCAGCCAGCGAGATCCCCGGCGTGTCGTCGATGAAAATGCGCGACTCGATGAGCTGCTCGAGTCCGCGCTGCAGCTTGCCCTGGTCTTCGCGATTGATAAAGCCGGTTTGCAGCTTGCGCTGATCTACCCACGCCTGCGAAGACAACATACGGCGCAGGAGCGACTCCTTGCTCATTTCCAGGCTGAAGATGGCCACAATCGCGCCATGGTTCACCGCAGCGTTCTGCGCGATATTGATGGAAAGCGCCGTTTTGCCCATCGAGGGACGCGCCCCGATAACGATCAACTCACCCCGCTGCAGGCCGCTGGTCATGTGATCGAACTCGGTGAAGTCGGTGGCCAGGCCGGTCACCTCGCGGCTTTGCTTGTAAAGATTATCGATGCTGCCGAAGGAGTTCTGCACGATCACGTCGAGCGGCTGCAGGCCGTGCGTAATGCCTTTTTCGCTCACTTCGAGCAGTTGCGTCTCGGCCGCGCCAATCACTTCGAGCGCCGTTTCGCTCTGGTCCGCAGCGCGCGCAATCGCCGCCGAGCAGATTGACATAAGCCGGCGCAGCAGGCTCTTGTCTTTAACGATGCGAATGTATTCTTCAATGACCGGCCGGCGCGGCAAACCCTCGGTGAGCGACGCCAGGTACGCCACGCCGCCCACCGCTTCCACTTCCTTGTAGCGCGCCAGTTCGTTGGCCAGCGTCACGATGTCGACCGCGCGCTGCGAGCTCATCAGCTCGGACATGCGCAGAAAGATGCGGCGGTGCGAGTCTAGCGAGAAATCGTCGGCGTCCAGACGCTCCGCGGCCTCAGAGTGCGCAGCATTATCGAGCAGGATCGCGCCGAGGATGGTTTTCTCGGCGTCGATGTTCGCCGGAAGGCCGGCTTCAAGCGTCAGGTCGGGGATCGAGGCCATATCTCAAAAGTGTAGGCCAGAACGGGACGAGGTTGAGCGAAGAAGCGCCTTGTGAACAACTGGGATGGATTAGGAAATTTCGGAAAACCAGTAACACGGTTGCGGTAGACAGAATTCCCGGCAATCTGCGTAGATTACAGTTACACTCGATCCGGATTTCTCCATTTGCGCGAAACTCATTGTACCGATCCGGGTCTGAGCGAGCAGAAAGGAAACAAGCATCATGGCACGATCCAGTACGAAATTCTTGTTGTTGCTCTCTCTCCTTACCGCTTCCATCGCCCTGCTTCCTGCGGCAGCGCAGGCGCAGCAGGTGCCCGGCCCGCATCCAGCTTACCTCCACGCGCTCAGCGATCTTCGCATGGCGCGCGCCTACCTGAACGACGGTTGGGCCTGGGAAGCCGTGCGGCATGAGGACGACCACGCCGTTGCGGAAATTGATGCGGCGATCCGCGAGATCAAGCACGCCGCCATCGACGACGGCAAAAACCTCGGCGACCACCCGCCCGTCGATATGCACCTTGGCTGGCATGATCGTTTTGCCCGCGCCAATGAGCTGTTGGGGCGCGCCCATCACGATCTCGACCGCGCCGAAGACGTTCCCCAGGCTCGCGGCCTGCGCGATCGCGCCATCCTGCACATCGACGAAGCGCACAACACAGTCGACCGCGCCTGGCGCACGGCGCGTTGGGAGTAGCAAGGCCGTACCTGTCTGCTGTTTTGCTCAAAATTTTGCCGCAGCCTTTTAGGGCTGCGGCATTCTTTTTGAGCGCATGCAACGCTGCGCAAGAATTGGTCATGCCACGGGCCGGATCTCGTACTCCAGCTTTCCTGTCGCGCGCAACTCGACAACAGAAAAGCTTTTGCCTGGCACGGGCGAATTGGCCTGCGGCGTGACCGCGATCTGTGCATTCGAGCTTACGCACCTTGGATCGAATACCGGAACGCGCTCCACGATGTCGCCCGCCTGCTCGACCGAGACACGAATGCGGTCCTCGGCAAAGACAACGCCTTTTTGCCCGCCGTCCGCAAGCGGATAGCGAACCGTAGCATTGCCGTCACTATATTCCGCGGCCATTCCGCCTGCTTCGACCGGCAGCGAATCGCCGCCCGATTCGCTTCTCGCTGTGCCCCACGCCGTCTCTCGCCCGCCGGTCTGCGATTGCAGCAGGACGCCGTAACCGGGCGTCCAAATAAAAGTGAGGCCCAGCCGCTGCTGCTCGACAACCGGCGCGGGCGCAGAAGCGAAGGCCGCGTAGTAGCCGGGACGGCGCACGTAAGTGAAGACGATCGGCTTTCGCGTGTCCTTGAGCTGCTCGATGAACGACTGCTCCGCAAGCGGGCGCACCTGCTTGCGCGCGTCAGCCATCTGTTCGTCCGCCGGATGCCAGTTGTAGTGCGCGCGCTGCAAAAAGCGATATGGCCCCAGTGCATCGAACTCGCCTACGTCCAGCGGGTCCACCTGCGGCCATTCCTTTTCGAGCTTCTCGCGCGCAGCGCGAATCTGAGCTGCGCGCTGCTCCGGCGGCGTGGCATAGGCGCGCATGATCGCGCAGCAGTCGGCGAGCGGCGTGTCGATGGGCGCGAAGACCGCATGCCTCTGCCGCGTCTCGATGCTGCGGTTGGCGACGAAGAAATCCTGCCCCGGCTCCGGCAGCAGGTTATACATGAGCCATTTGCTGAACCGGTCTTCCTCTTCGACGAGCAGATCGCCCAGATGCGTGCCGCGCCAGTAGTGATACGCCATCTGCAGATTCTCGTGGTGCGTATTCAGCGTGTAGCCCAGATCAGGACCGTCCTTCTCGTACATGTAGCCGGCCGGGCTTTGCAGCTCTGTGCCCAGAATCGAAGCGCGCTCGGCCAGCCGCGCCGAGAGCTCCGCATCGGGATAGAGATCGAGGAACGCCGCGCCCCCGGCAAAGATATTGGTGTATTGGTTCGAATAGCTGCGGCCGTGGCTCATCAGATCGGGATCGTACAGCGTGGCGCGCAGCGCTTTGCGGCAGCCGTCAATCGTGCGCTGATGAATCGGCTCCGCAATCGGTGGGCCGCTCTTAAGCAGCCGCAGCGCCTCGGAGATGAACTTCACGGCAAAGGCCGTCGCGGCCAGGTTCCATTGCTGCGGTCCATACTCGCTGAACTTGCCGTCGGGCGATTGCAGGTTGCACCAATATTCCATCGCCAGTTCCAGCCGCGCGCGCAGCGCCGGATTCGCCCGGTACTGGTTCCACTTCTGCGGCGCGGTGTAGAACCACGCCAGCGTCAGAATGCTCTCCATGATGCGCGCGTTATACGGGTGAAGCTGGCTGGTTCCGCGCCAGACCGAGATGTCAATGAATCCGCGCTCCGGCCCGTCGACGACAATGCTGTTCGCCAGCTGCGCGAAATGAGAGAGCGCAAAGGGCATGTCGAGATCCGCGTCGGAAAAATCAGAGGGCCTGATCTTGCTTGGATCAAGCGGAGGCACGGGCGCAAGCGCCGCCCCATCGGCGGCAGCCGCGAACTTCGGAAAGGCGAGAAACGACGTTGCCGCCGCGCCCAGCAGAAAATCTCGTCGAGTGACCACAGAACTGCTCCCAGGGTGGATCCATTGTGAGTGGATCAATTGTAAAAAGTTCGAATTAAATGAGACTGTACCGTGATATCACGCGGTTGGAGCCGTGTCAAACTCCGGAGAGATCGAGATTACGCGCGATGGTTTTGGCCAGAAGTACAGGAGCTACCGAAAACAGAAAAAGCTCTTTTTTCCATCCTCAAACTCTGTCATACTTGATTGTGCCCACCCGGTACGTCCAAGCCATACATTTCAAAACGAGGTTGCACCTATGTCGGCAAAGTATGTCTTTGTGACAGGCGGAGTTGTGTCCAGTTTAGGCAAGGGTCTGGCGGCTGCCTCTATTGGCTGTCTGCTCGAGAGCCGCGGCCTCAAGGTGAACATGATGAAGTTCGACCCGTACCTCAACGTCGATCCCGGCACCATGTCACCTTTTCAGCACGGCGAGGTCTTTGTCACCGACGACGGCGCCGAGACCGACCTCGACCTGGGCCATTACGAGCGCTTCACCCACGCACCGCTCTCGCGCGACAACAACCTGACCACCGGCCGCATCTACGAGCAGATCATTCTGAAAGAACGGCGCGGCGACTACCTGGGCAAAACGGTGCAGGTCATTCCGCACGTCACCAACGAGATCAAGAACGCCATGCGCAAGGTCTCGTCGAACGGCGCCGACGTGACGATCGTGGAGATCGGCGGAACGGTCGGCGATATCGAATCCCTCCCGTTCCTCGAGGCCATCCGCCAGATGCGCCAGGAGCTGGGCCGCGAGAACACCGTCTTCGTGCACCTCACGCTGATCCCATGGATCGCCGCCGCGCAGGAGCTCAAGACCAAGCCCACGCAGCACTCGGTCAAGGAGCTGCTCTCCATCGGCATCCAGGCTGACGTCCTGCTCTGCCGCACCGACCGCAACCTGGGCCGCGAGATGAAGCAGAAGATCGCCGCCTTTTGTAACGTGGAAGAGCGCGCCGTCGTCGCCGCCAAGGATGTGCCCTCTATCTACGAAGTCCCGCTCGGCTTCGCGCAGGAAGGCGTTGACGCGCTGATCCTCAAATACCTGCACAAGGAAGCGCCCGAAGCCGACCTGTCGAGATGGAAGGATCTGGTCGACCGCTGCTACCACCCCAAGGACGAAGTTTCCATCGCCATCGTCGGCAAGTATGTCGAATATGAGGACAGCTACAAGTCGCTCAAGGAAGCGCTGACCCACGGCGCCATCTCGCAGAACCTGAAGCTGAAGGTCACATGGATCGAAGCCGAGGGCCTCGAATCGGAATCGCCCGAGGACCGCAGTTATGAGTCGCAGCTTGAAAGCTTCGACGGCATTCTCGTGCCCGGCGGCTTTGGCAAGCGCGGCATCGAAGGCATGCTGAACGCCATCCGCTATGCGCGAGAAAAGCGGGTGCCGTACTTCGGCATCTGCCTGGGCATGCAGACCGCCTGCATCGAATTCGCCCGCAACGTCTGCGGCCTTAAGGATGCCAACTCCAGTGAGTTCGACCCCGCCACGCCGCACCGCATCATCTACAAGCTGCGTGAGCTGCTCGGCGTGGAAGAGATGGGCGGCACCATGCGGCTGGGCGCGTGGACGTGCATCCTGCAGGAAGACTCGCTCGCCTCACGGGCCTATGGCGGAGCCACGGAGATCAGCGAGCGCCATCGTCACCGCTACGAGTTCAACCGCGAATACGAAGCGCTGCTCACCGGCGGCGGCCTGCGCCTGAGCGGCACCACACCTGACGCCACCTATGTCGAAATTGTCGAACTGCCCGGCCATCCTTACTTCCTCGGCTGCCAGTTCCACCCCGAGTTCAAGTCGAAGCCGCTCGAGCCGCATCCGCTCTTCCGCGAGTTCGTCACGGCGAGCTACAAAAACCGCTTGGACCGCAAAAGCACGCTGGCCGAAGCACGCCAGGCGGTATAAGAAAACCGCGCCCCATCGATTCGCTGAAGCATCGATTCGCCAAAAAAGGACACAACAGGGGCGCCCCAGGGCAGGCTCTGGGGCACCCGGCTCATAAAATGGGGCAGATACCCATCCCTCAATATTCAATTTTGTTCGGCGAAGCCAGCCAGGCCGCAAAGCTTGCCCACGCTTCATCCCCAAGAAGCTGCGTAGAAGGCAGCGTGCGCTCGGCAGCCGGCTTCTTCATCTCCCCGTAAAGAAACGCATCGTCGAACCCGGCACGCGCCGCGTCGGCCGCACACGCTCCATAGTAGATTGCGTCCAGCCGCGCCCAATACGAAGCGGCCAGGCACATGGGGCAGGGCTCGCAGCTTGTGTAGAGCGCGCAACCGGCCAGGGTGAATGTGCCCAGCGCCTTGGCCGCCGCGCGAATCGCATTCACCTCGCCATGCGCCGTAGGATCGTTCGTTGCCGTGACGGTATTCACGCCTTCGCCCACGATTCTGCCGTCGCGCACAATCACCGCGGCAAACGGTCCGCCTGCGCCGGATAGAGCATTCTGTGTGGCCAGCGCAATCGCGCGACGCAGGAACTCCGGATTGGGTGTGCCGGGCATCAGACTCTGTGCTATCGAGAACAACCTCAGTATGGCACAGGGCGCGCGTTCGATCTGCGTGCATTCCTTTGCGTCACGGCACAAAAAGGTGAAGACGCACATGCCAGTGCGTGCTCTGGCCGGGTTCGAGCGTGACCATGCCGGTGCTGGCCGAGCCCCATTCCTTGCCGAACGGATCGGCCAGATTGTATTGGTGCTCGATGGCCACAAAGTTCTTGTCGGGCGGCGCATACATCTGGATGCTGCTGATCTCCGGCGAAAGGCCCTCGATGTCGACGCCATAGCGCGCTGCCGGATCGATAACCTGCACGCTGGCGCCGCCGTTCTTCCACTCCAGGTGGCTCCAGTTGTCGTCGAAAAAGTGGTTGGCCAGCGGTACGCCGCCGGGTGCGCGCAGATCGAAGCGCGTACCGGCCACGGGGAGCAGTTTCCCGGTAGGAAAGACATTGTCGTAATTGTCAACCTGAGCGACAGTCGAAGCGGGAATGTGGACGCGGACCTGGGCGCGATTGCCTGAAGGCAGATTGAAATACGGATGCCAGGCAATGGCGATCGGCTCTGACTCGGCGCCTACGTTGTGCGCCACGATCGAGGCGTCTACAGCCTGCGCAGTCAGCGTAATCGTCACCACCAAGTCGGTCTTTGAAAGCCAGTGGCCGCCGAAGTTGCCGGCATGGATCACCCCGGTGACCTGCTCGCCGCCAGGCATCTGGCTCACGCGCACACCGTCGGTCTTCGCCTTCAGAATCAGCCCGTGCATCGCATGGCGCTCCGCGCCTGGCAGTTTGCCGATATTATTGGCCGGCAGCGTGAGCACATGGCCCTCCCACTGCGTGGTCAGAGTCTTGCCGTCAGCGGAGAGCTTGCCCCGGATGCGGTTGGGGTAAGGACAAAGAAACGCCGCTCCCAACCGGTAACCCAGATCGCCATTGGCAGTGTCCTGCTCGTCGAGCATGTTCTCGGCAGTGGCCAGATCCGGTGAAGCGAGTACGTTTACTTCGCCTCTGCCCGGAAAGTTGGCCGTCACATACAGGATCTCCATCCCGCGGCCCGGCAGGATGGTCACGCCGGTGAACTCAGGTTTGGTTGTGCTGACGACGGCGCGGTGCAAAGCAAGGATCTTTTGACCGCCGATCTCGGTGACGGACTGTGCGGATACCGCCGGAAGCAACCCCGGAGCTATCAGGGCCGCGAAGATGAAGCGAAGACGCAAATATCTCATAGCGATTGTGTCTGCAGTGCTCCGGAGACGGTGTTATTTTACGCCAACGGTTCGGGCCGCCAGGAGATCGCGGTCGAGCCGCGCCATTTGGCTAGAAGACGCTTCGGCTGCGCAAGCGGCCAACGGGCGCAGCTTGCCGCAGCAATTCGGTTATTTGCACAACTCGGCGGATAAGTCCAATCTTCGCCTTTCTATCTAAGGTGCTATCCCGGGGAATCTATGGAGATATACCGGTACCAGCGCTCTCTGCGGTAAACTGTGCGCGACTAGCCCGGACGGTGCAGCGGTGCAGTCCTGATTTCTATGAAAGTTGGCCGGGGAATTGGACGCCTCGAACAAAAAGAATGACTTTGTTGGTCAAACGCTCCTGCACTATCAGGTGACCGAGCGTCTCGGAGCGGGAGGCCTCGGAGTGGTCTCGCGCGCCATTGATCTGAAGCTGAAGCGCACCGTGGCGCTCAAGTTTTTTCCGCCTTCGCTGACGGCTGGCGACGAGGCCAAGATGCGCTTTGTGCGCGAAATGCGTGCCTGCTCCATGCTTGAGCACCCGAATATCGGCGTCCTGCACGCGCTCGAAGAGACCGGTGACGGAAGAGTGTTCCTGGTGATGCCCTTTTACGAGGGGCGCACGCTGGCCAAGCGCATCGATCACGAGCGAATCTCTCCGAATGAGGCCGTGGCGATCGCCTTGCAATTGTTGCAGGGCCTCTCTGAAGCTCACAATCGCGGCATCGTGCACGGTGACGTCAAGCCTGAAAACCTTATCTTCAACGCGCTCGGCGTCCTCAAGATTCTCGATTTCGGAATGGCGAAGTTTTATGGCAACCCGGACCTTTCGCCGGGCGCCATTCCAGGCACGGTCGCCTACATGTCTCCGGAACGTGCGGCCGGTGCTCTGGCCGACTGCCGCTCCGACCTGTGGTCCGCGGGTGTGATCCTGTACGAAATGGTGAAAGGGCGGCGTCTCTTCCGCGGTACGGACCCGAATGCAATCATGGCCTTGATTCTCGCCAATCAGCCGATCTCCTTCGAAGGCATTCCTCCAGGCCTGGATCAAATCGTGAAGAAGGCGCTCGAGCGAAATCCCGAGCGGCGTTACCAGAATGCGGCCGACTTCGTTCGTGATCTCGAGCTTGAACAGAGAGGAAGGTTGCTGTTTGGTGCGGAAGAGAAAAACGCTGCCGCGCATGAGGGTAACTTTGACTCATTCGATGACATAGATGAAGGCGAAAAGCAGCCGGCCATCGAGATCCGATGGCTTCTCGCCGGTTTTGCTGCAATATTACTCGTGATCGGCGGAGTTTTCGCATGGCTCCATATGCGGCAGCCCGCTCCGCTGCCTGGCGTTCCGCTTGCTCTGGGACGGGTGCGCCTCCTGCAAGAGCGCTATCCGGAAGCGGTTTCGGAGTTCGAGCAGGCTTTGTCTATCGATCCAAGCGACGATGATGCTTATCACGGACTGGCGCAGGCCTATGCCGCCATGGGCCTCACCGACAAAGCCGAGGAGGCCTGGCGCAGCGACATTGCATTGCACCCGAATTTAGTGGACCCCTACGATCAATTGGCAAAATTTGAGCTGAATCGCGGCAATTATGCTGCAGCGGTTAACAATTTTCGCTTGGCGCTCAACCTTGCGCCCCAGGATCCCGCAATTCTGAGCGACCTGGGTGCGGCGCTTTCGCACACCAATTCGCTCGCGGAAAGCCGCCGTGTGCTCGATGAGTCCATCCGTCTCTCCCCGTCTTTTTCCGCCTGGAACAATCTGGGAGATCTCGAACTGAAACAGCAGCACGATCGGGAGGCGGCTGAAGATTATTTGAAGGCGCTGGACTTCAACACTTCCGATTATCACGTTTGGGTGAACTTGGCCGCTGCGTACGCACGGATTCCGGAAGAGAAGGACAAAGCCCCGGACGCGTATGCGCGTGCTACACGCCTTTGCCGGCAGGCGCTGAAGCCACATCCAAACGATCCGGTCATTTTGTCTGATCTTGCAGCCATCCTCGCCGCGCAGCCCGAAGGACGGCACGAGGCGCAGACGCTGATAACACGCGCCCTCTCGCTTGCTCCGGATGATACCCATGTTCAGATGAGCGCTGCAGAGACCGAAGCCGCTCTTGGTTACCGCAAGGCTGCCCTCGGTTGGATTGCCAAACTTCTTGCCGGCGGATATCCGATCGAAAAAATCGACTCAAGCCCGATCCTGGCAGATCTGACGAAGAATATGTACTGACTTGGCTGCTCCGCCAGCACAAGCCGAGCGAGCCTTCCATCCGATGCAGTAACAACCGGATATGTCCTGGGTCATTCGGTGCGCAGAGCTCGCATCGGGTTCACGGAGGCGGCCCGAATAGCGGGAACAAGCGCAGCAACGGTTACGCAGGCGCCGAGCACTGCCGTTGCGCCAAGAAAAGTAAGCGGATCGTTTCCGCTCACTTCGTACAGCAGACGCGTCATCGTGCGGCCGGCAAACAGCCCGGCGGGGATGCCAATCGCAAGGCCCGCAATAACCTGCAGGCACGCGCTCCGCAGCATCAGCGCAATGATCTTTGCGCGCGAGGCCCCCAATGCCATGCGAATGCCGATTTCGCTTGTGCGCCGCGCCGCAACATACGATATCACTCCGTAGAGCCCAACAGACGCAAGCATCAAGGCGAGAATCCCGAACGCCTCTGTCAGCCGGGCAAGCAGTCGTTCCTGGCTAAAGTTGCTTGCTACGACGTATGGGTATGGCAGAACGCGTAGGACGGGTATATTCGGATCGATCTTCTCCAGCACATTCCGGACCAATTTTTCGGTATCCGGTTGCGGACGATTGAATTGAAGAACCATGCGGTTGAGGTAAATAGAACTGGTTTCGGCCGCTTGCAGGCTTGTGTCCTTATATCCCAGGTATCTCTGACCGAGCGGCCGAAGAAAGAGCGGCCGCACCTCTCCACGCGCATCACTCAATTTAAAGTCGGCAAAGACACCCACGATCTGGAATGCACCTGAATACTCCGGTCCGTTGATTCCGAAGTGCTGACCCAATGGATCATGATGGAGAAAAAATCGCTTCACAAAAGCCTGGTTGACCAGGGCGACCGGGTGTGGACCGTTTTCATCGTCCGGCGTGAATCCGCGTCCGCGAACCATGGGCACGCCAACTGAATCGAGGAACTTCGCGCTTACGCGATTCCAGTCAGAAAAACAATTGTCTTTCGGCCCGGGCACCGGATGGCCCTGCAGGATGACACACGATCCCCACTCATTGCCCTCCAGCGGAAGATAGCGCGCGAAACTGACTCTGGCGACTCCCGGGAGCGCGGACAAACGGTCCTCCATCTCTCGATATACGGTCTGGAGCCGGTCGCTTGTATAGCCGGCGCCGTTCAAATCGATTTGCACCATATATCGATCGGCGGTTTCGACGCCCAGTTGCTGGCGCTCCAGGTTGTAAAGCGATCGCGTGGTCAAAAATGCGCTGGCCACGAGCACAATCGAGAGTGCAAGCTGAAGGATCAGCAACAGGCGCTGCGGAATAGAGGCGCGATCACGCGACAAGCTGTTGCTTCCGCGGGAAGCCTCCGCGGGTTGCGTGCCGGAAGAGATCCATGCCGGCGCCGCCGCAAACAACACTCCCGTCAAAAGCGAGACCAGAAACGCAAAGATCAGCGCTGGCCACGATAGACCGGCAGAGATAGGCATGTTTTGTGAAAAGGGAAATGCAAGAGCGAGAATGGCATGGGAGCTCAGGAATGCGATTGCCAAACCGCTTGCTCCCCCGAGCGTACTCAGGATCAAGCTTTCCGTAAGAATCTGCTGGATAATCCGGCCGCGCGTTGCGCCCAGTCCCATGCGGACCGCAATCTCCGTTCGCTGGGCCATGCTCCGCACCAGTAACAGGTTGGCAATGTTCGCGCACGCGATGAGCAGCACAACGCTGGAGAGAAGCATAAGCAGCCGCAGCCCTGTTCCGGTCTGCTGCTGAACTTTTTGGATGCCTCCGCCGGCGGCGGAGAGGACCACGTGCTGTCTGGGAATCTCCGCCGCGCCGCCACGATCGGTGAGCGCGGGGCGTGTGGCCATCCATCGCTGCAGCACTCCGGAGAGCTTGGTCTGCAGCGAGCCAAGGTTCACGTTCGATCGTAACCGGCCGATCGCATAGAGCCAGGCGGTGTCTGGCTGCAACAGGGAAGAATTGGCTCCTTCCAAAACTGGTTCGCAGGCCAGCGGCAGCCAGATGTCGGGCGGAAATGGTGTTATTCGATCGCCGTAGAATCCCGGGGGTGCTATGCCTGCAACCATAAATGCGTGTTGTTCGATATACAAAGTAGAGCCCACGATTCCGGGATTTCCGCCGAACTCTTTCTGCCAAGCCTGATAGCTCACTACGACGACTGGCGCGGCGCCAATCCGGTCGTCATCCGGCGAAAGCGGCCGACCGGCATAGGCGCCCAAGCCGAGAGTTGTGAAATAGTTTCCCGAGACATATTCGGCGCGCAACTCCTGGGCAGGTGTGGCTCCCCACCGGACACTGAAGCCTCCGCCGCCAGCCTGCACCGCCGCCAGTTGCTCAAACTCAGGCGCCGCCTGCTGAAATCGACGAAAAAGATCGTAGGAAAAGAGATCGAAGTCTCCATCATCGCTTTCGAAACTACTGAAATAGCAGCAGTGGGTACGATCGCCGATGCGATAGAGACGCGCAGGGTCCGCAACAGGCAGTGAACGCAACAAAATGCTTTGAACCAACGTGAAGATAGCCGTGTTAGCGCCAATGCCAAGCGCGAGTGTGAGCACCACGACGCACGTGAATCCCGGCGCGTTACGCAGTCTGCGCAGCGAGTAGTGCAGATCGCGCGCGAGGGACTCGAGCCAACGCCAGGACCAGACAGCATGCGTCTGCTCTCGGATCAGCGCCGTGTTTCCAAACGCGCGTAGGGCGGCATAGCGCGCATCTTCCGGCGAAAGACCGTTTTCACGCTGCTCTTCCTCTTCCAATTCCAGATCAGACCGCAGCTCGCGCTCCAGGTCCGCATCTCGCCTTCTGATCTGCCACCAACGCATCTCAGCTCTCCTCGGCAGTCGGCCACAGCACACGTGCTACCGCTTCGGCCATCTGCTTCCATTGCGATTCTTCGACGACGAGCTGCTTTTTGCCCTTCTCGGTCAACCGGTAATACTTGAATTCCCGGTTGCGGTCCGGAGCTGTCTCCCATTTGGAGGCGACCCATCCTCGCCGCTCCAAGCGATGCAGTGCAGGGTACAGCGAACCGTGCTGCATCTGCAGAAAATCGTTCGTGGTCCGCTGAATGTGCTTGCCGATCTGGTGCCCATGAGCGGGACCGTAGAGAAGTGTCCGCAGGATGAGCATGTCCAAGGTGCCCTGGAGCAAGTTGGCTCGTTGCTGTCTCTGCTTCATGGAAGACATTCGACCCTCAATGGAAATTGATGGTAGACGCTCGACCATGGATCGTCAAGAGCGCAGTGCAAAATTATTCCGATGCGGCATCGGCTATAGCCGGGGGCGGGGAGAGAATTCATGTGCTGGCGGAGCGTGTGCGTCCTGGACGCTTGCTCGTGGTGCCGGCGGCGAAGCCATGCCCCGCTGAAGAAAGTTGTTCATAACAAAAAGAGAGGGACGATTGTCCCTCTCCGGGCTGGCAAGAAAGTTTAAAAAGCCAGGCGGACACCGAGTTGCAACTGGCGGGATTGCAGCGCGGAGGTGACCTTGCCAAAGGTGCTGTCGGCCATGTTGGGATCCACAGTGCTCAGATTGACGTGGTTCGGCAGATTCAGGAAGTCGAACCTGAGCTGCAGGTTTCCACTCGCCCCCAGCCACTCAATCGGATTATTTTTCATCATGCTGGCATCCCACTGTATCATGCCCGGGTTGCGATATATGTTACGCGGCTCGTTCCCATCGGTTCCGGCAGAAGGAACTGGGAAGGTGTCTTGCGCTGCTCCGGTTGCCGGGTTACCGAAGACGCCGTTGATGTACGTAGACCGGCTATGCGAACCCGTGTACTGGCCGTTATTGTTCGGGATATCGGGTACGGCCCAATTGCTTCCGTCTGCGTTGTAGTCGCCGTAATTCTGGTTGTAGTTGGCGCTGCCGTAACTTGCCGCGTTGAAGGGATTGGATGTATAGACCCAGTAAGGCGCGCCGGTTTGCAGCACTGTGATCGTGGTAAATTCCCACCCTCCCGTCACAATCTTGCCGACCCCGGCGTGCATGCCGGGCAGAGTATAGGACCCGGAGAAGGAAAAGCGCTGCCGCACATCCCAGTTTGCATCGCCGCGATAGCTGAAGTACTGCGTTGGATCCGGTATCCCCAGGCCGGTGTCTTGGTCGAAGCGTGTGCCGGCTTCAGGATAGTTCTGGACCTTTGAGAACGTGTACGATCCCTGAAAGTGAGCGTGCGCCGCGGGCGTTCCACGGAACGTAAGAATCAATGCATTGTATGTGCTTTGGTTGGCGTTATCGACATAGTTAATCGAACCGTAATTGGGATTGAGACGAACCAGGGTTCCATTATTCTTGATTAACGATCCGGCGAAGCGGTTCTGATCCGTTCCCGTGAGCTGGTTGTAGCCTTCAGATCCTGCGTAGCTTGCGCCTACGACATACTGGTGCGGCAGTTCGTGTTCTACTCCCGCCACGTAATTGAGCGCGAGAGGGGCTTTAAAGTTTCGATCCATCGCGACCACGCTGGCAATGCCGCCGCCGAGAGAGGCCAGTTGAGCAGCAGTCAGCGTGGGCAGCGGGAAATTGAACGGATAGGTACCCGAAGGCGCCAGCGCGAAGAGCGGCGGAGGCAGGCTGGGCGTGAGCACACTGAACGTGGGAGTAATCAGGGACGGAGGATTGAGGCGCATCTCATCCACGCTTTGGCCAAGCGCTACCCAATCGTGGAAGACGCCGATGCCTCCGCGCACAGTCCACATGCCGTGATGCGTGGGATCCCAGGAGAAGCCGATGCGGGGGCTCCAGAGATTGCTGATCGGATTTGCGAAGACAGAGCTCACCGGAGACACGGTGGCTGAAGCGATCTGCTGCGCGAAAGTGCTGCCCGAGCCCAGCAGCAGATTGCTGAATTGGAATCCGCTGTTGCCCCAGGCGGTGTGATTGGAAAAGTAGTCCCAGCGCAGAGCAAGCGTAAATGACAGGTTCGATTTCGCTTTCCAGTCATCCTGGGCAAAGATCCCGAATGGATTTTCCTGGCCTCCGAAGACCACCTTCCCGGCTTGACCGTTGCTCGGGTTCAGCGAGACGCCGGTTTCATTAAAGGGCTGATCGGTGACCAGGGCGAGCAGATCGTTAAATTGGAATGTGGGCCGCACGCTGACGGGAGTAAAGTCTCCGTGCTCGATGGCATGCACTCCATTCACGCCGAACTTCAGCGTATGTTTACCCGCAACCGCCGTAATGACGGCTCGCCAGTTATACTCAGGCCCGCGGTATTCGCCTGGGCCCCATCCACCGCTCGTAATTCCTTCCGATTGTCCGGTAACGTTGATATCCGGGACCTTCAGATCGCCGTCCTGGCCGTTGGCGCCGCCAACGCTCGCGAAGGCGAAAGAGCCTTCCGCAAGAACCTTCGGACTGAAGGTATGTGTGTAATCGGCCTGACCGTAACGATTGGCCTGGAAGTTAATCACGGAGAGTCCCGGCCGAATAGCCGGCTGCTCCTGGGCAAAAGAGTCGTTGTAATACGCAAGATAGAAACGATCGCTGGGCGTAAAGTACTGATCCAGCCTGAAGTTGTATTGCAGCGCATTGTAATAAGGGCTCGACTCAAAAGTTCCCGAATCGAGCATGGGCGTGCTGCAGGGAATGTTATCGGTTGCGGCGGTGCCGCAGCTCGATCCGAAATACTGCTGGGCCGTTTCGTAGGTTCCAATGACCTTTCCGTAAGTCACCGGATAGAGAGTCAGAACTTCGGTCCCAACCGTGCTCGGGAAATTGGTCTTGGCCCAGCTCACGAAAGCAGGATCTTCCCATGTCTGTGTCCCTGAGTTTGCCTCAGCCACTGTCGACCATAACTTTTCGAAGTCAGCGAAAAAGAACGTCCTGTCTTTGATGACCGGTCCGCCAAACGTCGCCGAGAGATCTTTGCGTCCAAACGGAGTGTACCCGTTCGAGAATTCCTGGTTCGCGATCAGGCTTTGGTCTGTATAGAAGTAGGCGCCGGTGCCGTGAAATTTGTTGGTGCCTGATTTGGTCGTCACTTGCACCAGAATCGAACTGCCCAGCGCATTCTCAGCGTCCCAGGAGTCGGCCTGAATCGAAAGCTCCTGTACGGAATCTTGAATGGGAGACAGCACAATGTTGCCGTTCTGCACGGGGCTGGTGACATTCAAGCCGTCGACTACGACAAGATTTCCGGTATAGCTGCGGCCGTTGGCGCTGATTGCCACAGTCTGCGTGCCAAAGTTGTCCGCGCCGCCGCCGGGCGACTCGCCGGCGCCGCGCGTTCCGGTGCCGGTGATGCCGGGAGCGACGGTGAGCGTATCCCAGGTGTTGCGATTCAATTCTGGAAGATCGACGACCTCTTGCGATGGAATCGTTGTTTCCAGGCGATCCTCGTCAACATCGAGAATCGGTCCGGTGGAAGTTACGGTCACCGATTCATTCGAAACCGGCACCTTCAGGTTGACGTTTACGGCCAGGGTTTGCGAAGTTTCCAGGGTTGTTCTCACCTCCGCATGGTCAAAACCTGATGCGCTTACGCTTACCACGTAGTTACCCGGTTCCAAACTGCTGAAGCGGTAATTGCCCGAGTCGCTCGATCGGGTTTGCATGTTGATTCCCGTATCCAGGTTGCTCAGCACGACGGTCGCATTGGCAACGGCGGCTCCTGAGGGGTCGAGAATCACACCCTGGATATTGCCGTTGTACTGCGCGTACACGGTCGCGCTGCACATGAGAAAGACGAACAGCACACCCAGTGCAAGGAATGCCTTAAGGCGAGAGAACAGAAGCGGCCTGCCGCTCTGGATGATCCAGTGCGCGTTGTCCCATTCAGCCATCATGACTTGCCTCCGGAATTCAGTGTTCTTTGCTCCCATCGCTTGAACTCGGTCGCGAGGGATTTATGGAAATTTCATGAGCGCCTTGCACCCGAGAAGACGTTTACTCAAAAGCCAACGAATCAGCCGCGTCCGTCTTGATCCGGCAAAGTGCTGGCTCGATTTGCTGGTTTGGCAGCCGGGAAATTTGGAGCATCGCCACCTTAGAGCGCCTGTGAATCGATGCGCAATGGGTCAGGTGTACTACAGCGCCCGTAAGGGGCTCGAGCAGAACCGGAATAGGCATCAATGCGGGTTGAGAATGCCTTGCTGCATTGCGACCATGGCGGCTTCGGTTCGGTCGCCGACCTCCAGCTTTGCGCTGATGTGATTGATGTGGTTCCGGACCGTGTATTGGCTGATCTGAAGTACGCGCGCAATCTCTTTGTTGGTAAGCCCCTTCGAGACCATCTCCAGAATCTCCACCTCGCGGACACTCAGGCTGGAACGAGACTCGCGCTCGGAGATACGCGCCGCGATCTCGGCAGAAAAGTACTTGCCGCCGGCGCACACGCTGTTGATCGCCGCCACAATTTCGGCGCGTGAGGCATTTTTCGAGAGATAACCACGGGCTCCAGCCTTCACCGCGCGGTAGATCTCCTCTTCATATTCGTAGCTTGACAAGATAATGGCAGCGGGCGGATTCTCGGTCTCGCGGAGCTTGCCCAGAAAGTCGATGCCGCTGATTTTGGGCATGCGCAGGTCGAGCAGCACAACATCGGCCGCGCTGCGGTGGAGCAACTCGAGAGCTGCTTCTCCATTGTGCGCGGCGCCGATGACCCTGAGTCCACTTTGTTTGCGCAACAAGCTCGTCAAACCGGCGCGCACAACCGGGTGGTCATCGACCACCAGCACGCGAATGGGTTTCTTACCTGCCAGCATTTCCATCGGATTGCTTCCTCCAGAGTAGTGGTATCCGCCGCCGGATGGTAAGCAGAAAGGAAGGTGGTGTAGGCGCCTGCACACGCACTGTGGTTCCTGCCCCGGGAGCGCTGCGAATCGCGAATGCGGCTCCGATACTATCGGCGCGCTTGTGCATTCCGGAGATGCCGAAGCCCGCCAGATCGCCGGAGGCGGAGAAGCCGCAGCCGTCGTCCTCCACGATCATCACCACGGAGCCCTGCTGGTAGCCGAGCGATATGTTGATGTGTGCGGGGTGGGCATGACGGACCGCATTGGCAACCGCCTCCTGCCCGATTCGCATCAACGTATCAGAAATGCGCAAAGGAATGGCTCGTTCACCGCCCTCGCTGAATATCCGCACGGCTATCGAAGAAGCGCCGTTCACCATGCGCCGCGTGCAGTATTCAACGGCCCGCAGCAAACCCATTGATTCGAGATGCTCTGGACGCAGCATGGCGATACTGCGGCGTGCTTCTTCATGGCTATTGCGCACCATGTCGAGCGCCACATCTAACTGAGGCACAATATTCTGTCCCTCGCTGGCCTCATCGCGAATTGCTTCCAGCTGAAAACCAAGTCCGGCAAAACTCTGCGCCAGTGTGTCGTGCATCTCGTGCGCCAGCCGCCCGCGCTCCTCCAGAACGGCTTGCATGCGCCAGCGTTCGATGAGCGTGTAACAGCTCAACCCAGCCAGCGCGAGCAGCAGCACACCGATAATGAGCGCGGCGATGTGTCCGGCATTCCACCACGGCGGTCCTTCTACAACTTCGACATCGTTGAACGAGGGTAACAGCAGCGCGAACGATGTTAAATCATGGGTGTAAGCGGGATCGACGACACAGATTCCGCGCAAGCGCAGCCGGCTCCTTTCCTTCAGGTGATGTAAGCGCATGGCCTGCCCTGTTTCGCTGACGATCGCCAAGAACGACTGGCTCCCATCGTCGAGCGTGAGCACCAGGGTGTGCTTCGGCCCTTCGCTCTTTTGCGCCAGCCGACCCTCGATCTCGACATACTCGGCATCAAAAGCTCCCGTGGCCGCCTGCGCAGCCGTCACGGCAACCGGCGGAACGGGCGTGTGCGACCAGAGCAGGCGCACATCGGCGTCGCGCAACTGCGAACTGAAATCGTGCAGTTCAGCATTGCCTTTGGCTTCGATCTCGTCGCCAATCTGGAGCGGCGCGTGCGTATGACTTTCAGGAATGGCCAGGCCGCCGGTCGAATCCTGAACAAATAGCACCGGCGAGGTGAGCGTTACCACGCCGTGAACCGTGACGGAGGCGGGAATATCGGGCGAGAGCAACCGAAGAGCGCTGATCGGCTGCGCGTTGACATCCGCGCGATGCGCGAGGAGATCTCTGTGAAGAGGCTCAAAGTATTTGTCGTAGGATCCAGGCTCGGCGCCAGTGGGCAATTGCACCGGGGCCGCGATCGGCGGGCGGACCCCACCCGTCATGGCAACCAGGTCCTGCCGAGTCGCGGGGCGAATCTCTATGTTCTTCCACTCGGCGCCGGTGTTATAGGATTTCAACCCGAAGCGGCCTGCGGGCAGGCAATCCGGATCTTCAACTGCCACGATCGTGGTTTGGCCGCTCGTCGCGGTAGCGCTCACGGCGAAGTCGCATCCATAGGCCAGGAACTTGACGTGGTACCACTGCTGCGCATACACCCGCGGCGCCACCGGTTTGGCTGCGTACTCCCGCCAGCCGTAGTCGGCGCGGCCCAGAATGAGCGTATTGTCAAGATCGCGCAGGCCCGCCATATAGCCGTGGTAGGCATCCACTCCCTCTTCCTCGTCGGTAGAGCGAAGGATCACGCCGGCATCGCCATATTGGCCTAGGAGAAGCACATCCGCTTCGATGGAATAGTTTGTCCAATACGTCGGACCGCTCATCAGCTTTGCGCCGCGCTCGTCGGAATTGTTCTGCATCACGCCGCCGGCAGACTGCCAGGTACCTCCAAAGGCCTGCCAGTCATCCTGTTTCTCGAGCGAGACCTGCTGTGGTTCAAAGGGGCCCCGGCGCGCAACGGAGTGGAATACTGACCAGCCCGCAACAGCCAGCAAGGCCATCGCCGCAATGGCGATGCAGGCGATGGAGAGATTGCGTCCGGATGCGATCTTCTTCATTGCGGCGGCCACCACGCGAGATTGAGGATCTGACGAATCTGCGCGGAATCGACATTCTCGCGCGTCATCAGAACCGGCGGCACCAGCAGTTCCGTCGCGCCGCCTTTTCCATGCAGCTCGCGATCGATCTGGTCCATGGCTAAACGGCCCATCTCAAAGGTATCTTGGGCTACCACAGAATCGATACCGCCGGTGCGAATCGGCGGTATCAGATCCTGATCAAAGCCGACGAGCTTGATGATTCCATCCTTGCCGAACTCGACCAGGGCATAATAGGCGCCGCGCGTCGAAGCCAGCGAAAGCGCGACGATCGCGTCAATCTTGACGCCTTTGGCCAGCAACTCTTCAGCAGCCTGCTGCTCCTGCGGCACGCTGGATAGACCGAACTGCCGCGCGGCCACGCGAACGCCGGGAAACTCGCGGGCCAAGGTTGTTTCCAGACTGCGCTCACGCACAACATTGCTCATGAGCTGCGGATTGATGCCGAGAATGGCAATGGTTCCATTGCCGCGCAGGATGGCGCCGATGCGGCGCGCCGCCATCTCTCCTGCGGCGCGCTCGTCGCTCAGCACATAGGCCAGATGCGGCTCGGGAGCAATGCCGAGTTCGGTGCCAACCACAACCGTCGGAACACCACGCGCCAACACCCTCCGGATCGGTGTGCGCATGGGAAGCGTCTCAATGGGAGAAACAATGATTCCCGCATAGCCCCGCTTCAGCGATTGGTCGATCAACGCAATCTGCGACTGGATATCATCGTCGCGCATGGGGGCATTCCAATAAATATTCAATCTGCGTTCGCGTGCAACGGCGGCCGCGCCCGCGTGTTCCGGCTCCCATAGCGCAGTGCCGCACGTGCGCGGAATGACCGCGATCACCGGAAGCGCTCGCCTGCAGCCGGTTCCGGCCAGCATGGCGAGCAGCAAAAGGAACGCTGAAAGCCGGCGATGTGGCCAGGGCTTCTTCTTACCAAAGGTCACGGAAAACATGGCCCACCGCATACCAGTAAGAACCTCTTTCCGCGGTACATGTCTCACGTACCTGCACGCTGTGTGCAAGCGGCTGGTTGGAGCAGCCGCGCTGACTCGCGAATTATGGTACATCTGCACCATTGGTCCTTAACAGCGGATGCAATAGATTGATCTTCATTCACCAGGATTCTGTGGAGTGCGCACGGATTCCAACGGGCATAATGCCTGCACATGAAATTTTTTCCGCAATAACCGGAGTCATGGATGATGCAACGCTCTCGCAGGGCGTTTCTGAAGATGGGTGCGGCCACCGCTGTTGCTGCCTCGGCGCGATTTCCGGGTGCAGCGTCCGTTGCTTCCAAAGCCGTCACGGACTCTGTTCCTCTGGAGCAGTTTGACTACGGAGATATCGAGTTGCTCGATGGCCCCATGCGCCAGCAGTTCATGCAGAACCATGCATTCTTCCTGGCGCTCGGTGAAGATATGCTGTTGAAGCCCTTCCGGGAGCGCGCCGGCCAGCCCGCTCCCGGCGACAATATGGGGGGATGGTACGACAACGCAGCCGAGTTTGACCCGCACGGCACCTTTCACGGCTTTATTCCCGGTCATAGCTTCGGGCAATATCTGTCAGGCCTGGCCCGCGCCTATGCCATTACCGGGTCCGAGCCCACGCACGCAAAGATCCAGCGCCTGGTCTACGCATTCGCGCCAACAATTACTACAAAGTTTTATGATGGCTATCACCTTCCCGCATATACCTTCGATAAAACGGCGTGTGGACTCATCGATGCGCATCAGTTCAGCGGAGATCCGAAGGCGCTTGACGTGCTGCACGCGGCCGTCGATGCGGTATTACCTCATCTGCCGCCGAAGGCTCTGTCCCGCGCGGAGCAGTATGCGCTGCCGCAGAAAGATGAAGGATTTTGTTGGGACGAAACCTATACGCTGCCTGAAAATCTTTTCCTGGCCTATCATCGCGGAGCAGGCGAACGTTACCGCGACCTGGCCATCCGTTTTCTCGAAGACGATACATACTTCAACCCTTTGTCGGAAGGTAAGAACGTCCTTCCCGGCGAGCATGCCTATAGTCACGTCAACGCGCTGAGCAGCGCCATGCAGGCCTATCTCACCCTGGGAAGCGAAATGCATCTTCGCGCTGCGCAAAACGGATTTGCCTTCCTGCGCGATACGCAAAGCTTCGCTACCGGAGGCTGGGGGCCTGATGAACTGTTCCGCAGGGCTGGCAGCGGTGAGATGGGCGCCAGTTTAGAAAAGACTCATTCCAGCTTCGAAACCCCTTGCGGCGCTTACGGACACTTCAAAATTGCGCGCTATCTATTGCGAGTGACTCGCGACAGCCGATATGGGGACAGCATGGAGCGCGTGTTGTACAACACCATTCTTGGCGCAAGACCTCTCAAAGAAGATGGCTCCAGCTTTTACTACTCGGATTACAATCATCTCTTTGCGTGCAAGGGATATTACAAGGACAAATGGCCGTGCTGCTCGGGCACATTTCCGCAGATCACTGCGGATTATGGAATCAGTTCCTACTTCCGCAATGCCGATGGAATCTACGTCAACTTATACGTTCCGTCGCGCGTGACTTGGAGCCGCGGCAGCACTCGACTTACTCTCATGCAGCGCACGGATTATCCGCTTCAACCAGTTACGCAGATAGAGATAAAGACCGGACGAGAAGAATCTTTTACCGTTTCCTTGCGCGTGCCCGCATGGGCAGGACCAAAGACGACGATTGCCGTCAATGGACGCAGGATAGATGCAGCTCTGACACCGGGAGCCTTTCATGCCGTGACCCGAACCTGGAACGACGGCGATCGTATCGAAATCGAATTCGATATGAGCACCTCGCTCGAAGCGGTTGATCCGCAGCATCCTGATCTTGTAGCTCCGGTGTACGGGCCGCTTGCGCTCTTTGCACTGGGACGCCCGGCCGCATCGATTTCTCGCTCAGCTCTTTTAGCCGCAACGCAAATCGCTTCCGGTTCGAGCACGTGGAAGGCGGAAAAAGGCGATAGAGCATTGACGCTCAAGCCATTCATGTCGATTGAAGATGAGCAATACCGGCTTTATCATGATGTTTCAACCGGCTAATCTAGGTCCGCGACCGCATGAATTTGTACCTTTAGCATCGTACTCTCCCAGAGGTAGTACTTAATCAAACGGTCAGAGACCTAGGGCGTATCGACATATAGCCTGATAACCTATGGGCAAAATGAGCAAGTTTTCCATTGAATGCGTGCGGCACGAAGCGAACCACAGATGTTTCGACTCTCCGCCGCGGCGGACTTCGCTCAACATGACAGTGCTTGATTTACTTTTCAGCAACTTAGAGTTGGTCTATATGTCGATACAGCCTAGAGTGCGGCTTCCGATTCGATCGTGCGCGCGGAGCGCGATATCAGGCCGGCGAATAAGCTAACCAGTTTGCGAAGGAATCCGGCGATGAGCCCGGGCATGCGGCGGAAATCATCCGACAGCGAACGGCCATGGCCGGTGAGGAGAACTCCACTGCGCATCACGTGCAAGTGGAAGAGAGCGGAAACAACAGCGAAGAGACTGACAGCGAGAATAGTTCTGCCAGTAGCGGTCGTTCCGGTGAAGCGATGGGCGATCCAATCTAACCCCTGCGCCAGGCCCGGTACGACGAAGACCACGATGAAGTTGCTTAGCTGTCGCGAGCGCAGGCCAAGCGCTTTTTGCTGCATCCCCGCATAGACGCCCGCCGTGAGCGTGACATACACAATTTCAACCGCAATCATAGCGAGGCTGCCGCGAAGGCCATTGCGCGCCATCGCCGCCAGATACACCAGTGAACGGGCAGTCGCGCTGAGGAGGGCACACTTCCAATTCCAGCAGGAAAAGGCCTGCGCAAGCCTGTTGGGCCGAGAATGCGGAGACATGCTCCATCATGACAGGAATGGCAAGAATGGAGCATCAAGGCCCGGTTACAACCAGATTGAGATTGATGGGGTAACATTACTGGAACGTGCTTCATACGGACAGCCGTGAATTGCCGAGCTCACGAAATCCGGCTTGTTGCCGGATGCCATACGTGCAATTTCATCTGTGCGTTAAAGGATCCGCGTAAACTGATCGCGATGCTTCCTGGCTTCTCTTGTCAGTTGCCAGAGGTCTGAATGAAACTTGCCCAGGCGTTCAGGAAAATGCGATCGTTGCCACGACGCTTTCGCCAGGCGCAGATGATCGCCCGTGCACTGAAGTCAAGCCGGCATCCTATTCTTGCTCACATCATTCCGATCCGGCGTTGCAATCTTGCCTGCGCGTATTGCAATGAATATGACAAGGTTTCCAATCCAGTGCCCATGGCCGAAATGGTTCGGCGCATCGACCTTCTGGCAGCACTGGGGACAGAGATCATCACCTTCAGCGGCGGGGAGCCGCTGCTGCATCCTGATCTCGATGCGTTGATCCGGCATGTTCGCAGCCATGGCCGCATCGCTACTCTTATTACCAATGGATATCTTTTGAGCGCGGAGCGCATTCGACAGTTGAACCGTGCCGGCTTAGAGCACCTGCAAATCAGTATGGATAACGTGCAGCCCGACCATGTCTCGAAGAAAAGCCTGAAGGTTCTGGACAAAAAGCTCGAATGGCTCGCGGAGTTTGCCGAATTCGATGTCAGCATTAATTCCGTTGTCGGGGCCGGCGTCCAGCACCCCGAAGATGCGCTTGTCATCACGCGGCGCGCTCTGGAATTGGGCTTTGAAACAACAACCGGCACAATCCACGATCACAAAGGGCAATTGCAGCCCTTGCAGAGCGCGGACAGGGCCGTTTACGAGCAGATCCAAACAGAACGAAAGCCAGGTTTTTGGGCATTCGCGTACGATAACCTCTTCCAAAAAAACCTGGCGGCAGGGCAACCCAATGAATGGCAATGCCGCGCCGGGAGCCGCTATCTGTATATCTGCGAAGATGGGCTTGTCCACTACTGTTCCCAGCAGCGCGGATACCCGGCAATTCCGCTGGAGAAGTACACCGCGGAAGACCTGGAGCGAGAATATTCGACCAGGAAGCCGTGCGCTCCCTATTGCACGGTTTCCTGCGTACATCGCGTTGCAATGATCGACTTGGTTCGGGAGAATCCACGCGGAGCGCTGGCCGGATTCTTCCCGCCGGCGTCCCCGGACGAGTCCACCAAAATTCCCTTCGGTGTAAAAGCTCTCTCTTCTTTGTTCCTTCCAGCGGAAGATGGCAGACCTCAGAGCGCTCTGGCCAAAGCTATGGCTGCCGCGGTGATGAGGGTGCTAGGAATCAAATGAGCATACCATGCTGCACAGATGCACAGTGTCAGAACTGCTCCCAGCAGCACGTCGATTGCATAGTGGTATCCCCCCGCCACGGCAGCGACAGCGATCCAAAATGTGAGGACTAGAAAAATGATTCCCGCGACGGGTAGATAATACGCGAGCACAAGCGATGCTCCCAGCGCGGAGGCGACATGTGCGCTGGGAAAGGAGATTGCCTGTATGCTTCCGTGGCGCAGAATCCACAGATTGAAAACGCGGCTCTTCATCGAGGAAGAGCCTGTGCGTTCTGATCTGAGATAGCGTGGCGGTAGCGCCGGTACAAAGGGCGTGATCGCATAGCAAAGATAGGTTGGCACAAGAACCAGGAACCAATAGGTGCTTGCATACTGGCGTAATCCGGCTATGTAGAGCATCGCCAACCCGAGTGGCTCCAGAGGGTAACACAGCATATAGGCCAATTCCATCGAAAGTCGCGCAAAGCCGCCGAATCGCCAACCGGTCCGGGATACGAAATGCAGTAGCCAGCGATCCGTTTCGACGAGCCAGGCTTGAATCCTCTTGTCCGGACCCGTAAAAAATTGGCCCGTCTGCCAATACGGGACGAGCGTCAGGGGCACAGGCAGCCAGTCACGGAGAATCGAAGCTTGCACCGGCGCAAGGATGTATTCCGAAAGGCGCGCCAAGACGACGGCCACAAGGACGCATCCACCAAGCAATGTAATCATCGATCGGCGGCGAGTGGTTAGAGGAAAGATCCAAGCCGCGACAGCAAGAATGGTCGCGAAGCCTGCCTGGATCCATTCAGAGGTTCGCATCGGTCTCCCGTGTCCTGCTGCTGGTCGAGCATCCCGAATTGAGCTATTCCAACAATACCGAAGCCACGGTAAATGAATGGTGAATAGCTCATTGCAGCAGCGCGAACGAACAGGAAAGAACCAGCGAAATCAATAGAACCGGCTTCTATGCGAGGCGCGTACCTATTTCATTCACTCTTCGCGATCAGAATTTCAAGGCTAACGCGGGCTGATAATCGTGGGCGAGTTCCAACGCTGCCGTCCGCTCTCGCCGCGCAGCGGGAATGTTTCCCAATTGAGCGTCAATGCGCGCAAGCCGGGCATGCGCTGCAAACGCCGGAGCTTCTTCCGTCTTGGGAGAGCCGGATAAATACTCTTGAAACAATCGTGCAGCCAGTTCTAAATTTCTGTTGCACCGGTTCAGCATGGAAGCTGCGTTGAACAGCGCAACATTGGCGGAGCGATCGCTCTGCGCCGCTTTCAAACCGCTTTGCACGGCGGCATCCATATCGTCCCAGCGATTATGCCGGGTATAAAAGCTGCCCAGGATCATCCATTGAAAAGCGGGATGCTCGCTGGCTGCGATGGCCTGTTTCAGCTCGTGCTCAGCCGTGACGTAGTCATGGTGTTTCTCCGCAATGCGCCCGCGCAATTCATCGGCGCGCGCCGGATCGACTTTCTCCAGTTGCGCAGCGATTTCTTCAGCCTTGTCAGAACCTCCGCCCGCGATTCCAGGTGCATCGTAATAAAACTCGCCCAGATCCGCCAGCGCCGGCGCATTCTGCGGATTCAGCCGGACTGCTTGCTCCAATTCTTCGCGCACGCGGCTGGCCAGCGAAAACGCGCTCAGGAACGAGACGCGGCTGGCTCGTTCGCCCAGCGCGCGGCCCAGCCACATGTGGTAGTCGGAATTCTGCGGATCCATTGTGACGGCCTGCGCGCATTCGCTTGCAGCGGCGTCCCAATCTTCCAGCGAAAACAACACGCGGCAGCGCAGATTGTGAGCCTCTGCGGAGGGTGGAAGAGAATCGAGCAGCCGCAAAGCCGCATCGGCCTCGCCCATCTGCAAAGCGGTGTTCGCTTGAGCGAGCGATTCCGGCGCGGGGTGAGCCTGCGCAGTCAAGACGATGGCCAGGATCGCTGCCAGCATGACCACATTGAGTTGTCTTTTCACTCGATTCTCTTTATCGCCACCTGCGGGGTTAGCCCTTGCCCAAAAAGACCAGGGTGACACCGATCGCTACCAGCAGCACTCCAATCCACCGCCAGAAGTTGACCCGTTCATGCAGGAAGATCAGCCCTCCCAAAGCGCCCGCTACATAGCTCAGCGCAGTGACCGGAACCACAAAACTGACGTTGTACACGGAAAGCGCGCCGAGAAGCGCAAAAAAAGCGAGCGCCATCATGCTTACGCCAACCCACATCCACGGCTGGCGCAGAGCCCGCAGAATCACCCGCATGATCTCCGCAGGATGAAAGCTGACCGCTTCCCCCACGTTTTTCATGGCTCGCGATACACACAGCTCGCCGCCTGTTCCGGAGGCTACAATTGTGGCGAAAAGAATGAAGTCGCGCAAATTAGCTTTGCTTCTCCGTTTCACGTGGTGTGGTGTGCATGCCGGTGCGGGTGACCACGAACACGCCTAGGCAGATGACCGCGATGCCCATCCATCGCAGCGGAGAGATCTTTTCGCCAAGCACCGTGTAGCCAAGCAGCGCTACCACCCCGTAGGCCAGCGAAGATGCAGGTTGTACAAAGCTATAGTCCGCCCAGGAAAGCACGAGCATGTACGAGACAAAGAAGGTGACGAGAGAAGCGATTCCTAACCAAATCGAAGCTGAAGAAAAGATCCTGGCTCCCTCATGCAGCAACGCTGAAACCGGCCACAGCGGAATCATGCCGATATGCTTCATTCCCTTGCCTAGCAGAACATTGCCGAGCGGACCGGTGATAATCATCACCAGGATCATCAGGAACGTCTTCAATCCGGCTCGCTTTTCTACTTCCGCGGATTCAGGCTCTTGGGCGATGCGCTCCATAGACACATCTTTATTGTATTAAAGTAGAGTCATCGACCTGATTTCCGGTGAGACCATGCACGCCGGCAATGTTTGTGGGCTCAGAATTCCGGGCTGTCAACTATCCCGCACTGCATTTGACAATGATTTGTTGCGGTAGTATACGCTGGTAGCAGTACAGGTTTCCCCAAGGCCAAGGGAGCGTTCGCCCTGCTGATTATTCCCCCAATAAAAGTAGCATTGCTCATCATCGCAGCGATTCCCTTCGTCTATTACAGCATCGCGCTTTTTAGCTGTTTACGATATTTCTTAACGGCTAAGCTGGTTGCGAACGATTTCCTTCCTCCGGTCAGCATCTTAAAGCCGGTGCGCGGTCTGGATCCGGAAGCCTATGAAAACTTCGCGAGCTTCGCCAGGCAGGATTATCCAGTCTTCGAGATACTTTTTTGTGTTGGCGACTTCAGCGATCCTGCTCTCCCGGTGCTTGAGCAGATAAAACGCGATTTCCCTGAAACGAAAATTCGTATCGTCATCGGTTCGGGGCGCGAAGCCACAAACGACAAAGTAGCCAAGCTGGCGCGGCTGGTGGAAGAGGCGGCCTATGAGCACCTGGTGATCAACGACAGCGATGTGCGCGTTGAACCGCAGTACCTACGCCGGCTGGTCGCGCCTCTCGCGAACCCTGCCGTGGGCGCAGTGACCTGTTTTTATGTGCCCACAAAAGACGCCAGTTGGGTGCAGAGGCTACAAGATATCGGAATGTTGTCGGATTTCTATCCCGGCATTCTTGTGGCAAAGCAGCTCGATGGCGTGAAGTTCGCGCTCGGTCCGACGATCTGCACAACGCGCGCGCATCTCCAGAAATTCGGCGGTTACGCATCGATTGAGAACAAGCCCGCGGACGATCTGCTGGTCGGGCGCTTGATCGAAGAACAAGGATACGAAGTCATCCTGCTGCCATACGCCGTCTCTACAGTTCCCGACTATCAGTCCTTGCGTGAGCTCTTCTTCAAGCGTTTGCGTTGGATCACTGTGATGCGACATATGCGGCCATGGGGGCACTTCGGCCTGATCTTTACCTTGGGATTGCCGTGGGCCCTGCTGGCGGTAGCCGTCGACCCGGCCGCCACCGTAATCGCCATTTATCTCGGCGGCTATCTCCTCATTCGATCGCTTTTGACTCTTCTGGTTGGCTCAATGGGCCTCGGGCAACCCGGTGTTGGGAAGAAGCTGATTTGGATTCCTTTATGGGATGCCATGGCAAGTCTTATATGGCTCGTCAGCTTTACGCGCAAGTCAATCCGCTGGCGCGGACACGATTACCTCATCCAGAACGGAGAACTCGTTCCAGCCAGGATGATTGCGTCAAACTCCGTCGTCGAAATATAGCTTCCGCAAATCGACGGAGTTTACATTTCAGAAGAAGTTCGTGCAGCGGCGCTTTCAAGAAATACTGGACGACAGAGGTTCTTTTGCGAGCGCGAGATCCCGCCCCAGCATACTCGTTGTGCGCCGCCGGTTACGGCCAGCACGCCAGTTTACCTGAGGTGCAAACATCGCCGGATCGATGCGGTCCCGATACCGGAGCGCGACGTTGATCAGCGAATTCACCAGCGCATCTGACAGCAGGTGTGGCTCAAGGCCCAGGTCCGCTAACCGCGAATGCTTGGCGTTGTAATAGTGCGTCTCCGCTTCGACGCGCGGGTCGGGTAGATGATCAATCTCGACATGCACGCCCATCTCTCTGGAGATCATTTGGACGAGCTTAGCTAATTCGAGCACGGAGAACTGTTCCGTGAACTGATTGAAGACACGGAACTCGCCGCGGCTTGCCGGATTTATGCAGACGAGTTCGATACATCGAACGGTGTCGCGAATATCGAGGAATCCCCGCGTCTGTCCGCCCTTTCCATACACTGAGAGTGGGAGTCCGATCGCAGCCTGTGCGCAGAAACGATTCAGAACCGTTCCGAAGACCTCGTCGTAATCAAAGCGATTGATCAAGGCCTCGTCCATGTCCACTTCATCGGTGAGGGTGCCGTAGACCACTCCCTGGTTCAGGTCCGTGGCGCGCAGCCCCCAGATCTTGCAGGCAAAGGTGATGTTGTGGCTGTCATGAACCTTGGAGAGGTGGTAGAACGATCCCGGCTGCTTGGGAAAGGGAAGGGTATCCTTGCGGCCGTTGTGCTCGATGGTGATGAAGCCTTCCTCAATGTCGATGTTCGGCGTCCCGTATTCGCCCATCGTTCCCAGCTTTACGATGTGGCAGTCCGGCGCCAGTTCACGAATGGCGAAGAGCAGGTTCAGCGTGCCGACCACGTTGTTGACCTGTGTGCTGACCGCGTGTTTCCGGTCGATCATCGAATAGGGCGCGGAGCGCTGTTCCGCAAAGTGCACAATTGCTTCAGGCCGGAACTCGCTGATCATCGATGCCAGAAAATCGTAATCGGTTACGTCTCCGATAAATGGCTCGATGACCCGGCCTGTCAACTGCTGCCAGACTGCGAGCCGCTCGGGAAGCGGCCGAATGGGAGTGAGTGTCTGCACCCCAAGCTCAAAGTCCCATTGCCGGCGCAGGAAATTGTCGATAATTGCAATTTCGTGTCCGCGGTTCGAAAGATGAAGCGCTGTGGCCCAGCCGCAGTAGCCATCGCCACCCAGAATGGCAATTCTCATACAAGCTCTAGACGAGAATTTAGGGTCTAAAGTTGCGGCAGGGCTAAAATAATTGTGTGGATTTGACTTCCAGCAACATTCGATTTGATGTCCAGTTAATGTCTAGCCGCTTTATGCCATAGGACGCGCCTGCAACGCGGGTGAAAACTGGTAAAGATACCACGCCATCCGGCGCAAAACGGATAGCATCGATTGCGCGCATTCTCCGGAGCCGTTGTTGCCCGCTCTGGTCTCACATGGTGAATCGCCCATTTAAGTTTTCAGTCTGCGTGCAAATGATTTCTCCGGGGCAGAAAAAGCAATGATTCAGGCAAGCAACACTGCATCCGGCTAAAACTTTCTCACATCCGAAAGAGGATGATTGGTCAGCAGCAGCTTGCCGCCGCTGGCGCTCACAGTCGTTAATTGATCCTTGCCCACCAGGGACGCCAAGTGATCAAACTGCTCAGCTTTAGCAAAGATATAACATCGGCCCGGGCTTTGCCAAAGATGTTGAAATTGAGTGTCGTCCATGAATGGATCGGCGGAGCTTGGGGCATAAGAGCCATAAACGAGGTTCATGAACCTGCCATTGAGAAGGAGCGCCGGCCGGTCTGTATAAAAGAAGACCGACGAGAACCAGTAGTAATGATGATCGATGATAAGAGCGCCCTGCGGCGATCGCTCCAGAGCCTGGACAAGAGGACGCGAGGATAAGTAAGGATCGAACGTGACCATCGCCAGTCTCGCTGCGTGAAAGAACACAACCATCATGACCGCAATGCCCCAGTACGCGGTCGCACGCGTGGCGCGAAGCGTGCTCACGATTCCGATAACGAATGCCCCGGCAGCCAGTGCCAGCGGCAGCCGGAGATAAGCGAAGGATTCAAGCGTGAGGTCCTCCATATGCCCTAACGAGAGCTTGTAAGCGGCGGGGTGGTGGCTCAACGCGTAAGAAATATCTCCAGGAGTTGCAACATGGCGGTCGGCGATGAGGATCGAGATGGCCGCAATCGAAGCGAGTGCGCAGACGGCCGTGAGGAACCGCGTCCCGACGCGCACAATCTTGCTGTCTGCAGCCATAGCCGCGCCGATGATCAAGGCCATCGCCGGATAGATGGGCATCGAGTAATATTCCTGCGTTGTCGAGAAGGTGAAGAACACCATCACAAACCCGATCAGGCACAATGACAGCAGCCGGGTCTTTCCTGCGCGATCCAGCGGGCGATACGACAGCTTGAAAGCGGCGGGAAGATACGCGCTCCAGGGAAACAGCCAAAGCAGATTGAAAAGCCAGAAATAAACCGGCGGGACAGTATCGTAATCGCGCGGATAACGCAGGTTCAAAAAACGAAGCAATTGCTCGTTGATGAAAAAGAACCACCAGAAGCCATGATATTCGCCCGGAATGCTCCTCATCGTAAAGCTGAAATAGGGCGGATTCCTGATGGTGGCCAGAATGTGCCATGGCGCCGCAATGAGCAGGATGATCAGTATCCCGCTGACGGGCCGAAGGCGCTTCCAGGTGCGCGCCGCGAACAATTGGCGCGTGATCAGCAGATAGACGAGAGCGGCTCCGATGGGAAAGACCACGCCAATCAGGCTCTTCAGCAGCAAGCCCAACGCGAGGCTCGCAGCCATCATCGCAGCCCACAATCGCGGATGCGGTTCCTCCTCATCTAACGCCCGCAACAGCGCGAACAGCGCGAGGATAATGGTAAACGCGAGCATGGCGTCTGGAAGCAGGATCCGGGTGAAGAGAAAAAGGCCCACGCAGGTGGAGATACACAGGCCGGCGTAGAGGCCGGCTTGCCTTCCGAAGGCCCACATGCCGAAGGCCGCTGTAGCCAGGCAAAGAGCGATCACGGACAGAGCTTCCGGAATACGGGCCGACCAATCGGATACGCCGAATACTTTGTAGGAGATCGCAATCATCCAGTAAAGCAGCGGCGGCTTTTCGAGATAGGGCACGCCGTCCAGGCGGGCGGTCACCCAATCTCCTGAGGCCAGCATGTTGCGCGCAATCTGTGCCTGTACGGCGTCAACATCGTCCATCAAGGAGGGCGGAGAGAGGATGCAGCCGAGATAAATAGCGGCCGCAAAAAATCCTACGATCAGAAAGACCGAGTAGCGGGTTACAATTCGATTGCCGACATCTGCCTTTTGGGTGATTGGCTCACTGCTGAGCTGATATTCCATCGCGCCATCCAAAGGAACAGGGTCATCAGGCCCCAGAGATGGTAGCCAATGTTGATGCTCCGGTCCATGTGCTGTCTCATAAGATTGTAGATCGTTTCGAAAGAAAACAATTCCGCGTGTTCCGCCTGTGCAGATGCGAGCGTCTCCAGGAGCAAGCCGTGGAGAGGTCCACGGAACCATTCGTGGGCAGGGATGTCAAAGCCGACCTTTTTGCGTTGGGTGACGGAAAGGGGCAGCCTCGACTGCATGAGCTCTTTGAGCACGTATTTTTGCCGGTCTCCGCAAATCTTCAATTTAGCCGGTATACTCGCTGCGAACTCGAGGATGCGATGGTCAAGAAACGGTGGACGCACCTCAACTGCATGAGCCATGCTCATGCGGTCAGATTTCACAAGAATATCGTCAGGAAGATAGGTTCTTTGATCGAACTCGAGGAATGGCGAGATGCCGTCACCGGGCAGTGAAGCACGCAATGAGGAGAGACAATCCAAAAAAGCTTGCGGACATCGCACGTTGAGCAAGCCGGTCTTTTCCGGCTCCGAAAAAGTTCCGTTCCAATAAATATGAGATTGCTCTGCGGGCAGCAGGCTGCCCTGCAATAAGCGTTTCAGCTTGTACTCCAGGCTGATCTTTTCGTTGGAGGCGGGCCACGCATGGAGAAGCCGGAGCGCCCAACGGATCACTGCCGGCGGCGCGTGCCGCAACGTCTTCGCGATGCGATTGGCCCGGTACGTGAGATATCCGCCGAAGATTTCGTCCGCACCCTCTCCGCTGAAGGCCACCGTGCAGCGCTTTTTGCAGAGCTTGGAGAGAAACCAGACCGGCAAAGCGCCCGAATCTGCGCTCGGCTCGTCAGAGTAATACGAAAGCTCGCGAATCGCGCCTTCCAGGTCCTGGTCTGGGTTCAGATCGAGTTGTTCGTGCTCAGTGCCGTATTGGTCAACAACTTTGTTGATGTAGGCAGATTCATCGAAGCTGTGCCCCTTAAAGGAAATGGAGAACGTCCGCATCTTCGAACTCGAAGCCTGTGCCGCATAGTGCAGGATCGTGGTCGAGTCAACCCCTCCGCTGAGCCAGACCCCGAGCGGCACGTCGGACATCATGTGTTCGCGGATCGACTGCTCGAGCAGCGAGTGAAGCTCTGATTTCGCATCCTCAAGCGACATCGCTATGGGCGAGATCTCCGGAATTTGCCAGTAACATTGCCTGCTGACCCGGCCGTCCCGCCACTCCAGCCAGTGCCCCGGTGGCAGTTTCTCAATGCCATCCACCAGCGTCCATGGTGACGGAACATAGTTCATCGAGAGATAGCAATCGAGGCCCTCCAGGCTAAGCCGCCGCTCAATTTCCGGATGAACCAGAATCCCTTTCAATTCGGAAGCGAAGAAAAGATCCTCTCCTCGCTCCGCAATGTAGAGCGGCTTAATCCCGATCCGGTCACGGGCAAGAATCAACCGGCGCCGGGAGTTGCACCAGATGGCAACGGCAAACATCCCTCTAAGCCGTTCGAAGCAGCCAGTATCCCATTCCAGAAAAGCGCGGAGCACTGTTTCGGTATCGCAATGCGAGTGAAAAGCATGGCCGCGCGATGCGAGCTCTCTGCGAATCTCCAGATGGTTGTAGATTTCACCGTTGAAGACGATCACCGCATCGCGATTCTCAGAAAAAATCGGCTGATCGCCCGCGCCCAGATCAATGATTTTGAGGCGCGTTGCACCTAGACAGCAAGTTGCCGATTTATAGACGCCTTGTTGATCAGGGCCGCGATGGAGCAAAGTGGCCGTTGCCTGCCCAATGCGTTCTGGATCAGGGCGCCAATCCTTTGCCGTAAATCCGACGATGCCACACAAATGGAGTGTCCGTTGGTAGGAGAAGCGCCGATTTCTGCATCAGGCGCGATAAGCTTTCGTAAGGGTAACATGGGGCCCTTGGCTCATCAAGTCTCCCAGCGCCAGACTGCGCCTGCGGTTCGGCGCTTCACATGATTCTACAGCCGCTTTGCACTGTCTCCGGTTTGCGCAATGCCAGGAATTAGTTTGGTTGTGCTTCCGATCGGCTGCGTCAGCCGGCCAAGCCGGATATCGGCCTTTCATGATGCTGAAGATCGCGATCGCGGACTCCGATCAGATAGAGCAGGCCGTCCAATCCGAGAAAGGAGATGGACTGATCGGCGTTCTGGCGGACAAGGGGCTTCGCGCGATAAGCGATGCCCATTCCAGCAAGCTCGAGCATGGGAATATCGTTCGCCCCGTCGCCGACGGCAACCACTTGCTCAAGAGAGATGCCCTCGCGGCCGGCAATCTCCGCAAGCAGTGCGGCCTTGCGTCCTCCGTTGATGATGGGTGGAATGACTCGCCCCGTCACCACGCCATCGGCGATTTCAAGCTCGTTCGAATAGACATAATCAATTCCCAGCCGTTCCTGAAGAGAGCGGGCGAAAAAATTGAAGCCGCCGGTGAGGATGGCTGTCTTATAGCCGAGCAGCTTGAGAGTGCGGATCAACCGCTCCGCACCTTCCGCGAGTGGAACCGCTTCCAGCAAGCTGTAGATACGCTCGGCTGGAAGGCCTTTGAGCAAAGCTATACGACGCGTGAAGCTCTCATCGAACACAAGTTCTCCACGCATCGCCGCTTCTGTGATTTTAGCCACCTGATCGCCCACCCCAGCCATCTTTGCAAGTTCGTCAATCACTTCTCCCTGGATAAGAGTGGAATCCATGTCGAAGGCAAAGAGCCGCCGGTTGCGGCGGAAGACTCCCTCGCGCTGGAAGGCGATGTCAATGGAAAGCTCCTGGGCAACGGCGAGAAACTCTGCGCGGATGCCCGCTTCGCGCAAGGAGTCGCCGCTGATAGACAGCTCAATGCACGCATTCTCGGTAGAGCCGGTGGAGGCGAGCTGCCCGGAAAGCCGCTCGATCCGATCGATGTTCATCCCGTGCGCGGCAACAATGGCGCTGATGCGCGCAATCTGCCGAAAAGTGATCGAGCGCCCTAGCACAGTGATAATGAAGTGCACAAAATGATCGTGGCGCAAACCCTGCAGCCAATGTTTCACTGCGCTTTGCGGAATTTTCTTACAATGAGCCTGAAGGCCTAGCTCATGCGCACGGCTGAGAAGCGCGGATTTGAGCGGCGCGAAATCAGTACCCGCGGGAATCTCGACGAGCATCCCGAGCGCAAGTGTCTCATGGACTACGGCCTGCCCAATATCGAGGATGCTGACATTGTGGCCGGCGAGAATGGCGGTAACACCTGCGGTAAGTCCTGGTGCATCGGGCCCCGAGAAGTGGATGAGAATGGCTTCAGAGTGTGTTCCTAGAGGCATGTCTGATCCCAATATATCGAACGGCGCCGGGATCCTCTCGTTTGTTGGCCACAGGATTGCCAATGGTTGAGCGGATCGTAGCCGCGCAATGAGCAACGCCGCTGCTCAACTTGGCGCACCATCTCCGCCCCGGCTATGCTTGCCCGCGAACGCAGAAAGTTCCCCACCTACGCGCTCAATGACCGAGCCCCAATCGCCCACGCGAGGCTGTCGAAACAGGCGTGCTGTCGGATACCACAAGCTGTCTTCGCGATCCAACAGCCAACGCCAGTCTGGCGCAAAGGGAAGAAGTACCCAGGTTGGTTTCCCCAAAGCCCCGGAGAGATGCGCAACGGAAGTATCCACGGTGATGACGAGATCCAGATGATCGATCAGTGCTGCCGTATCGGCCATATCCGTAATGTCGGTCTGCAGGTCGATGATGGTATCCGGCGAAGTGGTCAGCCGGGAGGCCGCGACGCCCAGTTGCAGAGAGAAGAAACGCACTCCCTCCAGTCGCAGTAGATTCATGATCAATGACCATGGAATCGAGCGATTCAAATCATCCGAGTACTTCGGATTCCCACTCCATACCAGGCCTACATGCAGACCATCATCGGGCCATGCAAGTTTGGCTGCAGCGCTTGCTGCAGCTTCGGGAACCTTAAGATAAGGCACCTGTGCGGGGATGGAATCAAGCTCGGTCTTGAACGCCAACGGCAAACTCATGAGTGGGCAATGCCATGCAAAGGGCGCCAGCGGCTCGCCGGTCGACGTGAGCGCCGCAACATCGCGCAGCTCTGCCGCCAACCTGCGCAGCGCGAGGGGCACGTCTAAGAGCACTGTTCCTCCGGCGGCTTGAACCATCGGGACATAGCGGAGAAATTGGAGACTGTCTCCCAAGCCTTGTTCCGTGTGCAGCAGAATGCGCGCGCCGTTGAGCGGTTCTCCGCGCCACAGTGGCTCAGGGAAGCTACGCGGCTTGCTCTGCCGCCGGCGATGGCGCACCTCATAATCGCGCCATCCATCGGCATAGTTGCCTTCCAGCAGATCGACCAGGCAGTGGTTCCATTGAGCCTCTATCAGGTCGGGCCTGAGGCGCATCGCCTTCTGGTAGTGCGCGCGAGCTTCCTTCAGCTTGCCCTGATTCTTGAGAGCGGTTCCTAGGTTGCAAACTGCCTCGGCGTAGTCCGGCCTGATCGCCAGGGCGCGTTCATAGCAGGCTTCGGACTCTTTCGGCCTGCCCTGATCCCGTTGCACCACGCCGAGATTATTAAGAGCCTCCGGGAAATCCGGCAGCAACTCCAGCGCCTTTTCGTGAGCGGCCGCCGACGCGTCCAACCTTCCCAGATCCCGCAGCACCACGCCTAGGTTGTTGTGCGCTTCCGCAAATTCAGGCGCCAGGGCAATTGCACGCTCGTGTGCCGCGACGGCCTCTTCGAGCCGCCCAAGTCCTTGCAAAATGATCCCCAGGTTGTTGTGTGCCTGAGCATAGTCGGGTCTCAATGCGAGCGCGCGTTCATAGTGCGCTCGTGCCTCATCGAGACTTCCCTGGTCGCGAAGAATTGTGCCCAGATTGTTGTGCGTCTCGGGAAGCTGCGGATTGATCGCCAGCGCCCGCTCGAACCGGAGTTTCGCCTCATCGATCTTTGCTTCCTTTTGCAGGATGAGCCCCAGGTTGTTGTGCGCATCTGCAAAATCTGGTTTGAGCGTCAGCGCACGCTCATAATGTGCCGCTGCTTCGTTCAGCCTTTTCTGGTGGCGAAGCAGGTTGCCCAGATTGTTATGCGCCTCGGCAAAATCCGGCTTCAGCGCCAAGGCGCGTTCATAACAGCTTCGAGCCTCCTCCGGCTTGCTCTGATTTAAAAAAACCAGCCCCAGATTATTGTGAGTATCTGCAACGTCCGGCTTGAGAGCCAGCGCCCGCTCATAATGAGCCTTTGCCTCTTCCAATTTTCCGTAATCTTTTGCAAGCATCCCTTGTTGGAGAAGAAGATTCCCCAGCAGGAAAAGTGTCTCCTCGTCATCCGGTTTCAGGGCCAAAACCTGCCGATAGGCAGCAAGCGCCTCTTCCAGTTTGTGCTGCGCCTGTAAGACTGCGCCCAGACTGGCATGGTATGCAGGCTCTTCGGGCTGGATCGCGATGGCGCGCTGCAGCATCCGAACCGCTGCATCATGATTGCCGGTTTGATGCGCGATGAGACCTAGTCCGTAGAGGCTTTTGGCGTGCTTTGCATCGATCGCCAGCACCTGAAGGTATAGCTGCTTCGCTTCTTCGAGGCGTCCGGCCTGATGCTCGCGTATTGCACTGGCCAGCAGATTTTGAAGCGGGGTCGCTGTCGATTTCTGAGACTGCCGGGTCGGGGGAAATGGCCTCCGGCTCATCGATGCGCCTCTACCTTTCCGAAGGGAAGTTTCTATCGAGTTCTCAGTCTATTATGCGGATTTTCTCGCGTCCATCCGCGACACACACGGGCTCTAGTAAGCTTCGAGGTTCCTCCGCCGGTGATTCTTGAAGCGCGCCGCGGCTTATGCGCGCAATTCTTAGGTAGCATTCGATAGAGCAGCGCATTCGCCGAAACGAGACGGCACTTGAATCAGGCTCCGACAACAACTGCACAGCGCGTACGCATCGCCGATCCTCGCCCTGCCGAGTGTAAGGTCTGCCGCGGAGATAGCCCGCTCTTCGGAGTCGTTGATTTTCATAAGAGCTGCATTGAAGCGCAAGGTCGCCGCCTGGCTCTTTCTGGTTATCCGGTCTACTATCGGCGGTGTCAGCAATGCGGCTTCGCTTTCACGACGGCTTTCGACTCGTGGGACCAGAATGCGTTTCACCATCTCATATATAACGACGACTATCTGATCGTAGATCCGGACTTCGCGGATCTGCGGCCCTCTGGGAATGCAAAGCTCGTCGCCGCATCCTTCCCCGATGCCCAAAGCTCCATTCGGATTCTCGATTATGGCGGAGGCGCCGGAGTATTTGCCGCACGTCTTCGCGAGCAGGGCTTCTCGGCGACCACCTACGATCCTTTTTCCAGCTTCGACCTGCTACCGTCCGAGAAATTCGACCTTGTCACGTGTTTTGAAGTGATGGAGCACGTGCCATCTCCGCAGAGCACCGTCGCAACGATGGTCTCTCTTCTCAAAGAACCGGGCGCGATCCTGTTTTCAACTCTGGTGCAGCCTGCAGATTTCGAATCCATCGGTCTGAACTGGTGGTACGCAAGTCCCCGCAACGGTCATATCTCACTTTATTCAACCCTGTCGCTGGCTTTGCTCTTTAAGCCGCACGGAATGAAGGTGGGATCCTTTTCTGCGAACCTGCATATTGCCTATGCGCAGATTCCATCCTTCGCTGCTCACCTTAAACTTCCCAGCTAACACTGCGCATACAACTAGCCCTTTCAAAGCGCGAGGGCTTCAAGACCGTGATCCATCAAGAACAATCGGAGCGATGCCGTGTGCCAAAAAACAGAACCTCAGGAGCGGTCTGTCTGGTTGGAAGTTTGCTGAGCGCCTTGAGCCGTCCGCATTTTCGTTACTGAATGACGCTTAAAGCCGCAGCACCCAACGCAAACTGCGAGAACATCTGCGACCAGTCAATCACGGAGCGCAGCGCGGACGGTCTGAAACTTTTCTCCGGGACCACGATGGTGTCTCCGGGATAAATACGCAGATCATTGAACTCATTGCCCCAGGGGCCGTTCTTGCTGGAGCGGCTTACAATTTCTCCATCTGCCCTGATGATGAATTCATGCTTCTGGTCGGCATCGACGTTCGGGCCGCCGGCCATGGTCACATATGTTCCTACGCGTCGCCCCAGAGAATACAAAAAGGAATTCTGGTTGTATACCGCCCCAATAACATTCACGCTGTTCGGAACCGACGGCACAATGAACGAATCTCCATTTTCCACGAGGATGTCAGGGAGCACGTTCAAACCGCTGCTGTCCGGCTTGAACGGAAGCACAATGCGTCCGGTTGCCCGGATCTGCTTTAATTGGGCAAGAAGATCGCGCTCGCTGCTTTGCGCCGCAGCACCGCTTGCAAGCGACTGTGAGGAGCTCACCGGTGAAGCCTGTAGCGCCAGATTGCCCCGCTGGATCTGCAAATTCAAGGTCTGCAGATATTGATCGATTCCGGCTTGTTGGATAGCGCGCGTAGATTCGCGCGTAAACTGCGAGCCATATAGATAAGCATTCGGCGTGAACCCTCCTGCGCGTTCCACTAAGTGGCGCAGCGTTTCGCCGGGTAGAGCCGAATATACGCCAGCATGCACAAACTCGCCGCCCAGCCTGACGAGCTTCGTCTGCTCGGCAATGGGAACGCGAATATCGGCTGCCGAAAAGATGGAGACGACATCTCCCGCTTGCAGCTCGAAATCTTGTGACGAGTCGTGCTGGAGCACAAGCTTTCCCAGGTCGAACGGAATCAGGGTGGTCTTCAAAGTCTCCGGGTCCTGGCGGTCGATCACGGCATAGTCCCAATCGATTTCGGGGGCGAGGATTTGCACGTCCGTGCGTTGCTCGGCGCGAGGAACCTGTGCCAAAGCAGCAGATTGCGCAGCGGCCAAAGGAGAGTTGCCGACTTGGTGTTGTTGTGCCGGCGAGTTCTGGTTTTGTGAAAAACTCGTGACATCCTGCTGGGGTGCGAATTGATTTTGCTGAAGATCAGACTCATTCAGCATGTCCGTCTCTTCGGGCGTTTGCGCGTTCGCGGGCTCGCTTCCGGGAGCGTTCAGATTCGTGTTTTTGGGCGGATTGATTGTGACGGTATGGCCGTCGATAGGCTGAATCATCCGATCAAAGTTTTGCGCAGGCTCGAATTCTGGAGCCGGCAGTCCAAGTTGTGTCCGTTTCCACCAGTAATTCCGGGTGATGAGCGAATCCTTGTCTGGAATTAACTCGCTCAAGTGCATCCCTGGATGCCAGGCGAAGCGACCCGGGTTCGCTGTGTTTCCCCGGAGGATGACTGTCTTCCGATATACAGGCGCAATGGAATAAACGCGGATCAGATCCCCATCGGCCAGCGGAGTAGCCAAACCGTTCGAGTCATAAGCCACTTCCATCGCTTCACGATCGTGATGATTCTCGATCCTCTCGATCGAGACGCGAGCCTCTTCGGCAACCGCAGACACACCGCCCGCAGTAGTAATCAGATCAGCGAGAGAGTCGTTTCCCCTGAGTTCGTAGATCGCGGGCACTCGTATGCTCCCGGTGATTGCTACCTGCGCGCCCACATGCGGGATGAAGATGACGTCGCCGGGAAGGAGTTTGGCGTCTTTTGATTTATCGCCGCGAACCAGAAGATCATACAGATCGAAATCCGTGATGACCGTATCGCCGCGCCGCAGTTGAATGTGACGGAGTGAACCCTGCAGGGATGGACCTCCACTCGCAAAGAGAGCGTCGACCAGCGTGCTGAGGGAGCTCACCGTATACACGCCGGGCCGCTGCGCCTCTCCGGCAACATACACCTGGATTGCGCGAATTTGGCCGATATCGACGCTGAGTTCAAAGTTATGGTAGACACGCTGAATCGCGCTCCGCACGTGTTCTTCGAGCGCGGAATACTGCAAACCTGCTACATGTACGGGACCCACCTGCGGCAGATAGATATCGCCTGATCGGTCCACTCGCACATTGGCCGAAAAGTTCAATTGACCCCAGATCCGAATACGCAATTCATCGCTCGGCCCGATTACATAGTCGGAAGGCACGGGAGCGGTTTCTAGCGGGGCAAAGGTGGAGGGCACGCGGCGAAACAGATTCGCTCCGTAGATGGGTAGAATCTGGCTGGTCGTCGATGCGATGAACTTTTGAAACTCAGTGAGCGGCTCCGGAGGAACCGTTGTGGGTATTCGGTTCCGGCTGGGCGTTTGTTGCGTGAACGATTCGATATCTGTGTAGTTGTTTCGCGAATTCGGGATTTGTGTCCCGGTTTCTTGAGGGATTGGGGAGCCTACTTGCTGAGACAACGGTAGATTGGAATACTGCTGTGACTGCTCGGCGCATTGAGCCGAACTCGCCATAAGCGGATCGGTGCAATCCCAGTCGTTGGTAGTCGAAGTCCCTGTCGTATCCGACGAGCCTGTGGAACTCGGGATCTGAGCGCTTGCTGAAGCTGCCAACACGAATGTAAGGAGATAGTAGGCGAGACGAGTCAAAGAAGAACAGACGCGCGGCTGAAATCTATGGTGGACAGGGAGGACGTGACGGCCCACGGCATTCTCCCAGCGCTTCGGAATGTCCATATGTTGCGAGTTTAACACGCTGGGTTATAGCGTTTTAGGAATCGCCGCAGAGGCAAAGCCGTGATCAAGCTGATGCATCAAAAAAATACTCTGTCATCCTGAGCGACGTTTGGCCGTTTTTGGGGAGCCAAACGGGGCGAAGGGTCTGTGGCTCGTGACGCTGATCTAAGCAACGAATTTAGGGTAATGAACTTAGGACAGAATACTAGCTCGGTGATTCGAAAGACTCGCGAGCGTAATCCAAGTAAGTAAGTGGCTGAGATGTTGTCGTCGGTTTCGGCTGCCGCGGAGAAACGGATGGCGAACGCCCCGGCGCGACACAAGAGAGGAAGGTTGCCATAATCATCCTGAGATCGGTCCAAAACGTCGCCTGCCTCATATAGCGTGCATCGATGCGTGCTTTAAGAGGCTTGATTCGCTGGTTGTAAAAAAGCTCCATCTCCTCGGCGGGTACGCGACTCAGAATCTCTTCCTCGTTGCGGAATGCGAGTGTAGACGCCCCTGTGATACCAGGGCGATAGGGCATGTTCAGGACAACTTCATACTGAGGCAACTTGGGGCGGGGACCTACCAAGCTCAACTCCCCTCGCAGGACATTGTAAAACTGTGGAAGCTCATCAAGTTTGAGCTTCCGCAACCATCTGCCAAAAGCAGTAATGCGGCAATCACCATCTTTCGTGAGACCAGGTCCGGGATTTTTTCCAGCTTCAATGGTCATGCTGCGAAATTTGTAAATGGAAAACAAACGCCCATTGCGTCCCACGCGTTTCTGGACAAAGATTGCCGGTCCTTTTGAAGTGAGCCGTATGCAAAGAGCAATCAACAGCATGGGAACGGCAAATACCGCGAGCACCGGAAGGGCAACCGCGAGATCAAAAAACCTTTTTGAGCGGGAAAGACTCCATTGACTTACGCTAAATTGCGTAATCGAAGCCACACGACTTGGCGAGGGAAATTCTTTAACCCGCGAAGTTCGTCGTTGGTGCCATTCGTTCTCATAAGCACCCATAAGCCCGGATTGCTTCTCAGCAGCTGTTTCAGAAGATTCTGAAACGCACACCCTCACTGGCAAGTTACCCCCTTGGCGGAACGCAATAGTTTGCAATGAACGTGCAGAAACTGAACTCTGTCGAGCGATCCTACGTGCGGTTATTCTGTCGATCGATTGGTTTCCGCTGCTCGCGATGACAGCAAATCTGGGTCGATTACCTACTTCAGACGGATTCTCGCTTCAAAAGTTGTGTATTCACTGAGCGGAACTCTAAAAAAAATATAGCACGAACAATTGTGGCAAGATAATTTTCTTCCGGTGTAAAACCTCTCACACCTTCGTGGGATCTTCGTTACTTATTTGTAAAATTCCCTCTATGCTGCGCAAGCCCGCTCACGCCCCAAAATTAAAGACCGGCCGTACCCCTATCCGTCAACCTTTGGGTGGCGATCAATAACTCGTCGGCCGCTTACGTACGGATCGAAGCGCTTTTTTTCCTTGATGTGATTTGTTCATGGTTGCTGGATGTCCGCTTGGCTCGGGGGATAAAGCTGACCCCGCGCTTGCGGGGTGCAAATATGGACAAACAGAACTACGCATAGGTCGATTCCCGGGTCTATCCGGCCTGAGCCAAACTCGTGCTATCGGCTATTTGTTCGACTGGCTATCTGCCTTTGTCTTAATATACGATACCATCCCCTGAAGGAGGCATTGCCATTACCCTCATCACAGGAATCTTTTTTATTACCGTTTAAGGAATTGGTACGGACTGTTTTATTCTGACCCTTCTATCGGATAACACTACGGGGTCGGCGATGTGGCAATACCACGCGGCCGGACAATCCTACCTGCAAATGCGAACTGCGCGCTGCCTGACGCCTGATTATTGCGGCGCCGATTCCATCGCGAGCGTCCCTGCCGTTCGCTGTCTGCGCGTCAGCGGCGCCCTGCGGCTATCCGTTGGAGCAGGTGTCGTCATCGCGTCGAGGCCCATTACCGCGCCGTTTAGCCAGCCGCTGTGCCAACTATGTGCCCGGGGCGCTCCTTGCACCCACGTATGTGGGATTGAGGCTGCCTCCAGCTGATTGTGCAGCTGGACCATATCCTTGGTAAAAACGGACCGATCGCCGCTGATCCACAGACGATTCTGGCCTTTGAATGCCTCAGCGCTGCCGGTCACAAGAGCGGGGATATTGTAGTGATCGAAGTTCGCCTGCGTGCCAAAGTTCATCGGCAAGGCGGAATATCCTGAGAGCTCGTTCAACTGTGCAGGAGAATCCCATACAGCAGCGGCGCTGAATACAGTCGGATGCCTGAGGATGAGTAAAAGCGCGCCATTGCCTGATTTGCTGAAGCCGACGAGGAGGCGTTGGGGAGTATCACTGTGCGCAAAGGTGTCGCCGAACGGAACAAGGTCGTTGAGGATGAAGCTTTCCATCCGGTGGTCTTGATCCATTACGCTGTCGCCATACCACGGTTCGTACGTGAACGACGGAGCGATCAGCGTCATATTGAAGCGATTGGGAACATCGAGCAGGCGCAGCTCTTCCAGCCCATCGCTCCAAGTCGATGACAAGCGGTCGACGCCGGCATCGACGGGCAGCACATACAGAAGCCGCGGCGGTTTGCCCGGCGTGGGATGCGTCGGCTCAAGGACGCGAACAACTTGCGGTTGGAATCCCTGATAGGCCGATAGGACCGGGTAATATTTCACCCCGTCGGAATCGGCCATGGGCGTTCCAACCTGCAAGGAGAAAGTGCCTTGTACGTGCGCCCAATGAGCGTCCGTACGAGCGTCCGCCGGTGCATCCACGCTGACGCACCAGATCAGGCTCATCGCGCAGATGAGGGCTCCCGCAAGCCGCTTCTTGTGGATGGTGGTCTTGCGGCTTAACCCGCCGCCGGCATCTGTACAACCGAAGGCGGCGTCAGCGCCAAGCGCATCATGGACAGGGATGGAATGCCTCAATAAGAAATCCATTCTAGTTAGTGATAAATATCACCATGAACGTAACACAAAACCGCCCGTTTTATGCAGAAAATGAAAACACAGGCCCTAACTTTTGAGTGACTTAGATAACCAGATTGGGTATCTAAAGTCCGGTGGCAGTCCCGGCTTCTTTGCCCTCGATTGCTGCGCTGTCATATGGCAGCGCTCCATCACGGCATTGACTTGAAGCGATCCGCTGTTACAGACTGATCTTCGTCCGTACACGTGTGCAATCAAGAGAGCGAATCATGCTGGACAAAGAGGCGGGCAAAGCCGCTGGAGCCGCACAGCCTGCCGGGCAGAAACGGGCTCTTCGGCAGCCCTCGATCAAAGATATTGCACGGTTGGCGCGAGTTTCGCATCCCACAGTCTCACGCGCGTTGCAGAACAGTCCGCTGGTCAATGCGCAGACCGCCGCGAAGATCCGCAAGATCGCGGATGAAGCCGGCTATCGCGCCAGCGCCGTGGCGCGCGGCCTGGTAACGCGGCGCACCCGCACCATCGGATTGGTAGTAACCACGGTCGCCGATCCTTTTGCCAGCGAGGTGGTCTGCGGCGTCGAAGAAACAGCTAATGACCATGGCTACTCTGTCTTTCTGGCCGACTCAAACGCCGATCCCGTGCGCGAAAAGAAAGTGGTGCAGGCATTCGCCGAACGGCGTGTCGACGGAATTATCGTGACCTCATCGCGCGTCGGCGCGCTGTATCTCCCGTTGCTTGCGGAGATGATGGTGCCGATCATGCTGGTGAATGATCAATATCCCGGCGCATTTGTGCACTCGGTCATGATCAGCAATTTCGAAGGAATGCGCGCCGCGTCGGAACACCTGGTTGGATTGGGTCATCGCCGCATTGCCTATCTCGGCGATAAATTTGGCTACGCATCGGATACAGAGCGGGTTGCCGGCTATCGTGCCGCCCTTGATGCTGCCGGAATCCCGGCGATGCCTGAGCTGATCGTTCATGGCGATGGCAAGCCGGAAGCTGCGATGACTGCGATAGAGAAATTGCTGACTCTTGCCGATCCTCCCACCGCCGTCTGCTGCTACAACGACATGTCCGCTCTTGGCGCGATGCGGCAGATTCGCGCGCGTGGTCTGAGGGTGCCGGAAGATATTTCGGTAGCTGGTTTTGACGACCTGTTCTTTGCCTCGTACACGCAGCCGCCTCTGACGACGGTTCGGCAGCCCATGCGGCGCATGGGACAACTGGCGATGGAGAACCTGATCAAGCTGATGTCGGGAGAAGAGTCGGTAGAGCAGATCAAGGTAGACGCTGAGCTGATCGTGCGCGAGTCGACGACTATGAGATCATAAGCGGCCAATGCACTCGCTACCTTGCTCCCTGCTTTCTATAAAAAGCGGGTTCGAAAACGCCGTCGCTCTACTCTGTATCCGGATTCGGGAGCATGATGTCGCGGATGATGCTGTTCATCTCTGCGCAGGCCGAGATAAATTGCCGGAGTGTTCTGCGCGTCGCGCCGAACGTATCGAATTCCTCCGGCGGTAGCCCATTCTCTGTGTATGCACGCTTAAAGTCGGGAAATTTTTGGAGCAGCGTGTCCACGATCTTGGAATCGACGGGCGTGTCGATGCGCGGGATGATTTCAATATCGCTCTCGTTGTACCGTTGCTGCCACGCGCATGGCGGAGAGATGACCACATCGCCGCCGATCAGCTCGCTCCAGTGCATGTGATTGCGAAACGCCGCAGAGAGAAGCCGCAGTCGGTATCCGCGCTCGCGATAAATCTTGTACGCCTTCTTAAAAACCGCCACGCCGGCCCACTCAAGATATCCGGGATCGATCGAAAGATTGTGCTTATCGTGCAGAACCTTGAGCCAATCGTCGAGCCGGCCCACCATGATGGTGCACACCGGCCCCATCGTCGCAATGTCCAACCCTTCGGCTTCGCGCCGCCTGAGGCCGCGCTCCACTGCCTCGGCGACAGCGATCGTCTGCGGCAGCGTGAAGCTGACCGTCGCATTAATACTCACGCCGCGATACGTTGCCTCTTCAATGGCGGCAATGCCAGCGCGCGTAGCCGCAATCTTCACGATCATATTCGGCGCAAGGCCGTCGAAGTGCAATGCCTGCGCGAGCATAGCCTCCGTGTTCCGGTAATTGCGCGGATCGGTCTGGATCGAAAGCCGGCCATTGCGCCCTTTTTCCCGTTCGAAGATGGGCCTCAGCAGCTTGGCCGCATTCCCTGAAATCTCTTCGACGATCTTCCACGCGATCTCGTCTTCGGTTGCCTGCGGCATCGCCGCGATCAACTCCCGGATGCGCGGCTTCCAGAGGGCCATCTCCTTCTTGAGCACCGTGACGGCGATAACCGGGTTGCACGTTGCGCCCACAGCCCCGTGCTCGATCGAGTAAGTGAGCTCTTCGATGGCGGCCGAATCGTTCCACAGGCACGTGGACGTAGTCTGGGTCATTTGAAAGAGCGGACTTTTGAACTGGAGCGCGGATGCGAGTTGAGCCATACGGCCTCCGTGATGCAAACGTGTGCAAGCAAAACGTAACACTTCAAAAATGGTGTGGTCAAGGCGAATGATGAGTGAGCACCGGGGTTTCCCACCTTACGAAAGAAATCCGCCGCGGCGGACGCAAGGATGCGGCGCGAGGCATTTACTGGCACTTCGCGCTGCCGATCACGTAGTGATCGTTTCGCAGTACGACGAGCTCGCCTTCATCGGGATAAAACGGAAGCGAAGTTCGTTCACCTGTCCATGCTTTTCCGTCAACGCCTACGATCGTGTTGGCAGAGGCAGTAAATGGGGCTTCATTGTCGAAGTATCCCATGTGCCCATATTGATAGGACAACGTCAACTGTGGACATGGCGCAGCGATTCGATCGGCCACGTCCTCCCCGGATGCCTCGGAGTCGCCGGGTCCGGCAACGGAGTTTACTTTAATTTCGAGATATCCATCTCCGTCGGCGAACTGGGATTTGGGCCATTCGCAGGAACGGAAGCTCACCTGCTCGGTAATCGCTGGTTCCCCGTTTCTGGATGGTATGGGTTCTGTCGAGGCTTGCCTTTCGGTTGAGCTCTTCATGCCGTGCTGAACTTCGCACGCCTGCACCCGTTCCGCCGCCTCTTCTCCTGCACTCTTCGTGGTGATGTTATTTGTAACGAAGGCATCCCGGCCCGCATTCACAGCACCCTCACCGATGGCTGTTTGGTTAGTCGGAGGAGACGAAGATGGATCTTTGGATTTGTTCCAATTCGAGATAAAGGCGGCGCCAAGCGTGGCGACAGCGCCGATAACCGCCACGGCAAGAGTAACTGTCTTTGCGTTCATCGATCTTTTTCCCGGTTCTGTGTGCATGATTGTAGCAGTGTTCCGGTGATGCTCCGCTCTTTGCTAGGGTGAATCGACATATAGCCTGATAACCTATGGGCAAAATGAGCAAGTTTTCCATTGAATGCGTGCGGCACGAAGCGAACCGCAGATGTTTCGACTGCGTCCGCCGTGGCGGACTTCGCTCAACATGACAGTGCTTGATTTACTTTTCAGCAACTTAGAGTTGGTCTATATGTCGGTACAGCCTAGAGTGCGGCTTCCGATTCGATCGTGCGCGCGGAGCGCGATATCAGGCCGGCGAATAAGCTAACCAGTTTGCGAAGGAATCCGGCGATGAGCCCGGGCATGCGGCGGAAATCATCCGACAGCGAACGGCCATGGCCGGTGAGGAGAACT
>JASHQE010000139.1 GCA_030037705.1 Acidobacteriaceae bacterium | reverse complement strand
GCAAAATCGAGCGGCCCCGCAAACGCATTGCGCTTCACGGAAGTTCCTGGTGAAAGTCCTAGAGCTGGTTGCATAAATGGTCTGGTCAGGTAAAGAAACTTCCCTCAGGGGCTAAAGCCCCAGTGTTCATGAGGCTTTTGCGGCACGACTCAAGTCGTGCCCTGTTACGAAACCATTTATGCAACCAGTTCTAGTGCCCGGACGAGAGTGCTTGCCCAGCCCCTTCAGAAAACTTTTCACACTGAACTGGCGCGGAATCATCGCGCCGCTTTGGGTTCGAACGTTATAGCGTTCGCTCCAAGGCTTCGTTCACTTTGCATCTCTCCTCTGCCAATTGCGCTATGGTCCTCCAGATTCTCCTGGTGCATCTCAACTCTGAAAATTTCTGCCATTGTGTCACGAAAGACTTGAGTGTTTGGTCATAGCGAGTACGGACGGCAGATGTAAGCAGCCGATCGAGAATTGAGGTTGTAATGATGAAAATCGTAGTGATCGGTGGCACGGGTCTCATCGGATCAAAGCTTGTCAACAAGCTTCGTGAACACGGACACGAAGCTATACCGGCATCCCCGCAGTCCGGCGTGAACACACTCACCGGAGAAGGACTCGCTGAAGTGCTGAAAGGCGCCTCAGTTGTCGTGGACGTATCAAACTCCCCGTCGTTCGAGGAGACGGCGGCAACGAACTTCTTCCGAACCGCTACGGGCAATCTCCTTCGGTACGAACAGACTGCGGGAGTGCAGCACCACGTCGCATTGTCAGTCGTGGGGACCGACCGTCTAGCCCAAAATAGACCATCGGATGGGGAAAAGACGATTCGCGGATACTTCCGCGCGAAGCTCGTGCAGGAGAATCTGATCAAAGAATCGCCCATTCCATTCTCGATCGTCCACGCGACCCAGCTCTTCGAGTTCGTCAAAAACATCGCCGATGCTTCGAGCAACGGTACGACCGTTCGATTGGCGCCGGTTCTCATTCAGCCCATGGCGGCTGATGATGTCGCGAGTGCCGTAGCGAGGGTCGCTGTCGGCGCGCCAGTCGATGGCATTGTCGAAGTAGGCGGTCCAGAGCAGTTCCGGCTCGACGAATTCGTTCGACAGGGCCTTCTCGGTCACAACGACTCGCGGACGGTAGTTGCGGACCCCGCAGCCGGCTACTTCGGCGTCGAAGTTGACGAACGCTCTCTAGTCCCCGGTAAAGATGCTCGGCTTGGCGAAACGCGTTTCGAAGCTTGGCTGGCGCAGTCCGCGAGCCTGGCACCCACGTCCCGCTAAGAATAGGAGCCGAGTCAGGCTGAACTCGGCTTCAATCCACGCGAGGAACAGCGAGAAACACCAAGGAGATTCGTTTATGAAGATCGTGAAGCTGATCTTGTGTCTGCTGTGGCTCGCTCCCAGCCCGCCGATAGCGCAGCAGGCTAAAGTGACGGAGGTCTTGTCGAAAGACCTATCCGATATTCCAGGCAAAGAAGGTCTGATGATTACGGTCGAGTACCCGCCCGGCGCTTCGGACCCCGTACACCGCCACAATGCGCACGGGTTTATCTATGTGCTCGAGGGTTCGATCGTGATGCAGGTCAAGGGAGGAAAGAAAGTGACTCTAACCCCTGGCCAAACCTTCTACGAAGGGCCAAATGACATTCACGTCGTTGGCCGGAATGCAAGCAAAACTCAGCCGGCAAAATTCGTCGTGTTTCTGGTGAAGGACAAAGGCGCTCCGGTGCTGATACCCGTGAAGTGAAATAGCGCCAGCGCTTGCAGGCCGGCTACAACACCGAGAGATTAAATCCACACAAGCCTTCTCCCATCGGTTGGGCGCTGGAAGGTTCAACGAATGCATAATCTCTGAGTCACTCACCGACGCAAGTCCGCAAACAAGTCGCCAAGGCTTCATGATGCTTGGGTCCAGCAAGTTGCCGCAAAACGGCCGACGCGCTCTCTTGGTTGAACGCTTCACGGGCTGCTCGGCACAAGGGCGCGTAGGCGACGGCCAAGTGGTTAGCATGCCATTTGTCGGCGAGTGATTTGGCGATTTACCACCAATCCAGAAATTGTCCGGAACCCTGGAGCGTTTTTGGGGACACATCCTCGGGAACCCGGCGTGGGGTGGATGCATCAGCATCCCAAAGGAGGTCATTAGGATGGCAACAACTTGTGAAGATACGTCTCGATTTGCCGGGTCAACCGCGATTGCAGTGAATGCCTGTTGGCCGGGAGGTCCGAGTTCCCAAGGCTGCTGTAAACTCACTATCCAGTGCATACCGGGCTTCAGTGGAGTTTTGGTTCACCCCAAAACGTTGGATCGCTGTCCTCCGTAGTGAGGCTACGCTCACCCTCGAAGCATTCCGTCTTTCCTGCGTCGCGGTAGTCCTCGCCTCCCCCGTCATAGCTGCCCGAAACTTTGGCGGAGATCCGCCATGAAGGATTGTCTGCAAGACTGACCTCGGTGTAGATATTTGGTCGAACTTTTTGGAGGGTCCAAAAACTTACTCTGAGCTTGACTAAGCGATGGGCCCACATACCGTCGATCAAAACCGCAGTAATGGACCTGCTTATGGAGCGGGCGCGCTCCGCTTGTCGAGATGCCGATCGAAGTACACATCCGCCGCATTGAACAATATCATCCACGATGAGTAGCGTGCCATGACATGAATCTCGTTGGGAATCATGATTACGTCATGGTCGATGTTGTGCGACCGCAAGTCTTCGATGAGTGCGGTGGTCTGCTGGAGGGGTACATCGAGATCACCGTCGGCCTTCACAAGCAGCACGGGTGAGTGCCACTGGTCGATGGTCGCGATGGGAGAGGATTCCACCGCCCGGCGGTTCGCATCGTCTGCGTCGATTGGCTCGCCCACCGAGGACAGGAACGTCGACCAGTTATATATGCCCGCATAATCGACACCGGCCGCGAGTGCATCTGAGGCACGCGCGAGACCGAGCTCCGTCATGAGTCCCCCATAGCTGTCCCCCAGGATGCCTAATCTATGGGAGTCGACGTCCTGTCGGCCTCGCAGATAGGTGATGGCGCCGACGATGTCATTGAGCTCGCTGCCACCGCCGGGGCCGAGGTTGTCGGCCTCTCTGTAGTCAAGGCCATAGCCGGTACCACCGCGATAGTTGACTGACAGCACAATGTAGCCTTCGGCGACGAGGTACTGATTCAATGCGTACATCCAGCTATGCTCACGGCTGTTGGTATTGAACCCCAGCAGCATCTGTAATTGAGGGCCGCCGTGGAAGAACAAAATCGCCGGGCGCGGCTTGGAGGTGGCTTCACGTGGCAGGAACAGTTGCGCGTGCGTTTCCTGGCCATCCTTCGCCGTAAAGGTCACGGCCTGGGGCATGACGAGCTTGGAACTCGGGAAGGAGGACGGGATGGCTTCCGGAGCGAGCCACCGCCATTGCTCCCCCGCACTCAACACGACCGGATGCAGCGGCTGGTTGCCGTCGCTCTGCAGTGCGAAAAGAGCGCCGTCGGCGCCGATCTGCGGCATGTCTTCGATGGCGTGGCTCTGGTCGGTGCGCACCGCCGAACCATGCTCAACCGAACTATGCTCGACATCGACCGTCCAGATATGCGACCTGTCAGCGTCATCCTGGTTAGAGGAATAAACCAGGCGCTTGCGGTCCTGGCTGAAGACGACCTGTGTGACTTCAAACTTTCCTGCTGTGAGTGCGCGGGCCGTCCCGCCCTGCACGGGGACGGCATATAGATGCAGCCAGCCGCTTTTCTCCCAGGGGAACACGAGATCATCATGGTTGGTCCAGAACAGGTTCGTCGCCGAGGGCGTCGGATGGAATACACTGCCGGCTCCCGCGTCGGCAATCCAGACACGTCGCCCCTGGCCGGTTTTCACGTCCGCCGTCCAGATCGACCAGGGCCGTCCGCTGCGATGGGACGAGTAATCGGAGAGAGTTTTCTCGGCCAGCACATGAATGAAGGCGATCCGCGCGCCGTCCGGTGAGAACGCGGGCGAGCTGTCGTAGTCGAGACTCGGACTCAACCAGACGATGGTTTGGTCAACGAAATCGTAGACACCGATCAGCGAGTGGTTGCCTCGATGGCTCACGAACGCCAGGCGCTTGCCGTCCGGCGCCCAGGTCAGCGAGTCCACTATTCCCTGATCGATAAGCAATGGCTGCGCGTCGCCATCGCCGCTTGCGGCCACCGTCAGAATTCTTTTCTTGTCGACAAACAGCAGCCGGCTGCCATCGGGCGAGAAGCTAGGGGAGTCTCCCGCGCCGACCTTATGCGGCACGCCGCCGGCCGTGGCAACCACCCATACGTCCTTGGGCATTGGGCCTTCCGGAGAGTTATTCACGTTGGCCGGAGTCTCGTCCCAAAGATTCTCGCCCCGTGTAAAGGCGATCGACTTCGTATCCGGCGACCAGGCGAGGTCGCCGATATTGAAACCGTCGCACTCTGTGTACGGTGTGATCTGGCGCGCTTTCGCTCCATGGGAGGGGTCTGCCACCCAGATATTACGGCAGCCCTTCGCGTCGAATACCCATGCCACGGCTGAGCCCGTGGGCGCGGGCACCATGTCGTACGGAAATGGCGCCTGCATCACATCGTTGAGTGTAAAGGCCGCTGGATGGGCTCCCGCAGCCTGCGTCATGAATAGGCCCGCGCAGGATGCTGCCACGCTCCAGAGCCGCAACTTTCCCAAACCGAAGTCAATCATGTGTCTTCCCTTGTGGCTATTCAGGATTTGGTATCCAATGCAAAAACAATGCGGTCAATTTTTTGGCCGAACCCCGTGCTGTCGACGCATCCAGTCGCAGAAGTGCGGGACTTTCGTAAACGCTCTCCCCATAACCCGGCCTTTTTCAGGTACTTCGCGGGCAGCGTCACCCCTGGTCGCTCATGATCAAAGAGAAGGCTGGCGATCCAGAAGCGTCCGTGAGCATGCACAATCTGGAACGAATCGATGCCTCGCGAGGATGGCTGGACGTCGTCCTTCGCGTCCCGGATTTCGGACGTGCTCCACACCTCGATAAGATTGCCAAACTCCTCAACGCGGTTCGCGATGCTGCGCTCGAAGAAACCGTTCGTCTTGAAGTAGGAATCGTTCTGCTGCGCGAACATGTCGGGAGTTAGAAAAATCGCATCGCCCTTGCGCGCCGGCCTATCTTTCGTGGCCGCAGATTCCGGAACAAGTGAGACAATCCGCCCGTCGGGCAAAAACAATGCGCGGAAGCGGTCCCAGTCGCGTTGTCCGGCTGGGCCGGAGACCACGTCATAGAGCGTTGCGAGAAGGTGGTCCACAGTGTCCACGTCGCCGGGGTTCTTTGCCGCAGGCCAGTCTGGATGCCCCGCGAGTGTCCCCACCAGCGGAGGCGGCGCAGATGCGGCAGGAGCAGACTGCTGTGCGCTCGCATTGAGCGTCAGTCCCACAAGAAAACAACTCAATACAAGATCGCGACTACGAATCATGGGATGATCTCTTGGTTTATTAATTCAATCGGTGCGCTATGCGGTGAGAACCGGGCCAATTCGGGGCGCGCGGCACTCCTACTTAGACCAGGGCGGAACCACGCCGTTGGTGCGCGCGTAGGCGATCGACTGCCCCAGATGCTCGTGTTGATCTTCGAGAATCAGCATCACCGCGTCCTGCTTGGTCATGTCTTCTCCGAACAGTTTCACCTGTGTCTGCAGGTCGTTGTCGGAAAGTCCCGTAATCGCTTTTTGCAGATTGGCGTAAGAAGCCTTCAGAGCGTCTTGCATTTTCCCCGGATCGGTGATGGGCGCGGGCTCTGACCCAGTATTCGGTTTGCCCGTGAGCGCGTCGGCGAGCAGGCCGTTTTCCTTAACGATGAAGTTGAATACGTCGCCGACGGAGCGAACGCCCTGGCCGGGCCTCCAGTCGTACTTGCCCGACATGACGCGCGCGAGTCCGGTGAATTTGTCGGAAAGCGTTCCGGCATCTTCTCCGAAGGCGGCCTGAAATTTCGCCGGCTGCGCCTGCGTCAATGGCGCCATCAGAGCGATCGCCAATACATACGCTCCGGAACGAGTCAGAATCCTTTTCATGGGGAACTCCTTTACATCAACCTGAATGGTCCTACTGACGCTGAACAATAGGTGGTAAAGAACCGGTATTTGCAGGAAAAGTGATATGCGGCGTCCGCAATAAGACAAGCGGTCAGAATGGGCCATCAAGAGAGATCCTGCCGCCATCAATGGCCCTGTCCTTGGTGAGGTCTCTCTTGAAGCTACAGCTATAATCTGTGCCGGAGGGTCGACATATCTTGCTGCAGGTCACACCAGACAGGGGACGGATGAAATGGATTTTGGTCCTGTGTGCGTGGACGGTCGTAGCGCTGCTGTTTGCCACGCAACAGATCCTGGTGGAGAAGGTACAGGGCGCGCACGTCAACTCGGTGGTCGAGGGTACGCTCGTACTTGCCGACTGGTACATATGGGCTGCGAGCACACCACTCGTCATTGTTTTTGCGAAACGGTTCCCGTTGATGGGGCCGAGGTTCGCGCTTCATATAGGGATTCACGCCATCACATCACTCATGATGGCTCCGCTGACCTCCGTCATCGAGTACTTTCTGAGCCTTGGGATTCTCCGGTTTTTGTTTCACATCACTGGTCCTGACGTCTTCCACTTTGTCTCTACGTTCGGAGTCGGTGTTCTCTTCATGAGCTTCACCGGCATGCTTACGTATTGGTTAGTAGTAGGGCTGTATCAGGCGGTCCACTTCTACCAGGTCGCGCTGGAGCGGCAGACGATAGCGGCGCAACTGGAGACGCAGCTTTCCCATGCTGAACTCGAAAACCTGAAGAGCCAATTACACCCGCATTTTTTGTTCAACAGTCTTCACGCTATTGGGGTGCTGATGCGGGAAGACGTCGATGCCGCGGGCCATTTGCTCGTCAGCCTCGGCGACTTGCTGCGCATGGCCCTCGAACAACGGGAGAACGAGATCACGTTGCGAAGCGAGCTTGCGTTCGTCGGCAAGTATCTGGAGATCGAACAGACACGCTTTCATGATCGGCTGAAGGTTCACATGGACGTGCCACACGAACTTCTCGGTGTCTATGTGCCGAGTCTTGCGCTGCAGCCGCTGGTTGAGAACGCCATCAAACACGGTATCAGCGTCGATTCCTCCGCAGGCCGGCTGGAGATCGCTGCCAAGGCTCAAGACGGCAGAGTCTGGCTCTCTGTCCGCGATGATGGCCCGGGGCCTGCGCTCCACCTGCGATTCGGGGTGGGGCTCAGCAATGTGCAGTCACGTTTGAAGCAGCTCTATGGGGACGCGTCATCGCTGGAGCTTACTGGGGGCGACGGTCGAGGCTGTCAGGCCATCATCACTATCCCACTGAGGAATTCCCATTGAAGACGCGAGTCCTCATCGTCGATGACGAGCCGATCGCCCGGCGCGGTATCCGTCGCTATCTGGCGGAACACGACGGCATTGAAGTGGTGGGCGAGGCGGCGAACGGAATAAGTGCGGTAGAGCAGATCAATGAGCTCCACCCCGACATCGTTTTTCTCGACGTGCAGATGCCCGATCTCGATGGCTTCGGAGTCATCGAGAATGTAGATCCAGAGAACGGCCCCGCTCCGGTATATGTATTTGTCACGGCTTACGATGTGCACGCCATTCGTGCCTTTGAAGTGCACGCTGTTGACTATCTATTGAAGCCTTACGATAAGGAGCGATTTGTGAAAGCCCTGGTTCACGCGCGCCAGGTTGTCGATCAGCGGAGAGAGCCAAATCGAGGTCTTGAGCCGCTGCTCCAATCTCTCCGTAATCTCCGCCCGTTGGAGCGCTTTGTGGTGAAGGACAATAAGCGGATCTTCTTTGTTCCCATTTCTAACGTTTTGTGGATCGAAGCCACGGGAAACTACGCCTGCATACACACTGCCAGCGACAGTCACCTGTTGCGTGAAACCTTGGCGCACCTCGAGGAGAAGCTGGCGCCACACCACTTCATCCGCGTGCGGAAGTCGGCCATCGTGAACGGGGCCTGCATTAGCGAGATTCGTCCGATGTTCGATGGGGTTTACGACATCGTACTGGCTGGAGGAGCGGTGGTCACGTCGAGCCGCAGATACGCTCATAAGTTACGGGCGCTGCTGGAATCCTAGTCTTGGCAACTGGGATGTAAATTGGCGCGTCGGCTGGAATACCAGCGACGAAGATGACCGTAGCCCTTTTCGAAGCGCATCGTGGCTTTCAGCAGGATCAGGACCGTGAAGAAGCGGACAGTGCTTTTCTTGGACTCATCGACTGGGGAACGAAAGGGATGCAGTCTGCCTTGGAAGAAACACCGTACATATAAAACCTCGCCCGCGAAAGGACAGTCGCTTCCTGGGTCAGGCCCCATATGCGCATTGTGTCTCATAATTTCTGGACAGCGAAGGCTCAATTGGCGAGAACCGGCCAGATCACTCATCGAGCTCAAGTCGACCAGCGTTCTCGGCATGTTGCCGTAAAACGGCCTAGCCTGACAAGTGCTTTCGGTTGACCGTTATTGATAACAGGTGAAAGCTCTCATCGACTGTGCTACCTGCGCTATGAGCGGATAGATATAGGGAAATCGGAAATTGCACCAACAGTCTCAAGTCGGAGATGCGGCACCTCAACCCTAAGCGATGACGCCTTGCGAGTTGATTTTTGCAAGCCACCCGCGGGATCATTGGGCGTAATACATCCTAGCCCTTAAAACGTAAAAACATTCTCACCCTAAGAATCTCCCTCCATCTGACGATCCCCGTTGCTTCGGGTCATATTTGCAAGCAAGAGCTGGGCCTTACTGGCCGAGTGAACACACGGGAAAATAGTGTATCCTAAAGGTGTCCGGCGGTTACTATCCAATTTACTATCCATTTTGCGACTCAGAATATCGCATAAATGATTGATCTAAAAGGCGCTATCGTCTAGGGGTTAGGACGTGAGATTCTCAATCTTAAAACCCGGGTTCGATTCCCGGTAGCGCTACCAGCAATTTGACGCTAAAGCTGCGCTAAATCAGCGGGCTTTTTCTTGGCTAGAAATCCTCGTGATGCGAACTAGCGCTCAAAAAGCGCATCTCGCGATGCACAAAACGGTACACACAAAGTTGGTCGTTTGCCGCTAACCTTCTCGCATGCGCAGTAGCCGTCATTTGGCTTGAGAATTGGGTCGCGTGTAGCAGCAAGAAATTATGTGAACATACAAATTTCATCCCGGGCCGCATATATTGTTCGGCAATCGGCTAACCCACGCAATCTTCCCGGCTGCGCGAATATTCCCAAATTGAAATTGCCCCTTCGATTCTGCGAGAAACGCGAGCGCTGCACACGCGCATATTCACGATACTTAGCCTAGCTGACGCGTCTTTCTTCCTTTCGCCAGATAATTTGCACTTAGGGAGATGGTTCGCCGACTGCAGTCGGCCCTCTGGTGTGTGTTCGTATCGCTCCATTGCTCCCGTTGCATGCGGCGACTCGAGATGGACGCGGTGAAAGGAACATCTCCGACATGGCCGCATTCCGCCCTTCGAACCACTCGCTTTCCGGTTTCGTCTACAACCAGCGGCAACGCATCGCAGGCCGGAGCGGGCGCATGCTCGTTCTGCTGACCGGGCTGAGCAGCCTGGCATTTGCGCAGAACACAACGATCAGCGGCACGGTGTACATGCCCAACGGTACGAATCCGCTGCCCAATGTGCTGGTTTATGTCACCACGGGTTCGGTCACGCTCCCGGCATCGGGCGCCAATTGCACCTCTTCGTCGGTCACAGCGGCCGAAGGCTGCATCACCGCGGCCACCATCACGCCGACGGTGGTCACCTCGGGCGAAGGCGTTTACGCCTACACCACTACGGCCGTCGACGGCACCTTTACGCTGAGCAATGTGCCGGAGGGCAATACCTACACGCTGGTGATTCAATCCGGCAAGTGGGTCAACGAGTTTACCGAGCCAAGCTCGGGCACGCTTGCCGGCGCCATCTCCGGCCTACAGTTGAGCATGCCGACCACGCACTCAGCGACCGCCAATATTCCGCTGATTGCCATTCAGACAGGCAGCGCGGACGCGCTCGAATGCGTGTTTCGCGATATCGGCGTGGCCAGTACGGAGTTCACCGACGACTCGGTCAGCTCCGGCCCCACATTCGGCGGGCGCATTCATCTCTACAAGGGCAACGGCGCCGAGATCAGCTCCAACACACCGGCGGCCTCCACGTTGCAGACGCAGGCCAAGCTGGACAGCTATGACATGGTGATGTTTCCCTGCGAGGGCGGCGGAAGCACCGGAGCAAACTCCACCACGATTCCGTATCTGATCAATTACGCCAGCCTGGGCGGCAGGGTGTTTGCCACGCATAACAGCGACGCATGGCTGGACACCACCAACACCGGCGCCAACGGAGCCTATTTTTACAGCACGGGAGGCTCGACGCCGATGACCTGGGGGAGCGCGGTCAATTCGGTGACGCCGGATCCCGGCTACGCCCTCATCAACACCGGCTTCACCGACGGCAACACGCTCTCCGAATGGCTCTACGAGAATGGCTACTCCTACGGGGCGAGCGGGGACAACACCGGCACCGAAAATGAAGTGGAGATCAGCACGCTGCGCTTTAACGTGGCCACGGTCAATGCGCCGGCGCAGGCCTGGCTTACCTTCCCCTCACAAGACAGCCAGACCTACAGCAATTCGTACAACAGCGGCAGCCCGATCATGCAGTTCAGCTTCAACACGCCGTGGGGAGCAAGCGCTTCAAGCCAGTATGGGCGCGTGCTCTTCAACGAGTATCACGTGGAGAACGTCTCTGAATCGGGCAATCCGGTCTTTCCCGCAGAGTGCCCCACGCTGAGCGGCGCGAGCCAGGTGCCGCAGGAAAAGATGCTCGAGTATGCCATCTTCGATCTATCGGCGGCGGTGATCCCGGTGGTTCTGCCCACGGCGTCGATCGCCATCACCACCGATCCCAGCAATTCAATCTTTAACGAAGGCGATACGGACGACACCGTTACGGTGACCGTAACCAACACCAGCTCGACCGTCGCACTGCCCAACAATCTCACGCTTACCGTCACGCTCCCGGCCGGACTGACAGCCACCGCCATGGCGGATTCGAGCAGCGGCAACTGGATTTGCACAGTCGGCACCCTCACCTGCACCAATACCAGCGGCATCGCCGCCAGCGCGAGTGACGCGGTGACAATTACGGTCACCGTCTCCGGCACTGCCACGGGCGGCGACCCTTCCGTCACCGGCTCGGTATCGGCCACACTTTCGAGCCCCAACTTCTCCTCGAGCGTAAACAGCCCGCTTACCATCACGTTGGACCAGCACGCGGCCGTTACCTGGGCCACCCCGGCGGCGATTAACGCAGGCACGCCCTTGAGCAGCACGCAGCTCAATGCCGTGGGCAACACCACGGGAACCTACGTCTACACGCTGGGCTCAACCTCTGGGACCGTGGTCACCACCGGCACAGTGCTGCCCGCCGGAGCCAACACGCTTTGGGTCACCTTTACGCCTTCGAATCAGGGCACCTATCCGGGCACGGCCACGGCCAGTGTCGTGCTTACTGTCATCTCGACGACCGCCACTGCCGCGAATCCTGCGCCGGTGAGCCTGGGAAGCGAGCCGGTGGGCAGCTCGACCAGCCAGAATGTAACTTTCACTTTCACGGGAGGCGGCACCATCGGCACGCCCATCGTCGTGACCCAGGGTGCAACCGGGCTGGACTTTACCGATGCCGGCACGGGTACCTGCGACACCAACGGGGCCAGCTACAACTACAGCGCCGCGGGCACCTGCACGGTGGCGGTGCAGTTTATGCCGCGCTATCCGGGACCGCGCTACGGCGCGGTGCTGCTCGAAGACAGCTCGGGCAATGTTCTGGCTACGGCCTATCTGAGCGGCACTGGAACGGGACCGCAGGTGCTGTTCCCTCCGGGCACGCAGACCATGCTCACCCCCGATATCACGACGTATTGGCCTGA
>JASHQE010000138.1 GCA_030037705.1 Acidobacteriaceae bacterium | reverse complement strand
CGGTTCGCCGTCTCATATTCCACGTGCGCCGTCGCGATCGTGATGCCCCGCTCCCGCTCCTCCGGCGCGTTGTCAATCGAGTCAAACGAGCGGAACTGGATCTTCGGGTTGTGCTTCGACAACACCTTCGTGATCGCCGCCGTCAACGTCGTCTTGCCGTGATCAATATGCCCGATCGTCCCCACGTTCACGTGCGGCTTCGTACGATCAAATTTTTCCTTCGCCATTTTCCTCTCCGAAATCTACAAACGATCGAGGTCCAACTTCAGCTTTTGAACTACTGCCAAAATGCTGTCGTAAACCTCTTCATCTGCTAATAGTGCGGTGATGAACCCACTAACGCCATCGCTTAACAAGCATCCGCGCCCCTTGCACAAGAAGCATTGCTCCCCTTGCCGCTTCCCTGATCCATCACAGTCCTTACAAACCTCGGTAAGCTCTCGAATCTCGACCCTGTATCCGTTCGGATGCTGAAGAAACATTGCGCATTCCTCCGCTGCATCAATCACGCGAGACAACTGCGCCAAACATGCTCTGCCCTCAAGAGGACTGAGTGAAACTCCGCCGCTACTTCGGGATATTCAGACCGTAACCGCCGCGTGGTTTCCAAAAGCCCTGGCGCGAATTCCCGATCACGACTACGCAATGAAACCCGCGAACGGCCGCAGACGGAACCTTCGGCGTACAACCGAGACGGAAGAAGAAAAATCATCCCATGCTCACCGTGCCATTTGAGCTTCAAGCAAAAACTGCGAACGTAGGGTTCTGTAACGCGCTTCATAATTTCCGCGATGCTCATAACTGTCCCGACCTCCTACTTTCCTTGCGCCCTGCCAATAATCTCACCGGCGATCATGCGCGGCGCTCCTCCGGTCTGGATCGCTTTCTTCGGCTTCACCGGATGTCCGGGACAAATACTGACGGCTCCGTAAATCCCGAACGAAACCGATATGGGCTCATGCTCGCGATTGCACAGAAGGCACTTCGTCATTCCTCTAAGCGTCCCAGCCATTCAAATCACCTCAGTAATACGCGTACGCCTTAAAATACCGTTGCCGCAGTTCCACCGGCACCTTTTCCACCAGCCGCAGATAACGCTCGCGGGTCAATCCTTGATCGGACACCGGCAGCACCTTATACAGCTCCTGCGCTTCCTTGCCCAGCAGGCCGCGTTTGAGAACGCTCTCGTAATCCCGAACCCGCAATCCCGCCTTCGTCACTCGATTCAGAAAGACTTCTATGTCGTGCGCGTCGAAGACCGTATCGACCAGCGCATGAAGCCGCGTGTAGCTCTTCTCATCCCGGACGGCGATCGCTGCCTGCTCGAACATTCTTTTCTTACCCTTGGACCGGCCTTCTCAACAATATATGGAGCGGGAGACGGGGATCGAACCCGCGACCAACAGCTTGGAAGGCTGTGACTCTACCACTGAGTTACTCCCGCCTAACGACAGTTGCCAGGGGGCAGTGGTCAGAGATCAGTTTGTTCTTGCAGATCGAAGCCAATTCAATTTCCTTACTACGGTCCGATCTGATCCCTGTTCCCTAATCCCTGTTCCCTGCATTTCTGGAGCTGATGACCGGGATTGAACCGGTGACCTCTCCCTTACCAAGGGAGTGCTCTACCAACTGAGCTACATCAGCCCTTTAAAACGGGCTCACAGCTTTCAGCTTCATCTTGCAGGCGCAAACCATATCTGCCCAATCTGCCAAAACAGAAGCTGATAGCTAAGAGCTGCCTTTCTCTCCGCCGCGGCGAATTCGATCTGCCTGGCGGGCTAATACTGTACGCACCGCAAAACCGCCGATGAGGATGAGCGGAACCAGCCTCAACTCCACCGGCTTCCCAAAGACATCTACCTTACCTGCATCCATGGTGAACCAAACCAACGCTGCTAAAACTGCATACATCGTAAGGGCTAGCCAATACTTCCGGTCGAGATCGGAGCCGGCACTGTGCAGCCCTTCAATCTTGCGCCTTTGCTCGGCAGGAACGACATTTTCATCGCCGATCATCACGCATCGCAATTCTCAAAAACCACTCACAGCCGCTAAGATCGCCCGTTTCTGATCCCTGACAACTGTTCCCTGTTCCCTGCTTTTATGGTGCACAGGGGAGGATTCGAACCTCCGTAGCTCCAAGGAGCGGCAGATTTACAGTCTGCTGCCATTAACCGCTCGGCCACCTGTGCACAATACCCCAATTCCCTGCCCATTCGCCCACGCCGCAACTCCGGAACTATTCCGGGCTTATCGAAGCATGCAACTCAGTGGGATCACCGCGGAGTTGAGGCCCGGCGTCTTGCAATACGCTCGCCGGTCGATACTTCCTTCCCTACCTAACCCTTACTTAACCCTTTCGAAAGCGCTCCGGTTCTCCTTGTGGAGCTGGCGAAGGGATTTGAACCCCCGACCCTCTGATTACAAATCAGATGCTCTACCAGCTGAGCTACGCCAGCTCGATTCCACCCGGAAGCAATCCCGGATTCCCGACGTGCGCGCGGGCACACGAACCCTTCGCACGTACCACGGCACAGAAGTTAAGGTTAGCATACCGGTGCGGCTGGGGCAAACGCAGAAAAGCAGGATCAGGGGTCAGGAAACAGCGGTCAGGAAGGACACCGCAAGCCGGGATAAAGAGGTGTGCCTTCAGCATCAAAAAGCGTTAACTTTTCGCCGGAAATTTCTAATGGCCTGCCATCTTCGCACCCCATTCGTCAGGGCTCACGTCGCGCGCATGACGGGAAAAGAGCCAGTGGTGGCCATCGAGGTCTTCTGCCCCATACTGCAGTTCTCCGTAGACCGTCTCGTGGAGCTCCTCAATGATTGTGGCGCCAGCCGCCCGTGCATGTGCAAAATGTTTCTGCACATCCTCGACGAAGATCGTGAGCGATTGAGTTCGGCAACCGGCCGCGGCAGGACTGGCATGATGTGGACGCGTTGTGGAAACCATGATGTACGCCTTGCCCAGATGCAACTGCGCGCCGGCCACAGGTTCGCCATACCGGTAGTGTTCGGCAAACCCAAAGACACCGCATAGCCAGCGAATCGCTTCCTCGAGATCACGGTAGAAGAGGTGCGGCAGCACAGCATCGACGGGCACCGAACGGTTATGCAACATAGCCACGAACTCCCTCTCTTCGGCTCAATGTAATCCGGCTGCCTTCCCGGCAGATTCCATGAAACAAACGGCAAGGGAAAAAACACACAAAAGCTGGTTGGGCCACAGGCTATTATCATCCTTCACGAATTTACAGGATTTTCTTATCCTGCAGGGACAGAAGCTCGTTATTTTTAGGCGTAAATAGAGTGTAAAGATGAAGCAGCCAGGCTCGTTGGGCAGCCTGTAGATTTCGCCGCTGCAGCGGGCAAGATGCCGGCGCGAGCAAGACCTTTTGCAGCACGGAAGTTTTCTTGACTTGGCTCATATCCGGGTGTATTTTCTGTACCATCGGGACCCCTTTATAACTTCAGAAACGGAAGAACCCTATGACTCAGTTGCGTAAGATCAGCAAGGTCGGGTTGTGTGTGGTCACCATTCTCTGCGCGGTGCGCGTGCGTGCACAGGTAGGTGATCCCGCCACGCTGATCAAAGAAAAGCTGGTTGCCCAGATTAAGCTCACCAAGGCCACGGATGCACACGACGACATTGTTACCGCAGGAGACGTTGTGGTGCTTCACAAAGACGGGCTGATGATGTGCAGTTCGGCTTCGTCCTACGCTTATTCCAACACCTACGAAAATGGGGTCCTGTCCGGAAACCTCAACAATCGAACCAAAGACGCTGCGAAGAACTTTTTGCGGGGAAAGCTTCCGTTCGGCGGGGGCGGCAGCGCGACTGACGCAGCCAATAACGGCTGCCCCAGCCGCAAGTTTGTCACCGGAGAGAAATTCTGGGTCACTGATATCGAGATCGCAAAGGATAACAGCGGGATCATCGTATCGACATTCAGCGACCCGTATAACAACGTGCGGTATTACGGAGAAATCAAGTTTCCTTTTCCCAACAAGCACTCGGTACCGCCGGCAGACGACGAAGTAAAGGCGGTCCAGGAAGTCTTCACCGTCCAGCCCGCTGACTCCAACAACGGGGACAACGGGAATTCCGGTAGCGGGCAGAATCAGGCCCAGAATCAGAATCAGGTACAGAACGGGCCCGCGCCAGCGCCGGCAGCCACGCCGGCCGCACCTGCTGCGCCCATGGCTCCCATTGCGCCGCCTCCGCCGCCATCCGATCAGGCGGCAGCGCCGCCGAAGACAATCTCGGTGGGCCAAACCCGCGATACCGTTATCGCCACCTGGGGACAGCCCACAAAAGATATCAAGCTTTCCAGCAAGGAGATCCTTGTTTATCCCGACATGAAAGTGACTCTGGTCAGCGGCAAGGTCTCTGACGTGCAGTAAGCCGGGCCCAGCTCTCGAATATTTTCCCAGTGCACAGGAAGAATGGAGAATTCAATGAAGCCGCTTCGATTTCGCCAGAAGCATTTTCTACTGTCCGCAGTTGCTGCAGTGTTCGTGTGCGGCGCTCTGGCTACCGTGACGTATGCGTCTTCTGACAAGAACACGCCTCCGCCAAAGACATCCTCAACAGCCAAACCGGCCGCCACAACGTCCCATCCTGCAACTTCCACGGCCGGAGCCAGCCATGGTGCAACAACTGGAGCCACCACGCATGCTGGCGGACCGACAACAAACAGCACGCACTCGACGACTCCCATGGCCAATGGCTCGCACGGCGGCCCAACGACCGCCAACCACGGAGCGACGACCGCCAACACCTCTCACGGCATGGCCGGTGGCGCGGGCGCACACGGCATGGCGAGCAACAGAACCGCGACGGGGCACATTGCGCCGGCGGGCAGCCATACCATGCAGACCAGAAATGGCGCAGTGACCCGTCGCGCCGACGGCCGCATCAGCGACGTGCATGACGCGCGGCGCGGCATGGACGTGCATCATGGGCTCGACGGCGGCCGCCGCGTATCCGTTATGCGCGCCGACCATTCGCGCATTGTGGCCGAACGAGGCCGCCGGGGCTTTATCGAGCGGCGCTATGCGTTTCACGGGCACGACTTCGCGCGCCGCTCCTATTATTGGCATGGACACGAATACAACCGCTACTACCGCGGCTACTACTACCACGGCGTCTTCGTGAACGTGTATGCGCCGGCGGTCTACTATCCTCCGGCGTTTTACGGATGGGCCTATAACCCATGGGCAGTGCCGGTAGCCTATGCAGGATGGGGTTGGGCCGGAACGCCATGGTTCGGCTTCTACGGCGCCTACTTCGTGCCCTATCCCGTCTATGCCGGGCCAGCCTTCTGGCTCGCCGACTATCTCATCGCCACGCAGTTGCAGGCGGCTTATGCGGCGCAGTTCGCTGCGGCAACGCAAGGCGGCATTCCGGTCGCTCCCGCGCAGCTCTGGACCGATTCGGGTTTCCAGGTTGTTCAAGGCCAGTCCTATACGGTTTCGGCAACCGGGATGCTGCAGTTTAATGGCAATGCCAGCTCGCTCGCTCCGCCAAGCGGCCGTTCCGGAGGACCGCAGGTGGACGCCGATTGCGCGCCTGGTATGTACCACAATGGATTTCCCGCTCCGCAGTTGCCCTGTTTGTCCCTGATCGGCAAAATCCAGGACGGACCGCCGTTTGAAGTAGGAAGGGCAACCACTTTCGTTGCGCCCACTTCCGGCGAACTCTATTTGGGAGTGAATGACGGCTATCTGGGAGACAACTCAGGCGGCTGGGTTGCTTCGGTCACACAGTCCGGCGGCGGCAATCCGCCTGCGGACGATCAGCAGGCGGCTGGAGGCGCACCGGTACTGACTCCGGAGATCAAGGCAGCAATTGCCGACGAAGTGAAATCGCAGATCGCCCTCGAAAACGCCGAGTCGCAGCAGAACACGCAAGGCCAGGACGTCGATCCCGGATCGAGCAGCATCGCCCGCATTTTGAGCGACGGTCACCCGCACGTTTTTGTCGCCGGCGATTCGCTCGACGTAACCGACACCAACAATGCCGAGTGCGCATTGAGCGAAGGCGATGTGCTGCAATTCTCGGGCCCGGCGCCGGCCGACAACGCAACCGATGTCAACCTCATAGTGCTGGCCAGCAAGGGTAGTGGCAAGGAGTGCCAGCGCTCTGCCACCGTAACCGTCGCCGTCGCTGACCTGCAGGAGATGCAGAACCATCTGCGCGAAACAGTCGACCAGGGCATGCAGGAACTGCGCGACAAACAGGGTCAGGGTGGTTTACCGGCAGCCCCGCCGTCGGCTGCGGCTGCTCCTACGCAGAGTGCGTTTGCGCAGGCCGCGCCTCCGCCGGAGCAGAACGGCGCAACGGATGTCAATCAGCAGCTTGCCGAAGGCGATAAGGCTGAACAGGAAGCGGCGCAGAATTCATCGGCCGCGCCCGCTGTGGCTGGAGATGCTCCTGCACCTCCTCCTCCGCCGCAGACCGCCACCGTCAACATCGCCCTGGGCCAGTCCATTGATCAGGTGACTTCAGCGCTCGGAGCGCCGCTGACGGTGATCGACCTGGGCCCCAAAAAGATTTACAAGTACAAGGACATGAAGATCACCTTCAAAGACGGCAAGGTCTCCGACGTGGAGTAATCCGCACAGCCCTCTTGAATCTTCCGCACTAACCAGAAACCGGCCCATCCCTCAGGTGGGCCGGTTTTTTTGCGCTTCCCTTTCCCTCCTTTGTCAAGATTGGCACAAAGGTGGGCGATCCGTTCAACGTCATGCGCGTGACCAAAGAGATCAAAGATCCCACGACCGGCGCTGTGCTGCGATCATCTGCCTAGGAACGATTCCAGCCTTTGCAGGTCGGCGTTGGCGCGATCCATGTAATCGCGCGCGACCTCCAGATCATGATCATGGATGGCGTTATCGGCCTCGCGAAGATTGCTATTCATCCTGTTCATTGCCGCCAGCATATCGCCTCTCAAGTCATAGCCCTGCGTCTGCTGTTGCCGGCGCAGCGTTTCGATCTGGCCTCGCACCGCTTCGGCGCGCGCATCCAGATCGCTGTAGCGGTCGCGCGCGTGGCGAATCTCCTCGGGTGAAGGTCCTGCGCGCGCGGGAGCAGGCTCGTTCTGTGGTGCATACGCTTGCCTTGAAAGAGATTCAGTCTTTGGCTGAGACGAAAGGCCGCTGACTATCACCGGGGAAGAAGCTGCGTTGGGAACGGAAGGCGGAGCGGCCGGATCATTGGCCGCTGGCGTATTGGGTGCTGTCTGTGTTCCCGTGGATAAGGAGCCGGGCTTCTGCTGCCCGGCGTGTGTTGCAAAAAAGTGCGGCAGAACCGTGGCCGAAGCCACCCATGCAAGAATGGCAGCCAGCGCACCCAGGCCAATCCACAGGCTGCGGTGACTCTTTGCGGAAGCTGGCGGAGGAGGAGGAACAGAGGCCATCGGAACCGGCGTGAATCCCTGTTGCTGCGAACCCGCCGCAACCGGCGCAGCCTCCAAGATCGTCTGCTGGAACGGCTGCGGCACTGCCTGCATCGGCTGCATCGCCGGAGTATGGATTTGCATTGGAATGGACGTAGCAGCCGGCATAGGCGCAACGGCCTGCGCGGACTTCCGTTCGCGCACCGCCTTGAGCGCATTGCGGAACTCCTCTGCATTCTGGAAACGCTGGGCAGGGTCCTTGGCCATCGCACGCAGCACGATGTCGTTCAGCTCCAGCGGGAGTGCCGGATTCACCTGCACCGGTGGCGTGGGAGCTTCATTG
>JASHQE010000137.1 GCA_030037705.1 Acidobacteriaceae bacterium | reverse complement strand
AAAAAAGGTGGAGGCAGCTCCACAAACGGACGCGATTCCAATGCACAGCGGCTGGGCGTGAAGGCCTTTGCCGGCCAGCTCGTCACCGGCGGCTCCATCATCATCCGCCAGCGTGGTACCCGCATCAAGCCCGGCGTGAACGTGGGCATTGGCTCCGACGACACGCTCTTCGCCAAGATAAGTGGCCGTGTGGTCTTCACGGATCGCGGCAGTCGCGGGCGCTTCGCCTCAATCGAGCCGGTTGCGGCGGAATAAATCTGCTCTTTTTGAAAAGCGACGCCGGCGGGGTTGATTCAGATAGTTGCATCTATACACAAGAAAGCAGTGCAACTGCATTGCAATGCCCGGCGGCGCAATGCAGGCAGGTTGCTGCGCCAAAAACGAAGGCCGAAACCTGCTTGGTTCCGGCCTTCCTGATCTTATTCTGGGGTCTGCCTACGATTCTGATTCGCGGCCTTTCAGGTTTCGGTTCAGCACCTTGTCCACCACCTTCTCGACATCTGAAAGAAAGAAGCTGTTGGCGGGCTGCTGTACCGCCACCTGGGTTCCGGTGTGACCCAGCGCAGAGGCAATCTCATTCCAGCGGTACACGGTCGAGTTTGCCGGCATCACCACCGGTTTCCGAACCGGCTCAGGAAGCGCGCAATACACAGTCCAGACGCCCAGCGCGAGGAGAATCAAGGCCTCGTAGACAAACTGGAGCGGAGCTGTGAGCGAGATGTTGTGCGAGATGACCGAAGCGGCGATAAAGTCATCGGCGGCCATTACGCCGAATCCCAGCGCGAGGCCAAACGCGATATCGCGCACCGAAAGCCGCAACGCGCTCATGCACAAGCAGAGGAAGGCCAGCAGGCAAAGTTCAAGAACGCTGACTGAGTGCATCAACCCGAAGGCGATGTCCGGGATCAGGAGGATTCCGCGATGAGAGAAGGAAAGCGCAGAAAAGGTCACAATGACTGAGGCGAGCACGACCCAGCGGAAGATGATAATCCCGAACTTCGTCAAACCGGAAAACCCGGAGAGCGCAGAGCGGAATACCTCAATGCAGACGAAAAACAACACCACTGCGCTGACGATGTAAACCGTCCAATACGTAAAAAAGTAGAAGCTATACCAGGTCCGCGACGGCGTCGCCTGGTAGCGGGAAAGCAAAAAGAGCAACACGGGCGCAGACGCAAGCCGCAACCCCAGGTAAGTTCCCATCGCGGGAAAACGGTGCCGCAACTTTCGTTTCCAAAAAAGGAAAGCCACGACAGCGACCAGCAGAAACTCGGCCGCGCTCATGATTGCCATTGCCAAACTTGAGGACATGGACACCTACGCCCAGTTCTGGGGACTCGACCAGAATAGCGCTGAATGCCTTGCCTCTCAACAGAAAAGCGGGTGATGCAGAATGGCACTTTGGTGCCATTACTTCAGGCAGTTACCGAAGCGCGAGCGGTGGCGTATTCGGAGGGCAGACGCCCGGGCCACATCCCGGAATGGGAAAGGCCGCCGTGGCGGACTGATGGCTCGGAAGAGCAGGAGCGGATTTTGAACTGACTGCTGCAGTAGCACCGCCGGCAACAACGAGGAGCACAGCTACAATGCGAAGCGCGAGTTTCATATTGGGTAACCCTCCTTTTTGGGTAACCTTCCTTTTGAAATCCTGAGTAACAAAATCCCCAGTATCTACATCTTTCGCATCATAGGTCGAAAATGAATGGAAGTCCAGTTATTTCATATAGATATCTAATTAGTAACTGTACATATTACTAAAGTCATATTCCACGATCGTAATCAATTTCGGAGATGGTTCAGCATCTCGGGAGTTTGCGGATCACGGCCCCTATAGCGCGTGGTAAAATCAGATCAGGCGAATTCGCGCAAAGCCCACGTCTTTCAAGTGGTTAGTCCTCGATGTTCGGTCCGGGAGTTTGAGTCCGGAAACCGTGGTTCTGCGGCTTTGGATGCGATGGCCGGCGATCGGAAACTTATGGCGACTGAAGTCATCGGCAGTATCCCCCCCCCCGAAGGCGCTGGCAGCTACACCGGCGAGAACATTAAAATTTTGGAAGGCCTGGAGGCTGTGCGCCTGCGGCCGGCGATGTACATTGGCTCGACCGGCGAGATGGGCCTGCACCATCTTGTCTACGAGGTGGTTGATAACTCCGTCGACGAAGCCCTTGCTGGATTTGCCAAACGGGTCGACGTGACGATTCACGTTGATAACTCGATCACCGTGGTTGATGATGGCCGCGGCATTCCCGTAGACACAAAGACGCTCCCGGACGGCAAGAAGATGTCGGCATTGGAAGTGGTGATGACCAAGCTGCACGCCGGCGGCAAGTTCGATTCGTCCACTTACAAGGTTTCTGGCGGACTGCACGGCGTGGGCGTGAGCTGCGTGAACGCGCTCTCACAAGAGTTCAATGTCGAGGTATGGCGCGACGGCTACACGTGGGAGATGGACTTCAGCTGCGGCGCTCCGACCAGTGAATTGCGCAAGAGCGGCACGACCAAGAAGCGCGGTACGAAGGTCCACTTCCTGCCGGATAAAACGATCTTTTCGGCGACCGAGTACAACTATGACACGCTGGCCCAGCGCCTGCGTGAGCTGGCTTTCCTGAACAAGGGCCTCGAGATCACGCTCACCGATGAACGCACCGCCGATCCGAAGACCGGCGAAGCCAAACGCGCCGAATTCAAGTACGCGGGCGGCATCGCCGAGTTCGTCAAGCACCTGAATCGCGGCAAGCAGGTGCTCCACGACAAACCCATCACCATGGAAGCAGCGCGCTCCGGCGTCGAGATCGAGATCGCACTGCAGTACAACGACAGCTACTCAGAAACCGTCTTCAGCTTCGCCAACAACATCAACACGGTGGATGGCGGCACGCATCTTTCCGGTTTTCGCACCGCGCTGACTCGCACCATCAACGCCGTCGGCCAGCAGCTCGGCCTCTTTAAGGATATGAAGGAGTCGCTTTCGGGCGACGACGTGCGCGAAGGCCTGGTCGCCGTGGTCAGCGTCAAACTGCCGCAACCGCAGTTCGAAGGCCAGACCAAAGGCAAGCTCAACTCCGATATCGCCGGCACCGTGCAGGCCTTCGTCAATGAACGCCTGGGCGGCTTCCTCGAGCAGAATCCACCTATTGCCCGGCGCATCATCAACAAGGCCATTGAAGCGGCGCGGGCCCGCGAGGCAGCGCGCAAGGCGCGCGACCTTACGCGCCGCAAGGGCGCGCTCGATGGCGGTGGTCTGCCGGGTAAGCTGGCCGACTGCAGCGAACGCAATCCGGACCGCTGCGAACTCTATCTGGTCGAGGGCGAATCGGCCGGCGGCACGGCCAAGCAGGGACGCGACCGCCGCTTCCAGGCCATTTTGCCGCTCAAGGGCAAGATCCTCAACGTCGAAAAAGCACGCTACGACAAGATGCTGGGGCACGAAGAAATTCGCGCCATGATTACCGCGCTCGGCACCGGCATCGGCAAGGATGATTTCGACGCCTCCAAGCTGCGCTACAGCAAGATCATTCTGATGACCGACGCTGACGTAGACGGCTCGCACATCCGCACGCTGCTCTTGACCTTCTTCTTCCGGCACATGACGGAGCTGATCAAGCGCGATAACGTGTACATCGCGCAGCCGCCGCTTTACAAGATCAAAAAGGGCAAGTTCGAGCAGTACATCAAGGACGATCGCGAGTTCGTGAAGGTCATGGTGAACCGCGCCTCCGAAGGCATGGTGGTGCGCCATGGCGAAGCAGCCAGCAAGATCGAAGGCGCCGACCTGACCCGCTTCATGGGCACGCTCAATGAGTATCTCGGCTTCGCGGAAAAAGTAGACAAGCGCATCCGCAACGAGCAACTCACGGAGCTGCTGGCCCGCGCCGAGCTCGTCCATCGCGCCGACTTCACCTCCAATACCGAGGGCGAGGTTCCGGAGAAGCTGGCCGCATTGCGCGCTGAGTTAGCCGAGCGTGCCAGCGAACTCCAGATCAAGCTGAATGCGCCTGTGCGGGACGAGGAGCATCACACCTGGTCGATTTGCTTCACGGATTCGCAGGGCGCGACGCGCTGCATCGACTGGAATCTGGCTTCGAGTCCCGAGTTCCGGCAGATGATGGCGAAATATTCTCAGATCAAGGATTTCCTTGAGCCGCCCTTCCTGGTGGAGTACGCCGCCAAGACCGCGGCAACCACAGATCTGAGCCCTGACGAAGAGGAGCCGGACGCCGAAGGCGCTCCGCCGCCAGGGAGCGCCCAGACCCGTGCCGAATCAAAGGCTACGAGCCGCGCGGCCCGTGCGCTGCGTGAGCCCGTTGAGAAACAGACTGCGCGCGAGCTGTTTGCCTACATCGTGGAGCAGGGCAAGAAGGACTACCAGGTGCAGCGCTACAAAGGGCTGGGCGAGATGACCTCGACACAGCTCTGGGAGACCACGATGGACCCGGAACGCCGCACACTGCTTCGCGTGAAGCTCGAGGACATCGCGGAGACGGACGCGATCTTCACCACGCTGATGGGCGAAGACGTCGAATCGCGCCGCAAGTTCATCGAGGACAATGCGCTCGACGTGAAGAACCTGGATATCTAAATCAGATTGAAGAAAGGCCGCTGCGGATATCCTCGGTGGCCTTTTCGATACTGTCCGGTTTACCCAGGTCTCGCCAGTCATACTCATCGGCGCGAAAGGCTGCGATCTTTTCCCCCTGTGCCGCCAGGCGCACATAGGCATCGATGATCGAAAACGCGCCCTCTTCCTGCATCTTTGCGAAGATGCGTGGCGAGAGGACGTGAATTCCGGCAAAGGCCAGCGATGCGCATTCCGGCGCGGACGGGATCGGGCTCGATGACGTGTCGTGTTTTGCAGCTCGGCCGCGCAGCAGTCCGTGTTCATCGAAGAGCAGGGGGCGCGAGGTCGGCCGATCCTGAACAGCTAAAGTGGCGAGAGCGTCATGCTCCATGTGAAAGCGCGCCATGCGTGCAAAATCGATCGTGCTCAAGACATCGACGTTGTGCAGCAGGAATGGTTCATCTGGATCCGCGCCCGCTTCGAGAAAAAACCACGCCACCTTTTTCAAGCCCCCGCCGGTATCGAGCAATTCGTCTTCGCGCGAGACCTCGATTCTCATGCCGAAGTTGTGGTTGGCCTGAAGGTATTCGATCATCTTGTCGGCGAAGTGATGGACGTTGACGATCGCTTCGCGGATGCCAAAGCTGCGTAGACGAGCCAGTGTGATCTCGAGCAGCGTGCGGCCGGCCACTTCAACCAGCGCTTTGGGCCGGTCGTCGGTAAGCGGGCGTAGACGCGTGCCCAGCCCGGCGGCCAAGACCATGGCCCTCATTGGGACAGGTTCCCCGCTAAGGCGGCTTCTCCCGTTTGTTGCATCTTTTCAAGCTCTATGTGCCGCACGACAATCTCGACGCCAGGTGTATTGCGCAGATGTTTCGCCAACTGCTCGGCCAGATATACCGAGCGATGCTGGCCGCCGGTGCATCCGAACGAGACCATCAGGTTCGTGAAGCCGCGGCGCTGGTAGGTGGAAACGCTCGCATCCACCAGCGAGAAAACATGGGCGAGATACTGGTGCACGCTCTCTTCATGACGCAGATAGTCGATTACCTGCGCATCCTTGCCCGTGAGGGCACGGAATTGTTCTTCGCGTCCAGGATTGGGAAGGCTGCGGGCATCGAAGACGAACCCTCCACCGTTCCCCGATTCATCGACCGGCATCTGCCGGTGGAACGAAAAGCTGAAGATACGCACCGTCAGAGTGGTTGACGAAGAGGTCAGATTCTGCAACTTCTCAGACCGCGTGATGTTCGCGAGCGCGTCCAGCAAAGCTGGCAGCGCGATGGGCAGCCGGACGTTCGCAGCAAGCCAGCGGAGATTCTTGAGCGCGTAGGGAACACTCTGCAAAAAGTGCGTTTTGCGCTCATAAAAGCCGCGAAAGCCATAAGCGCCGAGCGCCTGCAGGATGCGCACGTAGACATAGGCATAGTAGTGCTCCATGAATGCGGCGCGGTCGACCTTGATGAAGCCTGCAAGGCAATCGAGATAGTAGTCGAGCAGCTCTTGACGCAGCTCCGGAGGCAGGTCGGCTTTGCCGTCATAGAGAAGAGACGCGATGTCGTATTGCAAAGCGCCCCTGCGGCCGCCCTGGTAATCGAGAAAATACGGCTGACCGTCATGCAGCATGATGTTGCGGGACTGGAAGTCGCGGTAGAGGAAGTATTCGTGCGGGGCTGCGAGCAAAAACTTTGTAAGGCGGCCGAAATCATCTTCGAGCGCCTGTTCGTTGAAGGAGATGCCGGCGAGGCGCAGAAAATAATATTTAAAGTAGTTGAGATCCCAGGCAATCGACTGCCGGTCAAAGCTCGAACGCGGATAACAGACTTTGTAATTCAGATCACGGCCGGCCTCGATCTGAAAACGCGGCAAGACGGCGACGACCTTGCGATACGCTTCCACGGCTTGCGGAGCGATCGCCTCGCCGGCGCGATGCTCTCCCAGGAAATCGAAGAGCGTGGTGTCGCCAAAATCCTCTTCGAGGTAAGCCCCATGGCTCAGATCTTCCGCATAGATTTCCGGCACCGGCAGACCATGCCGGCGAAAATGCCGGGAGAACTCGAGGAACGCAACGTTTTCTTCCCGCACGGAATGGAGAATGCCGATGGCGCGGAACTGCCCTGCGGCCAGACGTACAATCGTACGTCCCGAGCCACCAAGCTGGCCCTGGAGCGGCTTCACCTTTTCGGCGCGCTGCCGGAAATGCTGCTCAAAAAGCCGTTCTAAAACGTCCATGAACCTCTCTTAACGGCGAGACAAACCAACTTTACCAAGATACTGATCCGAGGGAAGCGTGCGCAAGGCACGGGCCTCTAGACTGGAAACGAGAAGAGGACGCCATGAAGATTTTTCCTTTGCAGTTTCTAGCTCTTGTCTTCATCTGCGGCGCAGTTGCAGCACAAACCGGCGATCTCAACCCGCTCGCAACCGCGCGTGTCTTTCCTTATGACCGGATGGCTGCGCATACTGCGGCCAACGGTGCGGAGACCCGGCATGTCTTTGCCGGCACGCTGGCCAGCGGCGAGTCCGTAGGCGTGCATGAGACGATGCAGCCCGCAGGCACAATACCCAATCCTCCGCACCGCATTCAGCATTCCGAAATCATTGTGGTGCAGGATGGCGTGCTGGAATTCGAACACGACGGGAAAGCGGAGCGCGCAGGCGCGGGAAGCATTATTTATGTGGCCTTCGGCACCTTGCATACGCTGAAGAACGTGGGCCAAGGGCCTGCGAAATATGTTGTGATCCAGATTGGCGGCGATACGAAAAAGGATTGACCGCCATTCGGTAGAATTTTTATCGAGGGTTTGTCTCATGCATGCGAATCGAAGCATAGCGGTTCTCGCGGCCGCCGGATTGCTGTTTACCCTGTCGCTCGCGGGATGCAAGTCCGGGAACAAGCAGGCCAGCAATCAGCAATCGAGTAATCAGACCACGCAGCCCACGGCCGCGCAGACGCAGGCCGCCGGCACGCCTAATTCGAGCACCGGGGGCACCGCCAGCACGTCAGCCCCGGCCACAACCCAGGCCGCGCCACAAGGTCCGCCTCCGCCGCAGGCGGTCGATCTGCCTGCAGGTGCCAGGCTGCGGGTCCGGCTTGACGAGGATCTCGGTTCGAAGATCAGCCAGCCGGGCGATTCCTTCACGGCCACCGTTGCCGATGATGTCATCGTGAACGGCACCATCGTGATTGCGAAGGGCGCGCGAGCTAACGGCACTGTGGTCGACGCCAAACCACTTGGCCGCTTCAAGGGCGGCGCCTTGCTCCAAATCAAGCTCGATCGGGTACACAGCAAATGGGGCAGCTATCCGGTTTCGACCAGCTCGATTTCTCGCGCAGAACAGGGCAAGGGCAAGCGCTCGGCGGGATTGATCGGCGGCGGGGCGGGTTTTGGCGCTCTCATCGGCGGTCTCGCGGGCGGCGGAAAAGGCGCGGCGATCGGCGTACTTGCCGGTGGAGGCGCTGGCACCGCAGGCAGCGCGTTTACCGGCAACAAGCAGATCGTGTTGCCTGCAGAGACTCTGCTGACCTTCCGGCTCGAGCATCCGGTTCACATTACCGAGCAGCAATAACGCTGCGGATGGCAGACTGCGCGTCCCTCGCCGTGTTGCGGATCTCCCTCGATTGCATTGCATCTCAAAAACCAGATGGGTGTCCCGAGGCAATGACAAGGTATCTGCGCATCCAGCGTGTGGCACGAGCGATCTGGTTTCCGGCTGCCTGCCTCCTGCTGCTGGCGTCAGGCGGCGTGCGGGGTAGTGCGCAGGCCGCGCTGCTCATGGAAGAGCCCTACGGCATTGCGGGTGCAGTCAACCCTACCGGGCACGACGCACTTTATTTTGCGCGCATCTGCGCCGCCACTCCTGTCAAGCTGCGCCGTTGCGCGCCGGAAGAGCCGGGTGTCGTGATTGCGCGTTACCAAGGCGTCGCCGGATACGATTGGATCGCCATTCCGCTTATTCCGTATCTCTACGCGGTGCAGGATGCCACGCAGGTTCCGGAGCGGGCGGACCGCAGCACTGTAAACACTCTGCGCCGGGAGTATATCGAGGCGCATCTGCGCGCGCTTGGGCCGCCTTTGCCGGAGAAAGGCCGCATGCCCAGGAACTGGTTCCAGCTCGTGGGTTCTGCCTATGATCGCCGCACCTATGTCTTCCGTTTTGCAACGACTGAAGAACAGGACGACGCGCTTCTCGCCCGTTTGAACGCTGCGCCGAATCGTTCGCATTTCAGTCTCATCCGCAACAATTGCGCCGATTTCGCCGCCGGCATTCTTGATTTCTACTTTCCTCATGTCTTTCATCGGCGCATTCTGCCCGATGCCGGCATTACCACACCCAGGCAGAATACCTGGGAGTTGCTCCGCTACGCCCGCCACCGCGCCGAAGTTCAGTTGACGATGGACGAGATTCCGCAGATCCCGGGAAATCATCGGCCAACGCGCATGAACAAGGGCATTGCCGAATCGCTCCTGGTCACCGGTGACGTTCTCGCAGTAGCCGCAATCAATCCATTCCTGGGTGGCGCGGTGTGTATCGATTACCTTGTATGGGGCCGTTATCCGATCCGGCTTGCGCAAACGGCGAGGCTTGCGCCGGACGATTTGGAGCCCTTGCTGGAGCCCTTGAAGTCTGGCAATCCCGCTTCGCGGAGCGCCTCCACCACGCGCGACGAGGCGCTGCCGGCGAGAGGCTCCTTGCCGTAATTGCACGGCTTCGAAATGCGGCAGCGAAAATGCGGCAGAAAGAGAAGGGTTTTAAGCTCCCTTCACCTGCCCGCGTCCATTGCCTTTCACCATGTACATGCGTGTATCGGCTGCGCCGATGACGGCGTGCAGCGTAGTGCCGTCGTCGGGCGCACTGGCCACACCGATGCTCGCACTGACGGTCAGCTTGAGACCATTCTTCATCTCGAAGCGCGTCTTCATCAGCGCGCAAAGCAACGCATCGGCTTGCGCAAGCGCGGTCTTCGCGTCGGTTTCGGTCATCAGCAGAACAAATTCGTCGCCGCCGTAGCGGAAGCAGATGTCCTGCTTGCGGCTCAGCTCCTGCAGCCGTTGTCCGGTGCGGGCCAATAACTCGCTGCCGACAAGGTGACCGTGTGCGTCGTTCACCTGCTTAAACCGGTCGAGATCAAGAAACGCCAGACTGACCGGTTGCCTGGTGCGGTTTGACCGCTCGAGCTCGCGGCCGAGCACATCATAGAGATGGCGCACGTTGAAGAGGCCGGTGGTGTCATCGGTGATGGTCAGTTGATGAATGTGCGCCACGTCGCGCGCGTTCTCGATCGCGATCGCAGCGTGGTCGGCCAGAATGTGCAGGAAGGCGATGGTGTAATCCGTCATCTGGTTGGAGCGCGGGTTGAAAATCTCGATCACGCCATGCGTGCCTTTGCGCCCGCGCAACGGCAGCGCGATGATGGACCTTACCTTGCGGGTTTTTTTGAGCCGCGGATCGTCTTCAGCCTCAGGCACAATCAGCGTCTCTCCGTGCTGCACCACCCAACCGGCCACGCCTTCGCCTACTTTGACCCTCAGGTCGCGCAGCGCGTCCTGCTCGCCGCCCGCGGCGATTGCGTAGTAAAGTTCCTGCGTCGCGTCGTCGAGCATCAGCAACGTCCATAACTCTGCTTCGACGGTCCGCTCCATGTGATCGAGAATGGTGCGCAGGATCGTGTCCAGATCGAAACTGGAGGTGAGCGAGCGCGCCAACTGGTGAAACACGAGCAGATCTGCGAGCGGGATGCGTCCTTCTTCTTTCTCGGTCGTCATCGTCTCGTCTTCTGGGGAAAAGCCTTTGGATCATTCTGGCACAAACGTTGGCAATCGGACGCAATCGATTTGCATCAGACGTTTATTCAGAAGTAACGTTTACAGGGAAGACGGCCTTTGAAATCAGCCGCCAATATGTACCATGGAGCGCGAAGGTTTCAGGAAACCCGGCTCTCCGATGTGATGACGGGCTTCCTTCTGCTGAACGGTACGAAAAATGTATGCGCGCAGTTCCTCATCACTCATTCCCGCGCGCATGCGTCCGTAAAGGTCATGCTCCACCTGCGAAAAGAGGCAGGTGCGAATCTTGCCGTCGGAGGTGAGACGGACTCGGCTGCAGGCGCCGCAAAAAGCCTGGCTCACAGGCGCAATTATGCCGATCTCGCCGACCCCGTCGGAAAATGTGTAGCGGCGCGCGGTTTCGCTGGCTTCGCGCGCAGGCAATTCGATAAGCGCCATCACCCGGCTGATGCGTTCGACGATCTCTTGGAGCGGAACGACAATCTCCGGAGACCACAGCCGGCCTTCTTCGAGCGGCATGAACTCGATGAACCGCACCACGACGTCCTCTTCACGCGCGAAGCGTGCAAAGTCCTCGATCTGGTCGTCGTTAAATCCGCGCAGCAACACGCAGTTGATCTTGAGCGGCGTGAGCCCCGCGGCGCGGGCAGCGCGAATGCCGCCGAGAACCGTATGAAAGCTGTTTTCGATACGCGTGATGCGTTCAAAGGTGGCGGCGCCGACGGCATCCATGCTGACGGTCACGCGATTCAAGCCGGCAGCCTTGAGCGGCGCGGCAAGCGAGTCCAGCAGATGGCCGTTGGTCGTGAGCGCCAGGTCGAGCGGCTGGCCTGCGAGTGTGCGCATCCGGGCGAGCTGTTCGACCAGTTCGACCACGCCATGACGCAACAGGGGTTCACCTCCGGTGAGGCGAACCTTCGTGATGCCGAGATCGACGAAAAGACCGATCAGGCGCAGATATTCGTCGATTGCGAGCTCAGGATATTGCGCGCCGAGTTCGCCCGTGCGGCAATAGATGCATTTGTAATTGCAGCGATCGGTAATGGAGACGCGCAGATCGTGAATGACGCGCCCATAACTATCCGTCAGCCGTGACCCGGGAGCCACCGCGGAAAGAGCGGAAAGGGAAGCAGCAGCCATCGGCAACTCTACGGTTTTGAGCACGTTCTCTTTGGCCTGCCGCGGGAACAGGTGCCGCTTTCAATCGCGCCGCAGCACAGGCGCTCTCAGTCGATGCGCGGCATTCCTTTGCGCAGCACGAGACCGCTAACGCCGAAGATCGCAACCAGCAGCAGAGCCAGGAAGAAATAGTAAGCCATGGGGTGGTGCCAGCCCGGCGAATAGCTCAAGTCCTGCCCAACCCACAAGAGCAGAACGGTCGCGATTACGGCAAACTGTCCCGCGATGACTAGAAAGGTATGGCCCAGATCGCGCCGTTTATCCAGAGCCTCCACCTGGTCAGGTGTCAGGTTGCGTTCTTCAGGGGGAAGCAGGGAATTTGCCATGCGGTTCTCCTCGAGGGCCTTGGCCTCGCGGCCCAGCCATTCACACCTTCGATTCAATCACATCCTCATATCCCTACGCCACTCCCTTGGAAGGCGCATCTTCTTGCGCCCGGCTGCAGCGCAGATCAGTCCATCAGGAAGGCCAGTGACTGCAGCGTGGTGATCTCGAATGGCTTACGGCAGCGGATATTTGCGCAGGAAAGCTTGTCGTCACGGCGCACCATGTAAGACTGCGCCTTGGCAAAACGGGCGCGGTCACGCTCGTCGGCCCCGCGCGGCAGTTGCGGGCGCTTGCGCCGCACCACCCAGGTCACTTTGTACTCCGCGGCCTGTCCGCACTTTGGGCAGGTAAGTGTATGGGTGCGCTGCTCCGTCGTCTCGTTGAAGAAATCCCGCTCTTCCATCTTCCATCCTCCGGCTGCAACACCGGCTTTGAACTGCTTTCGCCACGCACCCGGTGCATCTCATGATGCCGGCACACTTTCCCTCCGGCAGATTCTCTTTCATACTAATCCTCGGTATCTGCCGTGACGAAGCGTAAGCCAACCCGGTTTTCCGCTGCCAAAGCGGTGAAGGCCAACGCCCGCGAGCGAGTGGGCCAACCGAAGCCCGGCCGTATCATCGAAGAGAAAAACAAACGCACCGGGCGCGAAGCCAAGCACAAACCTAAACTCGAAGAGATCATCCGGCAGGAGGAGTAGAGTGGCCAGAGTAGTTGGCGTAGGAGGCATATTCCTGAAGGCGAAGGACCCGCAGAGCCTTTCCGCGTGGTATGCGGCGCATCTCGGTATTCCGACGCAGGAGGGCGGTTCGCTGGCCTTCGATGGGCCGGATTCGGCGGGGATAACGGTCTTCGCGCATTTCCCCGAAGGCACGTCCTACTTCGGCGACGGACCGCAGCAGTCGATGGTGAACTTCCGCGTAGACGATATGGACGGACTGCTGGAGCAGTTAGGCAGAGCCGGAGTGCGTATCGATCCCAAGCGGGAAGATCATCCCTATGGGCGGTTTGCCTGGATCTGGGATCTGGAAGGGAACCGCGTAGAACTGTGGCAGCCCTCGTGAGTGTCTACTGCTGGGGTTGCGGTGGCGGATGCTGCACGCTATAGGGGCCGGGCAAGATAGGTTCAGCCGGCTTTGCGGCCTCTTCTGGCGTGCCGTTTGCGGCAGTGCGCTTTGAGTAAATCCGGAATTGCACCACGAGATCCAGCATCACCGGGACGGGTTGGCCGTTTTTGATCGCGGGGGCGAATTTGGCATTGCGGATCGCGGCAACCGCACTCTCATCGAGCCCAAAACCGATGGGCCGGGCCACGGCAATCTCGCCCGGCTTGCCGTCAGCGCCGATCACCGCATGATAAAGCGCCATGCCGGCCACGCCGCTGGCCTGCGCATATTCATTCGAAGCCGGCTCGAAGGTGGTGAGCAGCTTGGCCTTCGCATCGACAGCGCTCTGGCGCAATACTGCCGGGTCCTTAGGACGGTAATCGGTTTTGGCGGCCGCAGCTTGATAGTAGAGCTTCCAGAAATCCGGCATCGAGGCCATCAACCGTTCATCGAGCCCCTGGGAGAAGATAGCGTCGAGCGCATCTTTGAGGACCTTGGCCGCGTGCGCCGGCGAGGTCGTTGTGGTCACGCTGTTCGGATCGGCGGGACGTTCCTCCGGCGGGGCAGCGGCAATCTCGGCTTTGGCTTCGTCGGCATCGTTGGTTTCATCGTTCGTTTTGGCGTCCGGAACGCTCGTCCCGGACGGCTGTGCGACGGCCGACGGTGCAGGCGGATTGCCGGCTGCCGGAGCGGCCTTTGCCGCGGCGTCTTTCTTTTCCTTCTTCGGCTTTATTACGATTTCGCGGTCAATCGTGATCTTCAGCGCCTTCTTCTTGGGCGTGATCCGAACCCGGTCCACGGCCGTGGTGGGATCCTCGTAAGCCAGCGCGCCCAGAAAGTGCAGTCCGTATCGCGCGCCGACCAGTTCTACTTTGTGCTTGGTGAATCGTATCTTGTCAATCTGGACGCCGCACAGCGTGTAGGAGCCTTGCAACGAATGCCCGATCAACACACCGTGCTCGTTGAAGCTCAACGTGTCATCCAGATAACCGCCGCGCAGGTAGAGAGCTTTGCCCGCCAGGAGCTGTTTCAGCTCGTCTTCCGTGATGCCGCCGGATTCGGGCTTCGCGGGCGCGGACTGTGGCTGGGTTGCGGCCGGGACCTGCCCGGCTGCTGACGGAACCGCGACCGGTGGCTGATCCGGAGCTTGGGCTGCAGCCGGTTGGGTCGGGGCGGAAAATGGCGCAGCGGGCTGCTCCTGTGCGGGCGCCGCCTGTTCCGAGGGTGGTTGCGTCGATTGCTGTGCGGGCGGTTGTGAAGATTGCGGCGCAGGCTGAGCAGGTTGCGGATTTGCATCCTGAGGAGCAGCCTGTTGCGGCGGCTGAGCCGACGTTGGGGCCGCAACTTGCGGTGCGGGCTGCTGGGCGGCTGTCTTCGCCAGCAGAGCGGCTGCGGCCAGCAGCACGATAGCAGATCGTCGAAGCGCTGACTTAACCAAAGAGCTTTCAGAATGGCGGCTCATTGCCGAAAACATAGGGGAGGCCTATGAGCGCACTGTATCAGTATTTTGCGGCAAACGGCGAAAAAAGAATCTGTGCTTTTCGTAACACTTTCCGGTACTTGCACCTTATTCGGAGCCGGTGCCCCGGCGATCGAGCCGCCGCAGGAGCTGCCGAAAGAATCCCAGAATGCGCCGTGCATCGGGGCCGGTTATCGCCAGACGTCGAAGCAGCAGGCGCAGGTGGTGCCGGTTTGCCGCGCGCATATTTGCGGGCGAGTATTCGATGGCGAGCATAACCTCATCGAGGACGCCGGCGAGCCGGTCGAGGTCGCTCGAACGGGCAGCCGCGCCGCGCACGTCCGCGCTTGTCGCCAGCTCGGATTGTGCCTCGATGCTGACAACCGGATCCATTCGGGCGGCGATCTCATACAGACACACGGCAACGGCCTGCCCCAGATTCATCGAAGGCTGGCGCTCATCAGTGGGAATCTGGACGAGCAGATGACAGTAGGAAAGATCCTCGCGCGTAAGGCCGCGTTTTTCCGGACCAAAGACGAGGGCCACGCGCCTGTCTGCATCGAGCGCGCGCTGGATGTGCGGGGCTAAATCCGGCAGCCTGACGATGGGCTGCTCCGGCTTGCGGCGATCGAGCGTCCCGGTTCCAACCACGAGCGTGCAATCGGACACCGCCTCGGCAAGAGATTCCGTTTTCTTTGCGTTTTGGAGCAGGTCTTCGGCGCCAACGGCCGATTGCGCCTCGCGCCAGTGCGATTCGTATGGCGCAACAACCGTGAGCTGCGAGAAGCCGAAATTGGCCATCGCCCGCGCCACGGCGCCGATGTTGAGCGGGTTCCGCGGCGAAACGAGGACGACTTCGAAACTGTCGCGTTGGGATGCAGCGAGCAAGAATCGATTGTAGAGCGGCTTGCGGTGAACCATCCTTCAGTAGTGGCTCAGTTTCAATTTGCTTTGTAACAGGGCATGACTTTAGTCGTGCCGAAATCACGCAAATGAACGGCGGGCTTTAGCCCCTGAAGAATGTGCGTTCAAACTGAGCCACTACCCATCCTTCGCTCCCCTTCGCTCCCCTTCGCTTCGTTGTTACACTCGAAATATCCATGGCTCCTGAAGAACGATCCCTCCAATCCGAGGCAGAATCGCTCTGCGCCACGGCGCTCTGGTGCTATGCGCGCGGCTGGGTTCCGGCCACCAGCGGCAACTTCAGCGCGCGCGCGGGCGAGCGGATTCTGATTACCCCCTCCGGGCTCGACAAGGGCACGCTGCAGCCCGCCGACTTGCTCGAAGTGGACGATGAGGGCAGCGTGGTTGCAGGCTCCGGCAGACCCTCCGCCGAGATCGCACTGCACCTGTTGCTGTATCGCGCGCGGCCGCAGGCTGACGCCATCCTGCACGTGCACTCGGTCTGGAATACGTTGATCTCGAGATATTATGCAGCGCAGGGCCATGTGCCGCTCGAAGGTTACGAGATTCTCAAAGGGCTCTCCGGAGTGACGACGCACGCGTATCTTGAGCGGGTGCCGGTGCTCGAAAACACGCAAGACTATGCCATTCTTTCCGCTCAACTGGCCGATGCGCTCGCGCAAAATCCCGCTGCGCACGGGGTTCTGCTCAGCCGCCACGGGCTTTATACTTGGGGACAATCGGTGGCCGAAGCGCGCCGTCATCTCGAAGCCCTTGAATTCCTCTTTGAGGTCGAGATGCGGCGGCTGTTCAGCCAGGAAGCGAATATGCCTGATTTTCTTCCGTAGCCGGCGCTCGTTTTTTATCCCGATTAGAAGGAGCAACCATGGCCGTCCTTCGCTTTCCCGATCAAAATCGTACCGTTGAGAACGAAGCCGAGATTCGTGCTGAACTCGCCGCCGGCGGCATCGACTACGAGCGCTGGAGCTTGGACAAGGTTTCTCCGGATTGCTCTGCCGATGAGGTGCTTGCCGCGTATGCCGCAGAGATCGACGAGATGAAGCGGCGCGGCGGCTACGTAATGGCCGATGTGATAGACGTGACGCCCGAGACGCCAAATCTCGATACCATGCTGGCCCGCTTCGACAAGGAGCACACGCACTCGGAAGACGAGGTGCGGTTCATTCTCGCCGGCCGTGGCATTTTTTTCCTGCATCTGGGTGCCCAGGTCTATTCGGTCGAGGTCGGACCCGGCGACATGCTGCGCGTGCCGCGCGGCACTACGCACTGGTTTACGCTGTGCGAAGACCGCCGCATCCGGGCGATCCGCTGGTTCCAGCAGACCGAGGGCTGGACGCCGCACTACACCGGCTCCGGCGTCGATCAGGGCTATCAGCCGCTGTGTTTCGGGCCGGCGTATCTCGGGCCGCGGGTTGAGACTTCGATTCACGATTCGGTCAATATTGCGACCAGCATTTCGGCCAGCGCCTGATGGCTCTCGCATACAACTTGTATCTGCTCGACATTGAAGGCACTGTCGCGCCGCTGGCCTTGGTTACAGACCAGCTTTTTCCATATGCGCGGGCACACTTCGCCGAATTTCTTCAAAAAAACGCCGGCAACCCTGCAGTGGCTGCTGATCTGACGTTGCTGGTAGAAGAAAACCATGCTGAAACTGATCCTGGCGTCCCCCATCTCGGATGTCATCCTGAGCGAGTCCGCCGCGGCGGACGAGTCGAAGGATCTGCGTTTCGGGATGATGGTCAGCCACTCATTCAGGGTGCCCCAGAGCCTGCCCTGAGCTTGTCGAAGGGTCTCGTGTTTGAGGCCTGGGAAAGCACGAACACTACTCTCGCATATCTGCTCTGGCTGATGGACCGCGACCGCAAATCGACTGCGCTCAAGAGCCTGCAAGGCAAGATCTGGAAGGCTGGCTTCGAGTCAGGAGAGTTGAAGGGAACACTCTTTGCCGATGTGCCAGACGCGCTGGCGCGCTGGGCGGCTGAGAGCAAGGTGGCAATCTATTCGTCGGGTTCGGTCGAAGCGCAGCAGCTTCTCTTCCGCTACTCGAACTACGGCGACCTTACACCGCATATCTCCGCTTACTTTGACACGCGCATCGGGCCGAAGAAAGAAAGCGCGAGCTATGCGGCCATCGCCACCGCGATGGGCGTTGCACCGTGCGAGGCAATCTTTTTCTCCGATATAGTGGCTGAACTCGATGCAGCGCGAGAGGCCGGATTTGCCACGCGATTAATGATCCGCGAAGGAAACACGCCAGTCGAAGATACACGTGGGCATATTACCATTGGCTCTTTCGACAGTCTTTGAAAAATATGGATCAACTTATAAGACCCCTCTCGTTTGTCGCACTGATTCTGCTATGTGCGTGTATTCATGCACAGGAGGACGCTTACATAGATGCTCGTGCAGGATCGGAACCGAGGCCCAAGTTTGATCGCGGAATGGGGTCAGGGGGAGGGATGGGATGCGGTGATGGCTGCAAGGTCGAGGAGCCGGTCAAGATCGAACTGACCAAGATGATTGCAACTGACTCTGTACCGCCAGAGAGCGCGGACTGGTATCCGAAAATACAATCTGCGCGTACCGTCGAGTGGACAGTCCGCATCACAAATCAAACCAAGAAACCACTCTATATTCCAACATCCTTGTCGTGGTCAGGAGAGGAACGGCGGGAAGGCAAGAGTCAAGCTGTTCTGGATCTAAGCATCTCTCTGTGGGTGAGGTGCGTGCGAGGCATCAACCAGCGTGTTCTCGATTTGAGCAGCTTCGTCGACCTGTACGGAGCAGTTGATCGTTCCTCTCATGTTATGCCGGTGGAACCAAGCCATTGGATTACAGTGGTCGGGACGGGAGCCGCATGCCCCGTACCTAATCAAGAAGATCAATACCGAACGAGCGTGAGCATAGACAAGGTGAGTCGGTTCCGAGAAGATGGAAAAGATTTAGAAGACAGCCAACCCCTACTTGGTTTTTCTCAATCGCAAACCATTTTCTGGATTGGCGAAGGAACGTGGATACCCGACAGCACGAAATAGACTGTTCTGCGCGTGGCTGTATAGGTTGAAATAAGCAAGGTACCAATTAACATGCTATTCACCAACCCAGCCGCGGAGGCGCTGCATGAGATCAGCAAAGCGCCCATCGTGCGCTTCTCGCTGCTAGCCTTTAGCTCCATCTTCTTTCTCGTCGATCCTTTTGCGGCAATCGGGTCGTTTCTGGCGATTACGGCGGGCGCAGATGCGCAGCGGCGCAAACGCATGGCGCGCAAAGGCGCTCTGACCTGCTTCATCGTGCTCACCACGTTTGCCGTGGCCGGGCAGCTCATCTTCAGAATGTTCGGCATCACGCTGCCAGCGTTTGAGATCGCCGGTGGGCTGATTCTGTTGCTCATCGGTCTGGACATGCTCGAAGCCCGCCGCTCGCCTACGCAAGAGACCGCGGGCGAGGCCGAAGAAGGCGCAGCTAAGGAGGATGCGGGCATTGTGCCGCTCGGCATTCCCATGCTGGCTGGGCCGGGCGCAATTTCCTCCGTCATGGTGCTCGTGGGCCAAGTGGATTCGGTGTGGGGCTGGCAGATGGGAGCGATTCTCGCTTCGATTGCGATTACAGCATGTACCAGCTACTGGGTTCTGGCCGGCGCCGACCGCGTCCGCGGCTTCATGGGCGAGACCGGCATCCGTATCCTCGTGCGCATCATGGGTTTGCTGCTGGTGGCGTTGGCGATGCAGTTTTTTGTGAATGGACTGACGGATCTGGGCATCATCGCGAAGCAGTAGATTGGACGCTGCAATGACCGCGTTTTCCCACAGAATCCAGTACTTTCCACAGGACTCTGCGCTTGTGCTGATAGCCATCCATTGGTATCCTCGGAAAGTTGCCATTGGCCAGGAGATGTTGGGCTTGTGCCAGTTTGCAATCGAGAGCAGCCTGTGCTACTCTTTGAAAGCTGGAAATGAGCAGTGGAGCTTCCTGGTGGCCCGAGTGTGAAACTGAAGGGCCTGCCCCGACTGAGGGAAGTTGGAAGCTAAGTGATGGATCTGGTTCGCTGGGTCAGGTGAGGTTGGCTTAAGAGCGTTTGTTGCCCACCCCTGAACCCCTGTAGGTAACCCCTAGAGAGAACAAGCCATTGCAAGACCCGGAAGCTGATGCTTCTGCGCGTCCGCCGAGGCGGACTTGGGCACTTTGCCGGTTGCTCTTTGAGAATTTGCGCTGCGCGTTCTTCTTCGAGTGAGAGCCTAATCTGTGCTTTCCCGGAGTTCTGCATTGGATGCCGTAAATCGGGGTTATTCAAGGATGGCAAAATAAAGCTGAAATTTGGCTTGACCGAAAATCGGAACTTCGATAGTCTTGAAAAGTTCGCGCCAAAACGCCAGTAGCTCAATGCGAGCGAGAAAATGGCGTCAGCGTAATAAGTTCGAGGACACTCCAGCGACAAAGCTGGAGCCTCGATCCCAAGGGTCCCGCTCAGGCGGATCAGCCCTCAAGGATCTTTGACAAATTGGTTGAACGTGCCAGTCGTGAGAGGCGATCGGGTTTGGCTTGATCGATCTCACAAGGTAGGGTGCTCGGAGCCTAAGCTTATCTCTTGAACGATAGTGGATAAGTTGTCCGAGCACGGTCGATCTCCTCATGACCTCCGTCATGGGAGACGACATCAGGCTTCAAACGAGAGTTTGATCCTGGCTCAGAATCAACGCTGGCGGCGT
>JASHQE010000136.1 GCA_030037705.1 Acidobacteriaceae bacterium | reverse complement strand
GGGAACGTTTGATTTTCTCCACAAGCGGCTCAACTGGGGAGAGCCCTATCGTTATTAGCTCGGGCAGGGTCGTCTGCGGCTATTTCGAAGCATCTCAAAATTAGATCAGCCGAGAAAGAATTTGATATTTGACTGCATTTATCTGCGCTCCTATATTTCATGGATGTCCATGGAACGCGCAGGGGTGTGCGAAGCTCCATTGACCTATGGGGTTCAAGTGCTAGGTTGTATCGGCATATAGCCTGATAACCTATGGGCAAAATGAGCAAGTTTTCCATTGAATGCGTGGAGCACGAAACGAACCGCAGATGTTTCGACTCTCCGCCGCGGCGGACCGCGGCGGACTTCGCTCAACATGACAGTGCTTGATTTACTTTTCAGCAACTTAGAGTTGGTCTATATGTCGATACAGCCTAGTTTGTATCGACATATAGCCGGTGAACCATGGGCAAAAGCAGCGGATTCTCAATCATTCGGTGCCAGACGTGGCGAACCGCGGATGTTTCGACTCCGTTGGGAGCAAAGAACGCTCCCAACTCCGCTCAACATGACAGTGCTTGTTTTGTCTGTCAACTACTTAGCCTCGGCCTATTATGTCGATACGGCCTAGTTCATTCAAAATAGGCGAAGGGATTTCTGAAGTGCCGGTGAACCGAACTTAAGATAGAGGTGGAATGAACCGCAGAGATTTTATGGGAACGGTGGTCGGCGGGATCGCCCTCGCGAAATTTGGACCGGGAACGACATTCCGCTTGGGTGCGGAGACGACCGATGGCCACGGAACCAGCCAGGGCGCGTGGATCGAGAACGGCCTCATCGATGCGGGCGGTTCGCATGAACCCTATCTGTTTGTGGTCCGCTGTGGCGGCCAGAGTACGAATGCGCGCGAGGTCTACGAGCACGAACAAAGTGAAGAGGTAATCCGCAAGCTTAAAGACCAGGGAGTCGAGGTCTTTCACACGCATCTATACAAAGGCTTTGGGATGGCTGCAGAGAAGACGGAGATGGAAGACACCGTGCGCACCGCGGCCATTGTCCATCGCCTTGGCATGAAGATCGACACCTATATCCAGTGGGACTCGATGATGTACGAGACCTTCTTTGCTGAAGAGCCGCGAGCAAAGGACTGGATTCAATGCGATGCCATCGGTCAGCCGGTGATGATCGAATATGGATATCAGCAATCCTTTCGCTATTTGCCCTGCTTCTCGAATCAGGAGTTCATCGATTATCTAAAGAAAGTCGTTCGCTTTGCCGTCACGGAAGTGAAGACCGATTTCATTCACTTCGATAATTTCACGCTGAGCGCGGAACCAAACTCCTGCCATTGCGCTGCATGCAAAACTGGATTCCGGCAATATCTGCGCAGCAAGTATTCCGCCGATGAGCGGAAGAGCAGGTTCGGATTCGAGAACATTGACTACGTGAATCCACCGCTTTGGAACGCGACCAATCGTCCGGAGAAATTGAGGGTCATTGCGGACCCGGTCTTTCAGGAGTGGATTGATTACCGATGCCAAACGATGGCCGACGCACTCAAACAGATGGAGGAACTGATCCATTCCCTGAATGCCGCGGTGGTCATCGAGATCAACTACGGCGGCGTTGTTGGTTACAACAGCCCATGGATCCGCGGTACGGATTTTGCGCGGCTCCTGCCGCACACACAGGTTTTCTGGGATGAGTCCGACAGCAACTCGGAGCTCACGGAAGATGGCCGTCTGCTCACCGCCATCCGCACCTATAAATTGGCCCGCACTTATCACAACGTTGTGTTGACCTACATAGCGGTCAGCGAAACCGCCATCGCGGAATGCCTTGCATTCAATCAGACGATTGGTTTTGCCGGTGAAAGTCCGCTTTCTGAAGATGTGGTGAAATACATCGCTTTCTACCGCAAGCAGCGGGACCTCTACGTTGGAGCTGAAGACCTGGCGCCGGTGGCCGTACTGCGCTCCTATGCGTCGATCACTTACAACAATGCAGCCGCGGGGCTGAGCGCGCTGCTTGTCGAGCAAACCCTGATTCAAGCAAAGATTCCATTTCAGCTCATTGCAGATGGCCACCTCGCTGATCTTTCGCCGGCGACTTGCAAAGTGCTCATCCTCCCCAATACTGAATGTCTTTCTGGCGAGCAAATCGAGGCAATTCAACGGTACGTTGCGGCGGGCGGTGGTCTGGTTGCGACGGAGCAGACCGGTCTCTACGATGCGTGGCGCCGGATGCGCGTGGAACCAGGACTTAAGGACCTAATCGCCGGCCAAGCTTCTATACATGGCCACAAGAAAAGAGCTGCGGAAACAGCGGCCGCAGGAGGGCTGCAGCGCAAAACAGTCGGCGGAGGTCGAACGGTCTACATTCCGGCTATTGAATTTGATGGGCCGCTACCGCCCGATGAGCCTTATTTCAACCTGGGGACAGATTTCTGGAGGCGCCCAAAGAACTGGGAAGATATTGTCGACGCAATCTCCTGGGCTGCCGGAGAAAAGTTTCCTATATCTGTGAAGGCTCCGGACTCTATCGCAATGAATCTGCTTGAGCAGACGGCAAAACAGCGGCGCATTCTTCATCTGGTGAATTACGACATGGAAAAGAACCCATCTGTTAGCAACATTGCAATTCAGTGCGCAACGCCCAAAGGAAAGCCTGCCAAGGCGATTCAGTTCTATTCGCCAGAAGCGGAGAGCGGCAGGCCGATCGACTTTCACATGGAAGGCGCGGAAGCCGTATTCATCGCTCCTACTCTGCAGGCTTATGGTGTGGTGACAGTGAGTTGGTAGCCGCTAGCGTGGTTCGCTGTCGTCAACGAAGGGGAGATCAAGTGAGCGATCGCAGAGAATTCTTGAAAGGCGCGGGGTTGTTGGGGCTTGCGTCCTGGTCTGGCGCATTGCCGTCTGCAGCGCAGCCTGAAGAAGAATTCGCAGCCGACCGGCGGTCCGAGCCCAGGCCGGACAGCATCGTTCTCGAGAATGCCGAGATGCGGCTGGAGATCGGCCCCTCGGGCACAGCGCGCAGTCTCATTCACAGGGCCACGGGGCAGGAATGCCTGGCGCCGGATGTGGAAGTACCGATGTTCACTCTGACGCAAGATCGTCCCTACGACAATGAGCTGCAACTTGCGTATCCGGCAGAGGTCACGGCCTTTCCCGCTGTTGCGGTCAAACAACAGGGCGATTTGCTAATCGTTGAGTTCGACGTGGTTGGCTACTCGGCCACCATCGGAGTCAAGATCACGGATGCCTACATCGCCTTTCGCCTGCAGAAGCTCACGTATCACGGATATACATCGCTGCGCACGAAGCGGAAGACTCCTGTGGATGAGACGCTCTTTATTCAACTGGCAGTGCGCAAGCGAAAGAACCTAGGCGAATGGCTGAATGTGATCTGGGACGAAGATGTTGCCGTGAATCTTCTGGCGACCGATCCTTATGCTCGCATTCGCGCAAAAGAGCGGCAGGGGTATTACCTTTTCCAGGCGGGAACAGACAACGAGGTGCAGCTGGAAGACGTTGGAGCGGCTTTGATCACGACTACAACGCCCCATCTACTGGACCGCATTGCCCGCGTGGAAGAAGACTATGAGTTGCCACAAGGGGTTAAAAGCCGCCGGTCGCGTGAGTATGGCTACTCGTACTATGAGGCGTCGACGATCACTCCGGAAGACGCCGCGCGGCACATCCGATATGCGAAGCAATGCGGCCTTCGCGCGATGGATGTGTACTATCTTGCTTTCGCCAGTAGTGCGGGCCATTTTCCGTGGCGGCCGGAGTATCCCCGCGGCATGGACGACCTGAAGAAGGTCGTTGCCCAGATCAAGGACGCAGGCATTCTGCCGGGGGTCCATATTCACTACAACAAGGCACATAAACAGGATGCGTATGTGACGCCGAAGCCGGATCCGCGGTTGAACCTTGTCGAGAGTTTCTCGCTGGCAGAAAGCATAGACGCAGCGGCTACGGCTATTCCGGTTGAGGAAAACCCACGCCTGTGCACGCTCGACGATGAGCGGCGCATTCTGAGAATCCAAAACGAGCTTGTGACCTACGAGCGGTATACAACAACCCCGCCGTATCAGTTTGAGAATTGCAAGAGAGGTGCATTGGGCACGCAGGCATCCTCGCATGAGATAAGCTCGCGCGTTGGTCTGCTCGATGTCGATACATGGCCGGTCTTTGTCCGCTTTACGCAGAACACTGGCATTCAGGACGAAGTTGCCGGGCGCCTTAGAGACATATACGAACAGGCAGGCTTTGAGTTTGTCTACTACGATGGCGCAGAAGATGTTCCACCGCCTTATTGGTATACCGTTTCACGCGCGCAGTGGATTGTGAGCCAGAAGCTGCAACCGCAGCCTCTCTTTGCCGAGGGGGCGTGCAAGTCGCACTTCAGCTGGCATATTCTTACGCGCGGCAATGCCTTCGATGTCTTCAGGCCGGAGATGATGAAGGCGGCCACACAGGCTTATCCTGCTGCAGAAATCGTGCGTGCGGACAAAGACTTTACCCGTATCAATTTTGGATGGATTGGATATTGGGCTCCAGGCAAAGACACAATCGGCACCCAGCCGGACATGCTTGAGTATGTCACGAGCCGGGCTGCAGCCTGGGACTGTCCCATCGCGATGCAGAGCGATCTGCACGCGATGGATGCACATCCACGCACCGCAGATAATCTTGAGGTGATCCGCCGCTGGGAAAAAGCGCGCGCGCAGAAGTGGCTCACAGAAGAGCAGAAGAAATCACTGCGCAATCTGGAGCAGGAGCACATTCTGCTTGTGGATGAGCGCGGGCAGTTTGTGCTTGTACCCTGTGAACAGATTCAAAACGTTGCCGGAGCCGACGCGCCAGCAAGAGCATTTCTGTTTGAGTATCTAGGCAGCACATGGGTCGCTTACTGGCACACATCGGGTGAGGCCGCATTGCAGATCGCATTGCCGGCGGGACAAATGACCCTGATGATGGAATTGGGAAAGCCGCTGCCGGTCAAGGAATCCGGTCAAAGGACAAGACTGCCGCTGGGAGAGCGAAGATTCGTGCAGTTTCACAACATCACGCGACAGGAAGTAATGACAGCCTTTCGCAACGCGGCAATACTTTCTGCATAAGCGCGGATGCGAGATCGCCGCAACTGCGGTTGCCCTGCAGAAGATGGGGATACACGAGGAGCTTGGCATGCCTTTTGCACTTGATCGCTTCCGCGGCATTTTTCCGGCGGCGCTCACCATGTTCGACAAAGAGAATCGGCTGGATGAGAAGGCTACAGCGCGCCACTGGGAGTGGCTGATCGAAGATCAGCGCGTCGATGGACTTGTGATTGCGGGCACCAGCGGCGAATTCATTGCAATGGAATCAGAAGAGCGCAAGCGCGTCTTCCGCCTGGCCGGGGACGTGGTGCGCGGGCGCGTGCCGGTGATCTATGGCTCGGGCCACTATAGCACCAAAATCTCCATCGAGCTGTCTGAAGATGCGCAGCGGTGCGGCGCAGACGGCATCATCGTGATCTTGCCGTATTTTCAAAAGCCATCCAAGCCTGCCGTCGTTGAACATTACCGTCGCATTCGCAAAGCGGTCGACCTGCCGCTCATGCTCTACAACAATCCCCATAACTCTGCATGTGTTGATTTCAGCCCTGTGGAGATTGCCAGGCTGGCCGATGAGGATGTCTTTCACATGGTCAAGTCGACATATGGAACGGTTGAGCCCATCCATGACCTGAGCTATCTGGTCGGTGACCGGATTGCCATCTTCTACGGTTCCTTTATCGCAGGCTATGAAGGACTGTGCGCCGGGGCGCACGGATGGATCAGCGGGATTCTGAACGTTGCCGCAAAAGCGGCCAAAGAACTTTACAAAGCCATTACTGTTGATCGCAATTGCGAGCGTGGCTTTCGCATTTGGAAGCGGATCCTTCCGCTGGTTCATCTCTACACACATCAGCAGATCGGTCCGGTAAGTGATCTGGCGATCTATCGGTCGATGCTCAATCTCTGGGGGCTTGAGGGCGGATATAGCCGCGACCCCTTCTTCCCACTCGACGGCGAACAGGTAGAGAAGCTGCGTAAAAAGCTGGAACAGGCCGGATGGATTGACCCGGATCGCGCACTGGATGGTATCGGGTGAAGATACGTGCGGCGATGATCGGTTGCGGCGCAGTGGGCTCGATTCACGCAGCGTATCTGGCCAGTCAGCCCGATGTGGAACTGACCGCGGTCTATAGCCCGGAGCCCGAGAGTGCGGCGTCGTTCGCCGGCCGGTACGGTGCGTGCAGAATTGCTGCAAGTGTTGAGGAGGCCATCGCTGCGGCTGATGCCGCAATCGTCTGCTCACCTTCCACTGCGCACTTCGAACAGGCGCGAGCGTGCCTGCACGCGGGCCGGCACACGCTGATTGAGTTGCCCCCTTGTGCTGAGCCACGCGAGGCTGAAGAGCTGGGAGCAATTGCGCAGCAGCAAGGCGTATTGGTGGGATGCGCGCATACGTCCCGTTACCTTGCACCCTATGCGCTGGTTCAAACAGCTATTCGATCGGGTTTGCTTGGAGAGATTCAGGAGATCAGCTACGTCCGTTATCCGCAGCTACGATCTCGCGCGTGGAGCGACAATGCTCTCGTGCATCATGCCGCACATGGCGTCGATCTCGTGATGCAATGGTGCGGAGAACTCGAGCCGCTGGCCTGCGCTGCGTTTCCAGATGCTTCTTCTGCACAGTCGGTGTCTATGCTGGCCCGATTGCCTGGCGGGAAACCGCTGACAGCGACGATCAGCTATGGCGCGAAACTTTCAATCAGCCAAATGGTCATAGTCGGCGCACAGCATACAGTTGAGACCGACGGCTTTACGTACCTTCGCTCTGATCTCGAGGGCTTGCGATTCGCCGGGGAAGAGCGCACAGTCTACGAGCAAGCTATCGCCGCACAGGACATGGAGTTTTTCGGCGCCTGCCGCGGCAACAATACGTATATTCCTTGGGCTGAGACTGAAAACCTGATGCAGTTGATCCATCGGTTTCAAACGCTTAGCGGCGATCGTCCTTAGAGCGTGTTTCAAAAAAATGGTGACGAAGCCAGAAGGAACCATCCCTCAGCGGCTAAAGCCGCATAGGCAGGGTACTTTGTGCGGCACGGCTGAAGCCGTGCCCCTTCAAAGCCTATTTTTGAAACACGCTATAGCCTTCGGCATTGTGTAAGCGGCAGTCGGCTCGACCACATGACCACTGGAATACCTTCAAACCCATCTTTATGCCTGTCGATCTCAACATCTCAAAATTAGATCAATTAAAGAAGAACTTGATATTTGACTCAAGTATCCATCTCCAATACATTTTCACGGTGACACCCATTTATCGGAGTCACCCCCAGATTGGGTCAGAAGTCGAAGAGAGCTCGATCATGGACGCCCCCTTAACAGCGGCGGACGCAACACGAGTATGCGGCAATGGAGTTTATGTAACTTGAACCGGAGCATCCGACCCGCCGCATCCATATTGCGTTTGCTGAGCAGCCGCAACTTATAGGAATACAACGAGCGGAACTCAACTCCTCTTTTTCGGGAACTGGCATAGAGGGCCTATATGAAAGTAAAGGACATCAGGACGCAGATTGTGAATCTGAACTTTCGCAATGCTGTAATTGTCAAGGTTGAAACAGACGAAGGCATTACCGGTCTGGCTGAGACTGTGATGAAGCGAAAGACCCAGACCATCGAGCGTTCCATCCTGGATTTGAAACGCTATCTGGTGGGAAAAGATCCGACTGAGATCGAGAACCACTGGGAAAGAATGTACCGTGATTCCTTCTGGGTGGGTGGTCCTCTGCACAGCACAGCAATCAGCGCGGTCGATTGTGCCCTCTGGGACATTCTGGGCAAATTGAGCGGGCTGCCCGTCTACAAGCTTCTGGGTGGTCCAACGCGAACGAAGGTCCCTACGTACTGCCACTGCTCGGCTGGAAACTCTCCCGAAGCTTTTGCCGCCAACGTGAAAACCTGCAGGGCCCGAGGCTACCGCGCATTGAAGACCACGCTGCCGCTCTTTTACGGCGAAGGCAATCGAGGCAGCGACCGACATGCGGTAAATGGAAGCGGCTATTCTGGCACTCAGGGCGTCGTCGATTCCCACTGGAAGGAGACCGAATATCTCGATCCATCGATCTTTGATCGCATTCGCGAATTTTTTATCGCCGCCCGGGAGGCGGCCGGTCCCGAGTTTGGCATTGCGGTGGATTGCCATGGGCGATTGAATCCCAAGGCGGCGCTGCGCCTATGCCGCGTACTGGAAGATTTGAACCTCTTGTTCGTGGAAGAGCCCGTTCCTCCGGAGAACGTGGAAGAATTGAGCCTTGTGCAACGGGAAACAACGATTCCCATTGCCGCGGGCGAGCGTTGGGCGACCATTTATGGTGTACGTGCGTTTCTGGAAAAACATGCCGTGGACTACCTGCAGTGCGATCTGGTCAACTGCGGCGGAATTACCGGCTTGAAAAAGATTGCGGCGCTCGCAGAGGCTCACTATATCGGCATGGCGCCGCACAATCCCAATGGGCCCCTGGCAACGGTCATGAATCTTCACTATGCCGCTGCCATCCCCAATTTCTTTATCCTTGAGACGATCGGGTCCGATGCCGACGAAAGGCTTGCTGCTGAAATGCTGACAACTCCATTGCAATTTTCCGACGGTGCGCTGGAGCTTCCAGCGGGTCCCGGATTTGGCGTCGGCTTGGTGCAGGAAGCAATGGATGCGCGGCCCTATGTGCCGTACGCAGGACACCGTTAGCCATGGCGCAGCGCTCCCGCGAAGCCAATGAGGCGGCGAGCGCAATGGAGCCGCACGCATCTGGACCGTACATATCCGGGCCGCACAGCGAGCGGGAGGCAACGGAAGCCCAGGAAGCTTCTGCGCCGTCAGAAGGAATCATACAAAGCAGGCAAATGAAAAGCCGGGAGCGCATCTCTGCCCGGACCTGGTGGACCTGCTTTCTGCTGTTTCTCGCCACGTCTATCGTCTATCTGGACCGGCAGGTACTGGCTCTCACTGCTGGAAAGATCATCGCCAACTTCGGACTGACGAATGAGCAGTTCGGGCAAATCGTTGCTGCGTTCCGCTACTCTTACGGTCTGGTGCAGATTTTCGGCGGATTCCTGGTCGACTGCTACGGTCCGCGCATCGTGTTTCCCGTCGCCAGCGGAGCGTGGTCGTTTGTAGGCCTGTTGACGGGCCTTGCCACGAGCGTCAGCATGCTTACCGGTTTGCGGTTTCTGCTTGGTGCAGGCGAGGCGTTTAACTGGCCCTGCTCGCTCAAGGTAACCAATTCTCTGCTGAGCCCGAAAGACCGCCCGCTTGCCAACGGAATCTTCAACAGCGGCGGGGCGATGGGCGCGCTGGCTGCGCCGCTCATCGTCACCTGGATTACTTTACGCTGGTCGTGGCGCGCCGCATTTGTAATTACCGGCGCGGTTGGGGGGCTGTGGGTCATTGCCTGGCTGTGGGTAACGAAAGAATCTGCCGGCTTGCTGAAAGGCAAATCAGTCGCGCTGAAAAATATCCTGCAGGTGATGTACCGTCTCATCACGATGCGCGAGTTCTGGATTCTCGCGGTCTCGGCGCTGGTGGTGAATGGCGTCAACTATTATCTGTCCGACTGGGTGCCGCTTTATCTCGAAACATCGCGCGGTTTCAGCTTCGCGCGTGGCAATGCGCTTTCTATCGTTGTGTATGGCGGCACCTTCAGCGGCAATCTGCTCATCGGGCTCTTCGTCCGCATGCTGGTGGCTCGCGGAAGCAGCACAGTCGCTGCGAAGCGGTGGGCGCTTTTCGCCGCCTGCCTACTGATGCTCTCCGCAATTCCGGCCGGACTTACGACCTATCGGTACGCTGCGGTCCTGTTTCTCGCGCTTACCGGTATTGGTGTCGGCGCATTTCTCGTCATCTATCTCACCCTTGTGCAGGATCTCGATCCGGCGTATGTCGGCGTGAGTTCGGGCTTGCTGGGAGGGCTGAGCAATATCGCGTATGGCGCGGTGAGCCGCTATATCGGCCTTCTGGCCGATCGGCACGACACGAACCTGATTCTGCTCCTCATTGGCATTCTGCCCTGGTTCGCATTTGCAGCCATCTTCTTTGGGACGAGGTTCCGGCGGCAATGATCGATGCTTACGCTCATCTCGATATGAGTGTGCCTGAGCCAATCGCCAATTTCGAACGGCGCATGGATTCCGCGGGAATCGAACGTGCGCTCATCGTTGAGACCTGGAGTGGGGACAATCGCGCGTGCCTGCAGCAACTGATCGCCTCACCATCGACTCGATTTCGTGTCGCACCCTGCTTTCGCCCTGATAAAGCACAATCGGGTGCAGAACTTCTTTCTCTGGAGATGGTGCAGGCATTTCGCGTGAAGACCGCCGATCTGCGTCGGCTCGGCGCGATTGCCGCGCTCCTCGCGTCGAGAGGGAAGTGGTTGCTGCCACATGCGGAGTCGGGCATTCGCGTGCTGACGGAGGAACTCACGCGTCTCGCTATCCATTATCCGCGGCTCCCAATTTATCTGCCGCACATGGGCTGGCCGCGGCGCGATCGGCAAGATGACAACGACTGGCACGAATCCATCTCCGCGCTCCGCGAGCTTCCGAAGCTGATCGCAGGAATCTCGGCTGTGGCTCACTTTTCAAGCGAAACTTTTCCTCACGATGATGTTGCGCCATTTGCCGCTCACTTGCTGGCAGTCTTCGGGCCCGAGTCACTTGTGATAGGCAGCGACTATCCGCTGTTCGACAAAGACAGGTACGCGCAGTACATGCAACTGGCCGAGGACTGGATTCCGAGCGGCAGCGGAATCGGACGCCGCTTTGAATCAAGCCTCTTTGAGAAGCAATGTGCAGGCGAGAAGGAATGAATCGATGGAGAAGATCGGTTTCATAGGAATTGGCGTCATGGGAAAACCCATGGCTACAAATCTGGTGCGCAAGGGGTTTCAGTTATCGATCGTGAGCCGGCATCCCGAGAAAGAGGCATCGCTTATCGAAATGGGAGCGTCTGTGGCCGCTTCGCCGCAGGGGTTGGCCGGCACCAGCGATGTGATCATTCTCATGCTTCCCGACACCAAAACGGTCGAGCAGGTTCTCTTCGGAGACGATGGAGTCGCCTTCGGCGTGGGAACGGGCTCAATCGTGATCGACATGAGCACGATCTCTCCTGAAGAAACGATCGAATTTGCCGAGCGGCTTGCAACAGCCGGGTGCGCGATGCTCGACGCCCCTGTGAGTGGCGGTGAAAGAGGCGCAGAGCAGGGAACACTTGGAATCATGGTTGGGGGTCCGCAGGATGTCTTCGACAGATGCCGCCCGATCTTTGAAGCCATGGGCAAGACCATTACCTACACCGGTCTGAGCGGCTGTGGGCAAAAGACTAAGCTGGTCAATCAACTGGTGGGCGCAACCAATCTGCTTGGCGCGGTGGAGGGACTGCGTTTGGCGCGCGCGGCAGGCCTGGATGCGCAGACAACTCTGCAGGCGGTTTCAAGCGGAGCTGCTTCTTCCTGGATGCTCACCAATCTCGGGCCCAAGATTCTACAGGGAGACTTTGCTCCCGGCTTCAGCATTCGTCTGCAGCACAAAGATATGACACTGCTCAAAGAGTGGCTCGCCGGCATGGAGGGCGATTTTCCGGCAGCCGGGCTTGTCTACGCGCTCTTTCACAAAGCCATGGCAGCCGGGCTTTCGAATCAAGGCAATCAGGGCCTGATCAATCTCTGGGAAAGCAGAGAGCGCAGCGAATGATCCATCTTATTGCATAAATATGCAATCGAGCGCAAATATTTTGACTATAACCCCGTCAAGAATTAGATTTTTAGAAATAACCGAATGGGGGCACGATTTGCGCTCTTTAGAGTAAACGTGGCGTCCTTTGATCGCAAATAAATGACCAGGACGGACTACGCGATCGTCACAATTCAACAACAGTGTCCAGGTGGCAGCAGGACGGAGAACAGTTTTCCGGAAGGACCGAAACATTGGACGAATTAGCATTGGAAGAATCAGCCAGCGCCGAAGCTCGGTGGAAGTCGCTCAAGCACAAAGCGAATTGGATCCGGCTCAGCTCCATGACGATGAATCATCACGCGGGATTGGGCCACACCGGAGGCGATCTCTCCTCGGCCGACATCCTGGCCGTCCTCTTTCTCGGCGAACTGCTGAAGATTGACCCCGCGCAGCCCGGCTGGCCTCAACGCGACCGTTTCATTCTGTCCAAGGGCCACGGCGCTGCGGCCTATTACTCCGCATTGGCGGCACGCGGTTTTTTCCCCACTGCGCAGCTCAAGACCTACATGGATCCGCTTTCGATGCTCAACGGGCATCCCGACCGGAACAAGGTGTCCGGCGTCGAGGCCAACACAGGACCTCTGGGGCACGGGTTGCCTGTCGCGGTGGGCGCCGCACTGGCTGCCCGCATGAGAAAGGAGTCCTGGCGCGTCTTCGTTCTCACCGGCGACGGTGAATTGCAGGAGGGCTCGAACTGGGAAGCTGCGATGACCGCGCAGCACTACCGCCTCGACAACCTCACCGTCATCGTCGACCGCAACCGTATCCAGCAAGGCGACTTTACGGAGAATACGATTCGCATGGAGCCTTTGGCGGAGCGCTTCCGCGCCTTCGGGTTCGCGGTCGAGGAGATTGACGGGCACTCGATTCCGGAACTGCTGGATCGATTTACGCATCTGCCGATTGAAGTTGGCAAGCCGTCGTGTGTGATTGCGCGGACGATCAAGGGCAAGGGTGTTTCTTTCGCGGAGAATCAACCTGCATGGCATCACGGCGTGCCTTCGAAGGAACAACTCGCCGCGGCTGCCGTGGAATTGGGAATGGATGCGGCATGGTGAGCGGCGCATCGTCTCCTGCGGCCGGCCGGCAGCTCTTTGACTGCCGCGACGCCTACATGAATGAACTTGAAGCTATGGCTGCCGCCGATCCGCGCGTCTGTGCCGTGGCCAACGACTCGCTGTCCTCGGCCAAGCTCAAGAATTTCAAGGCGAGGTTCCCTGACCGCTTTGTGAATGTGGGAATTGCCGAGCAGAACATGGTGGGCGTGGGCGCGGGGCTCGCGAGCGGAGGCATGGTTCCTTATGTGTGTGGAGCGGCCTGCTTCCTTACCGCGCGCGCCATGGAACAGGTGAAGGTGGACCTCGCCTACACCAGGGCGAACGTAAAGCTGTGTGCCATGTCTCCGGGAATGGCCTACGGCCAGCTTGGACCGACGCACCATTCGATTGAGGACCTGGCGTGGATGCGCGTCATTCCCAACCTGACCGTGCTCGTTCCGGCGGATCCCGTGGAGACCGCGGCTGTTATGCGATACTCGCTCGAACACGAGGGTCCGATGTTCCTGCGCATCGCGCGGGTTCCGGTGCGTTGCGTGCATGGCGACGATTACAAGTTCCGGCTGGGCAAGGCGGTTCAACTGCGCGAGGGCTCCGATGTGACACTGATCGCCAACGGCTTGATGGTGGGCTGCGCGCTTGATGCTGCCCAGGCGCTGGAGGCACACGGCGTCTCGGCGCGCGTGCTGAACATGAGCACGGTGAAACCGCTCGATCGCGAGGCCATTCTGAACGCAGCCCGCACCACGCGGGGCATTGTGACGGCTGAAGAGGCGCTCGCGGCGGGAGGGCTGGGCGGCGCTGTTGCAGAGGTGGTTGCGCAGGAGCACCCTACGCCCCTGCGCATTCTCGGAGTGCCCGATGTTTTCGCTCCCACGGGCACGGCCCAGTTTTTGCTCGAACACTTTGGGCTCACCGCGGCAGGCATCGAGCGAACGGCGCTGGATCTGCTGAAGTACGAGGGATAAATGGCCGGCGAATGGATTCTTGCCATCGACCAGGGCACGACCAACACCAAGGCGCTGTTGGTGGATTGCGAAGGCCGCACGGTTTATCGCGCTTCAGAGCCTCTCGAAATCCAGCAGCCGCAGCCCGGCTTTGTGGAGCAGGATCCGCTCGCGTTGTGGCAGTCGGTGGTTCAGGTCGTCTCGGCCGGTGTGCGTCATGCGCAGTCGGAGCGCGCATCGATTGTGGGAATCGCCATCACAAATCAACGCGAAACCGCTGTCACATGGCGGCGTTCCGGCGCAGGGGGCTCTGTGGCCGGCGAGGCGGTGGGGAACGCCATCACCTGGCAGTGCCGCCGCTCCGAGCCGGTCTGCGACAGGCTTCGCACACATGCGGCGAGGATTCAGTCGATCACCGGCCTGCCGCTCGATCCGCTCTTGAGCGCGACCAAGTGGGCGTGGGTCTTCGACCAGCAACCTGCATTGCGTGCGCAAGCAGAACGCGGTGACGTGCATCTCGGCACGGTTGATGCATGGCTGCTCTACAATCTGACGGCCGGACAGGCGTATGCAACCGACCACACGAATGCGTCGCGCACGGCGCTGCTGAGCCTGGAAACGCTCGAATGGGACCCGGCACTGCTCGATCTTTTCGGGATTCCGCGCGCCGCGCTGCCCGCCGTGTTGCCGTCGAGCGGATATTTCGGAGCCTGCGAAGCCATCCCGGAATTGGCCGGCGTTCCCATCGTGGCCATGATCGGTGACTCACACGCCGCACTTGTGGGGCATGGCCGCTACGAGCCGGGGACGGTGAAGGCTACGTACGGCACCGGTTCCTCACTGATGATGATCACTCCGGGCCTCGTTTCCCAGGCAAAGCAACTCGCGCGTACTGTTGCGTGGTCGACCGCGGAGGGTGCGCACTTCGGGCTTGAAGGCAACATCGCCATGAGCGGCGCGGCCGTGCAGTGGGTGGGGGAATTTCTCGGTTTTGCACATCCCATTGAAGACGCGGCGGCACTGGCTGCAACGGCGCCGGATTCGGCGGGGCTGATTCTGGTGCCTGCGATGGTCGGTCTCGGCGCGCCCTATTGGGACTCGGCTGTGCGGGGACTGGTGACCAACATCGAGCGCACGCACACGGCGGCGCATCTGGCTCGCGCTGCGGTCGAGGCCATCGCGTTTCAGGTTGCCGACGTTCTCGAAGCTATGGAAGATGCCGCGCACGTCAAGCTGCCGGTTCTGCTTGCCGACGGCGGCGCCACGCGCAATGATGCGTTGATGCAGATGCAGGCCGATGTGCTTGGCCGGTCCGTGCACCGTTCCGGGCAAGAAGATCTCTCGGCGCGCGGCGCGGCCCTGCTGGGCGGTCTTGCTCTCGATTGGTGGCGCGCGCTCGACGCGCTTGCTGCGCTGCCCAAGACTGTACAACCCTTCGAGCCGCATAAGTCTCAGGCCGATCGCGAGGGCCTGCGCGGCGCATGGCGGGTCGCCGTCGAACGCGCGCGCCTGCGCAACGAGGTGAAGGAAGGAAGCAAGCCATGATCGCCATTCACAGCTATTCCATCGCCGTTGTGCTTTGCGTCCTCACCATGATCTGTTGGGGATCGTGGGCCAACACGCAAAAGCTTGCCGCGCGCTCCTGGCGGTTCGAGCTTTTCTACTGGGATTTCGTCACGGGTCTGGTGCTCACATCACTGGTCGCGGCGCTTACGCTGGGCTCTTTCGGCGCAACCGGCCGTCCCTTCCTCGCCGATCTGGCTCAGGCCGACCATTCGAGTATCGGCTGGGCGCTGCTCGGCGGCACGGTGTGGAATCTCGGCAATCTGCTGCTGGTGGCGGCCATTGCCGTGGCGGGCATGGCGATCGGCTTCCCCATCGGCGGCGGCATTGCGTGGGTGCTCGGCATCGTCTTCAGTTTCATTCTCGTCATCATCGAGGGCGCCAAGAACCCTGGCAACACGCGGCTGCTGTTTGCTGGTGTCGCTGTCATCGTGGTCGCCATCCTGCTCAGTATGCTGGCCTACGGCCGCTTGGCAAGCGCCGTCAAGAAGCCGAGCGCGAAAGGCATCCTGCTGTCGGTGGCGGCCGGCGTACTGATCGCATTTTTCTACTCCGTCACGGTCAAATCCATCGATCCCGCATTCGTCGCCGGCGGCTCAGGCAAGCTGATGCCGCTCTCGGCTGCGTTTTTCTTTACGCTCGGCGCGTTTCTCACCACTTTTCTTTTCCATCCTTTTTTTATGCGGTATCCGGTCGAAGGCGCCCCCGTGCGCATGGCCGATTACTGGAAGGGAAGCGCGGGCACGCATTGCACGGGCATCTTCGGCGGCGCCATCTGGGCCGTCGGCATCACGTCGAGCTTCATCGCGGTGGGTGCGGCCGGTCCCGCCGTCTCCTACGCGCTGTCGAATGCGGCGCCTGTCGTAGCGATTTTGTGGGGCGTGCTGGTGTGGCGCGAGTTTTCGACCGCTCCGCGCGGGACCAACCGCATTCTCGGGGCCATGTTTTTGTGCTACCTCGCGGGCCTTGCGCTCATTACGTGCTCGCGTCTTTAGCGCGCAAACCTCAACAGGCAAATGCCAGGAGACTTTCATATGACGACTTGGGCAACTCTTGGAGTGATCGTAGGCAATCGCGATTTCTTTCCTGACGTGCTGATCTCCGAAGCGCGCAAGGACCTGATGAAGCTCTTTGCAGAGCTCAACATCGAGCCGGTTTGGCTCTCGCCGGAAGAATCGAAGCTGGGCGCGGTGGAAACCTGGGCCGACGCGCAAAAGTGCGGCGCGCTGCTCGGCAAAAATCGCGACCGCATCGAGGGCATCCTGGTATGCCTGCCGAATTTCGGCGATGAAAAGGGCGTTGCCGATTCTATCCGGCTGGCCGATACGCATGTTCCGGTTCTCGTGCAGGCTTGCCCTGACGATCTCGATCAGTTCGGCCTCGACCGCCGGCGCGACGCCTTCTGCGGCAAGATCTCGGTGTGCAACAACCTGCGCCAGTACCGCATTCCGTTCTCGCTCACGCGCGATCACACGGTCGCGGTGCTTGATCCGCGCTTCCGCGAGGACCTTGTCCAGTTTGTCCAGACTTGCAAAGTGGTGCGCGGCCTGAGCCGGGTGCGCATCGGGGCCGTCGGGGCGCGGCCGAACGCTTTCAACACCACGCGCTTCAGCGAGAAGCTCCTCGAAGCCAACGGTATCACCGTCAACACCATCGATCTCTCCGAGGTTTTTGGCAACGCCGCTAAAATCTCAAGCGACGACCCGCGGGTGCGCCAGCGCATCGCACAGATTCGCTCCTATGCCGATGCGTCGCAAGCTCCCGACGAAGCTATTCTGCGCATGGCCAAGTTCGCGCTCGTAGTCGATGACTGGATGCAATCGCTCTCCATCACGGCTACGGCCATCCAGTGCTGGAGTTCGCTGCAGAAGAACTTCGGCGTGAATGTGTGCACCATCATGTCGATGATGAGCGAGCAGATGCTGCCCTCGGCCTGCGAGGTCGACATCGCAGGCGTAGTAGGCATGTACGCGCTGCAGCTTGCCTCGGGCATGCCCAGCGCGCTTGTCGACTGGAACAACAACTACGGCGGCGATCCTGAGAAATGCGTCTTCTTTCACTGCGGCAATTGGGCGAAGGACTTTCTGCCCGACATCCGCATCGCTACGGCGCCCATTCTTGGCACTACGCTTGGCGAAGAGAACACCTTCGGCGCGCTGGAAGGCCGCACACTGGCAGGCCCGGTCACCTTCGGCCGCGTGAGCACCGACGATCTCACTGGCAAAATCACGGCCTACGTTGGGGAAGGGGAGTTTACCGATGATCCGCTGAAAACCTTTGGCACCCGCGCCGTGGTGCGCGTTGCGCAACTGCCCAGGCTGATGCACGTCATCTGCGAGAACGGCTTCGAGCACCACGCTGCCATGAACCGCAGCCACACCGCGGCTGCCGTGGCCGAGGCGCTGGGCCGATACCTCGGCTGGCAAATCTATCATCATGAGCGGCCAAGTTTCCTCCCTGCATTGTGCACGTTCAATCAGACCTAAATTCATATGCAAGCTATGGAACAATAGGAGCATGTCCCGAGAAGATGAAGTGCGCCTCATGGCCAAAGTGGCACGAATGTATTACGTGCAGGGACTGCGGCAGAGGGGAATCACGGATCGATTGCAGATCCATCAATCGACGGTTTCGCGCTTGCTTAAACGGGCACGCGAATCGAATCTTGTTCGCTTTAGCGTTACGACTCCACCTGGAATCTATTCTGAACTTGAAGATCAACTCACAGCGGAGTTCTCTTTGAAAGACTCTGTGGTGATCGACGGTTCGGTTGAAGAGGAGACGTTGGTCCGCGAACTCGGATCCGCGGCGGCTTACTATCTCGAAACTACACTGAGACCGGGAACCAGGATAGGAATTTCCTCTTGGAGCCGATCACTCTTCTCTATGGTCGATGCTCTGCACCCTGGGGACTATTGCAATGGCGGGAAGGTGGTTCAGATACTTGGAGGGATTGGAAACACTGGCGTCCAGCAGGAAGCCGCCACGTATTTGGCACAGCGGCTTGCTGCATCGATTGGCGCGCGCGCCGTTCTGCTTCAATCCCCAGCCGTAGTCACTACGGCCGAAGCTCGTCGCGTTCTGTTCAGGGAACCCGCTGTACGAGAGGTGGTTGAGAGCTTCGAACAACTGGATATCGCACTGGTGGGTATTGGGTCAATGGAGCCATCGCGGCTGCTTGCCAGCAGCGGCAATGTGTTTTCTTCAGCCGAGCGGGCCGAATTGAGCCGGCTTGGTGCTGTTGGCGATATCTGTTTCCGTCACTTCGACGCATCAGGCGTTCCAATCAAATCGCCACTTTCGCATCGTGTTATCGGAATCGAAGCAGCAGCGCTTCGCGCCGTCGAACGAGTCATCGGCATTGCAGGCGGCAAAAAGAAGGTGCAAGCCATTCTAGGCGCCTTGCGCGGACAATGGATTGATGTTCTTATCACTGACCGTCGAACGGCAGAAGCCGTACTGGCGAGCGCAGCCCTGTAGGGTGAGGACTACAACCAGATCGAAATCGCCCAGAAGGCGTATGAGAGTGGAGAGAATGCTGCGCGACTCATTGCGATCGACGGCGTGCTCTCCCAGCCTGTTGGGGACCCCGATAAAGCCGTGCCCTTTCAAACTCACCTACTACCGGGCAAGAGCCACGGGCTTACTGAATCCCGATATCTGCCAGCACCTTCGGCTTTGCCTCTTCGACCGCCAGCAGGTTGTGGCAAGCTGCACAGTCCTGTGTGATGCTGGTTCCATCCTTGGCTACGTGATCGCCGTCGTGGCAGCGGAAGCAGCCAGGATCGCTCGTGTGTCCGATGTGGTTCGGATGCGTGCCCCAGGTTACCTTCATATCGGGAAAGACGTTCTGGCTATAAAGCGTCACCAGCTCCGCGCCGGCTGCCTGCACGAGCGTTGCTTTGGCGGCCCAAACAGCTTGATTGCTCGATCGATAGAAAGCTTCGAGATCTGCGGGAATCTTCTGCGCCGCTTCGGCCTGGCTCGTGTAGTTTGCTTTCAGCAGCGTGAGGCCCTCCTTATGCACCCAGGGCAGGCTGGGACTGATCGCGCCATCGGCCATCGCCTGATTGATCGCTTCTTCCGCAGTGACGAAGGTGTGGGCCGCGCGGTTGTGGCAGTCGATACAGTCCATCATGCGCCGTTCGCCTCGGGGCATTACGCCCTTAAGCGCCGAAGCCACGTAGGTGCTCGTTGATCCATCGGGATTCGTCCTCTGTACCCAAGGAATCGTGGCGCGGGTCGAATCAGCAGCGATGTACTCGATGTGGCCGAGGTGCGCGCCGTGTATGCCGGTGAGGTGCGAGAGACCGTCGAGGCCGCCCAGGTGCAGAAGGACCACGGTTTGGGTCTCGGTGTTCGCTGCATCGTCAGCAAAACCTGACTTGATGATCAGCTTTTCTCCAACGAATTTCGCCGGTGTATGACAGGCCTCACAGATCTCGCGCGCCGGGCGCAGATTCATCACCGGCGATGGGATAGGCGTTGGATAGTCGGGAATGATATGCGGCGCGATATGAGCCATCGGGTGAGATGTAACTTCGATCAGCTGTTTGGTGCCGTTCACTTTGGCTTCAAAGTAAGAGCGCGCGCCCGAGCCGATGTGGCACTCCACGCAGGCCACGTGAGAGTGCGCAGAGATCTTATATGCCGTGTACTCGGGATGCATCACGTGGCACGATTGTCCGCAAAACTGCGGTGAATCCATATAGGCCGCGCCATGATAGCTGGCGGTGGCCACCACCAGCAGATTTACGATCGTTGCCACGAGCACGATGTCCAGCCCGTGACGGAAGATGCGATCATTGAGATCAATTTTGGGAAATGCAAGGGGAATCTTGCCGGTCTTCCGGAGCGCCTTGTAGCGCAGGAAGACGCCGATAGGGATCAATGCGAGCCCGAAGATGAAAAGTGCCGGGAGAATGAGGAAGAAGATGATGCCGAGATAAGGGTTGTCGTTGGGACGGCCAAAAAGCCCGATCAGCCAGTAGCTGATCATCGTGATTCCGGAGGCGCTGGTGATGGCTCCGCCGGCGAGGCTGGTGGGATTGTTCCCGAAAAACAGCGCGGGCCTTACCCAGTTTTCACGAAATCTTTCAAAAAACGGCACGCGGCCCCAGGCCTCCTTATTGAGATGGCCCGCGCGGAAACGACGGGCCGTATGGCAAAATTTGGATCGATCCGATGACTTACTGGCGGCTTACTTCAGCGTTTTGAAATATGCAGACACATCCTTGACCTGAGCATCGGTAATCCCGGCAATCGGTTTCATCTTGCCTTTTCCGTTCTTCACCGCGGCCTCGATCTGGTCGAGTGTAAGCGCCTTCATCGCCGGATCAGAGGTAGGTTTGATGCCCAGCAGCTTGGCGATCCCCGGATTCGGAGTGCCAGTTGCGCCGTGGCAGCTTTGGCATTTGGTTTTATAGGTTGCTTCTCCAGAGGATTGGGCGAAGCTCATTGTGCAGACTAATGCAACCAGAGCGGCCAGCACCATTGTCGAACGCACTGCTTTGGTCATTGCGAGACTCCTTCATTCTGTTTGCCAGCCCGCGCGCAAGCGGTCTCGGCGAAAGATATTCTCTTCTGATCAGAACTCGTAGTGTACTCCCAGCAGCACATTGTTGGCGTGAAAGTTGCGGGGTGCGGTTTCACCTGCCGGCGAGATCGTCCAGCCGGTCTGGGCAGATAGAGACGCACAAGGAACAACGGTCGAGGTTGTCGATGTTGAGAAACTGCAATACTCCGCTCCGGAGGGGCCGCCTTCGCCATAGCCGTAGAAATCGTACTCCGCTTTCAAGGCCAATCCCGTATGCACGGTAAAGGACGCGTCCAGATAAGGGGACTGATACGTCGAGACCAGCGACCCGTTGACTGCACGCGCATCATTGAAGAACTGGCTGCCGTTGACAGAGCTTATGTGATAGCCGAAGCCGTAGTGGAACTTGTCGACGGGCGTGAGCATCACGGCCGCGGATCCAAACTGCGAGGGCGCATCCATGAAGTCTCTGCCGAACCAGTCAGCGAGCTGCGTGGTGGAACCTCTTGTGAACACGCCTGGGCAGACATACGGCGCGCCGGAGCTGGTGAGCGTGGCCGTGCCCGGGAAAGCGCCGGACACTGTGCTCGGATTCTGGTTGCCATTGTCGAAGCAGATATTGGTCGCCGTGTAGACGTCACTATAGACGTAACTCACGTCGAACGCGTAGTGCTCATTCGGCGCCAGCGACGCGCTCACGCTGGCAATCCGCGTGTGGTCAACATGATCGAGCGGGCCTTCATACGGGTCATCACCGGCGGCGACGGCGCTCTGATTGTTATTCGTGTTATTGTGCCGCTCCAGGTCGTTGAAGACGCCGGAGAACGTTGCCCAAGTCCTCGGCTTGTAGATCGTGTGCACCCGGTAGTGCCTGAGTTGCCGCGGAGAAACCGGGGTGAGCGCATTGTCGTCGTATCCTACTTCGACCGAGCCGTTCAAATCCCAGTTGCTCGCAGGCCGCGTCATGATCGCCAGAATCCCAGCATTTTCATTGATGGTGACCGTGCCGCCGGTTACTGCGCCCACGGGCAGAGGAGCGTTGTGAGGATTGCCCTCGGCCACAGCATGGTTCTGATAGCGATAGGTCAGAGAAAACGTGACGCGGGAGGCCACGTCCCAGCTCGCCGTCAGATTGTTGGTCAGATACAACTGGCCGGTAAAGCCCGCTCCCGGCGTGCCGATGTTGGGACTGCCTTCAAAGGTGGATGCGCCTGCCGCAGCACTCGTTGCGGTCAGCGTTGGATAGTTGATGGTCTCATTCGGGTTCGTTGGTGTGGCCAGCGTAGTCCCGCTCGTGAAAAGGATCGTACCCGGCTGGTGGAAGGTCGAGTAGCTGATCTGCTCGGCGAGGCTAAAACGATCCGTCGTTTGCCAGGAGATCCCATAGTCGGCGGCCAGCACCTCGCGCTTCGCAGTCGCGTTCGCCAGATAGGTGAGCGAGCGGGTTGCCCCATTCAATCCCTGATAACTGTCGTAATAGTTGGGCAGATGCATGTGCGCGTTGGTGAAGCGTACGTTGCCGTTCATCGCGATCTTCCGGATGCTGGAACTTTGCAGGCGCAGCACCTCCGTAGGAAACAGAACCCGCGTGGGCTGCGAGCGCAGGTATTGGGTCACCACAGCGCAGGCAGGATTGATCACCGGCAGGTTGCCGGTGGTGGGTGCGGTGAAGAGAGTATAGGTGGTCGAGTTGGTATAAGCGCTTCCCATGCTGCCTGTGTTGCAGGCGCTGATGCCATACGGAGTGAGGCTGTCGAAGTCGTTAATGGCCACTTTCATTCCATCGGCTTCTTGCGCAATAAGGGCGTTGGGGTTGAGGGTGAAATATGAATCGCCCTTGTAGTGCGTGAACTGCTGTTCGTAGGTGAACTTCGTGCCTTGCACCGGTTTCCAATCCACGTCCGCAGTCATGTCATCCGTGCTGTTTCGCTGGTATTCCTCGAGCACTGCGTTGTACTTGGCAAACTGATAGCCGCTGGGGCTGAGACTCGGACCCTCCATTACACTCTTCGAGTAGGCGATTCGATAAGTCACCGTCGAAAGTGGGAGCACGGTGAGATTGGTGTCGGTCATGCGGCGCACCGTGTTGAAGAGGAAAGGCGATTGCAACGTCTGCGGCCAGGCAAATGAGCCTGTGGGGGCTTTGGATGGCCCGATCGGGATCGTCTGCCCGCCGGGGATATTCGGGTTGCCGAGCAGGTCGTAGTCGAAATATTTGCGGTCGCGGCGGAATAACGACGAGAACTCGTAGGCCTTGCCCTTCGAGAAATCCAGCTTGGCCACGCTGACCGGATCACCACCGAAGCCGCTGCCAAAGGCCCTGACGTCGTCGACCAGGGTGTTCTTTTTTCCAGGAAGCGCGTGCATCTCAAAGCTCTCGGCCAGCACGCGCGGCCCGGTGTGCACATTCAACAGCGAGTCATACATAGATCCGCTGCCCACGACGTCATTGAGACGCCCGCCGAGATCCACCGCCTGATGGACAGAATATCCGGCGGGCACGCTCATCTGCGTCTCGGGCGCCTGAGTTGCCGGCGCCGCATTCTGACCGTATGCGATCCCCGCCGCCCAAAGGAAAGCGGCCGCGGTAGCCGCGCCCAAATGCCGCTTCATTGCAATCGCAGGCTGTTGAATTACATGTCGAGAAAACCAGCCAGCGTTCTTCATAGCAAGCCTCTCTTGGTACATCTTGTTGCCGGATTCAAATCTGAAGCTCAATGCGCATGGGCTGATGGAGCCGATGATCGTCTCCGGCCGATCCTGACGGGTGACGTCGCTGCGCTCCATGACCCTTACCTCAGAAGCGCCACGTCGATGTTGGAACCATGAATATAGGTGTGACAGTTGGTGCACGGCGTCAGCTCTGAAGACCCCGCGCCCATGCCGTGAACCGTGGCTGCTGAAACCGGGCTGTGGCACTGATTGCACAGCGTATTGATGCTCGGCATATTCAACATCCGGGCATTCTGAGAGCCGTGCGGATTGTGGCATCCCATGCACCCCTCGGCCTTGATCGGAGTGTGCTCGTACACAAACGGTCCGCGCATTTCCGTGTGGCACTTGGTGCAGATAAGATTCGAATCATTCCTCGACCGCAGGTTGCTTTTCTCAAAAGCGCCATGAACATCGTGGCAGTCGCTGCACTTGATCAGGCCTTCGTTCACCTGGTGGTGGAATGGCATATTGAATGCCGCCTTGGTGTCGGTATGGCACTGGAAGCAGAGTTTGGGCTGCGAGGTCTTGAGCAGCTGCTCCTTATCCTGGCTCTTATGGATGCTGTGGCAGGTTGTGCAACCAACGCCGGCCTTGGCGTGCGGCGAGCGTTCGAAGTCAGGATGCGCGCCTGCGTGGCAGGTCAGGCAGGTGGCATCGACTTGCTTCGCAGAACCCTTGCCGGGGTTGAAGATCTTGGTTACATCCCCGCCGCCTTCGACGTGCGCCTTGCCTGGCCCGTGGCAGTTCTCGCAGGTAATGCCGCTGTTGCCGTGCATCAGCACCATCTTGGAGTGCGGATTCGTCGCGAATCCTTTCGCTTCCGCTTCATGACAGGAGGCGCAGACATCGGCGCCCACAAATTCGTCCGGGTTTACAGCCTTTAGTTGGGAGTCCGCTACGGCGTGAAGCTTCGAAGCTTTTTGCGCCAATGAGAAGACACCGGAGCCTGTCAGCACAAGAATTGCTGTGGTGGTAAGCCATCGCCGCATCGTTCTTACCTCGATTCGTGCTCGACACTACCGTTGAGCATTGGCCTGGAGCATCTGTTGGACTATCAGCCTGATTGTGGCGAAAAGCGCAAGACACGAATGTGATCGACATCACGCATGGTCTCTGCGCAAGCCTGATTCTTCAAATGTCTCGAGAGATTGCATGTAGCGTATAGCCGGGTCCAAGTGGCGTCAACAACAGTTCAATTAGATTCCCATCATGGATGTGCGATGATTCCCAATTTGGCGCGGCTCATAAGGACAGAATGGATCACTCGACAAGGGATCGCCACTCAGCGCAAAGGCCCGCGCACGGGAGCCTCCGCATATTCCGCCATATTCACATTGACCACACTTGCCGCGGAATTGACCGGGGTTGTGCAAGGCGCGAAAAAGCGGTGAATGACGATAAACATCGACAAGATGATCACGGCGAACATTACCGGCTCTAAGAGGCAAAAAGCCGGCCGGATAAATATGCCCCTGATTGGAAATAAACACCACACCGTGACCATCGCGGATTTCGAATCCGCGGTAGACGGAACTCCGCTTGATTTCCTGAGACGTTCGCCCCTCTTGCTTCATTCTTTCGAGCGCCACTCGGCGATAAGACGGAGCTTCTGTCGTTTTGATTTGAAAAGGGGTCGCCTTTGAGAGTTCATATACCCAGTTCAGACATTTCTCACCTTGATCTGGAGTAAGAGATTGCAGCATTTTGCCACGCCCGACCGAAATCAGGAAGAAGAGACTCCAACGGGCGATTGGCAATGCCTTCAATAGCGCATAAATCTGCGGCAGGTCGCCGGCTGTCTCTTGAGAAACCAGAGTATTGATCTGGATGGGAAGCATCAACTTGCCGGCGATTTGAATTGCGCGGATTGTCCTGTTGAAGCAACCCTCAACGCCGCGCACCGCCTCGTGGCGTGCAGCATTCGATCCGTCAAGACTGAGCCCGATGCTCTCGATCCCATGATCTCTTAGCTTTAGGAAAGCATCTGATGTCAACTTGGGTGTAGCACTCGGAGTGATGGAGACGGCAAGCTGCAATCTGCGCGCTTCGTCGATCAAATCATATAGATCAGGGCGCCCAAGAGGATCACCGCCGGTAAGAATTAGCTGGGGGAGTGGCTTGTTGAACCCTGCAATCTGGAGGAGGAGTGACTTACTTTCGGCATGAGTCAATTCCCACTCGTCAGGAGTGGAGATTGCTTCTGCACGGCAGTGCAGGCAGGCCAGGGAGCACGCCCGTGTTATTTCCCAGTAGACCAAGGCAGGATTCATGGAGTAGTCGCGAGCACCGTCATAACGGTTACGGGCACTGGGCTCCGGCAAGATCGTTCGGATATCGTTTGAGATTGCTTGCATACTTCCTCACGCCGGGCATGATTCGCACTACCCTGATCTGGGGACTGCAAATCTCGTCCGCTTCTACAATGCAAGCGTAGAAGCGTCTTTGAACGCGCCGCAGTGTTGCGGATCACATTCGAAATAGTTGAAATCGACGAAGGCAGAATTCAAATACCGGTGACGATGATCAGAAGAAACCTTTACGCGATCGGAATGTTCTCGGATAGCCGATTGCACTGACCGTCCCCAAGAATCTTCACCGCTGAAGAATTTATCCAGAAACGACAGATTCTGGCGATTTGCCGCTCTTCTTCTGTGGGCACGACAACGATTTTGGCGCTTTCCGCACCTAAGCCGAGAAACTCAAGTCCCGTGCAGATCAACTTCCTGATCTCTTCGCTGTGTTCTCCGATCCCACCGGTAAAGACGAGCAAATCGATACCGCCCAGCAAGGCGGCATAGGCTCCAATCGCTTTCCGAACAGCCGTCGTATAGGCGCTGACAGCAAACGTGGCTTTCGGATCGCCCTCCTTGCGCATCCGCAGAAGCGTTTGCATGTCGGCTTCCCCACCGGATAACGCGGCGAGGCCGGAGCGGTGGTTAAGCACCTCCTCCAGAGCCTCTGCGCTCCGGTGTTCCGAATGCAGAAGAAAAAGCACGACCCCTGGATCCAGGTCTCCGCTGCGTGTTCCCGTCATGACACCACCCGTTGGTGTCATACCCATGGATGTATCGATCGATCTGCCGGCCCGCACCGCACACAGGCTTGAGCCGCTGCCCAAATGCGCAAAGACAGCCCGCTCGGGCAAACGGTCCGCTAAATGGTGCATGACCGACTCGTAAGAGAGCCCGTGGAAGCCAAAGCGGCGGACGCCGAGACGATCGAATTCGGCTGGCAGCGGAAGGCGCTTGGCGATCTCCGGCATTGTCTGATGAAACGCCGTATCAAAACAGGCGATTTGAAGAATGCCTGGGAAGATCTGCTGTGACGCAAGGATAACTTGGATGGCTTGAGGCGTGTGAAGCGGCGCGAAATGTTCCGCAGCTTTCAGTGTTTTTAGGACGGAGTATGTGATCGCTGCATGTTGCAGCAGTTCGGGGCCGCCGTGGACGATGCGATGGCCGATGATAGCTGGATGTCCGTTGCAGTAGTTTTGGCTGGCTTCTACTAAGCGATGGAGCGCCTGTTCCTGCGATTCGAACAAATCGCTTTGCTCGAAGAGCGCGGCGCCGCTTGGGTCAACTAAGCGAAGGTGGCCGTCTCGCCTGCCAATGCGCTCAACCGAGCCACGTAATATCTCCGGGCAATCCGCGACCGAAACATCGAAAACGCCAATCTTTAAGGACGAAGAGCCGCTATTGATGGCCATGGCCAGTTGTTGCGCATTTGCCTGTGTTTTCATCGGCTACTCCGGCCAGATCCAATTACGAATCTCATCGCGATCAATGCCCTCGGCATGTGCGTAGAGGACGTTTTCAACGATTTGGCTTTTGAGCTGTTCCTTGATGTGACTGCCCTTTGTCTGCAGCCATGGCACCCGGTCGATCACGTCGATGCTAAGGTTGTAGCGGTCCACCTGATTAAGAATTGCGAGCTCAAACGGCGTGTTGATGTTTCCCTTCTCTTTATAACCGCGCACGTGAATATTGGAGTGATTGGCCCGCCGATAGGTGAGTTTATGCACCAGTGACGCATAACTATGAAAGTTGAAGATGACCGGCTTGTCCTTGGTGAAGAGTGAATCGAAGTCGCGATCCGACAAACCGTGCGGATGCTCCGTATCCGGCGTCAAGCGAAACAGATCGACCACATTGACGAAGCGCATCTTCAACTCGGGAAAGTGCTGCTTGAGAATCGAAACAGCGGCCAGGCTTTCCATGGTGGCAATATCACCGGCGCACGCCATCACAACATCGGGCTCCTCGCCGTTATCCGTGCTAGCCCAGTCCCAGATGCCGATCCCCTTCGTGCAGTGCGCAATGGCCGCTTGCATGTCGAGGTATTGCAGGTGCTGTTGCTTATCCGCAACGATGACATTGATGTAGTGACGGCTGCGGAGACAATGGTTCGCAACGCTGAGCAGGCAGTTGGCGTCTGGCGGAAGATAGATGCGAACAATGTCGGGGCTCTTGTTGGTAACGACATCGAGAAACCCAGGATCCTGGTGCGTGAACCCATTGTGATCTTGCCTCCACACCAGAGATGTGATGAGCAGGTTGATAGAGGGCACGGGAGCCCGCCACGCGAGTTCGTTTTTGGCCTTCTCCAGCCATTTGGCGTGCTGGTTGAACATCGAATCGATCACATGAACGAAGGCTTCATAGGTTGAGAAGAAACCATGCCGGCCGGTGAGGACGTAGCCTTCCAGCCAGCCTTCCAGCGTGTGTTCGCTCAGCATTTCCATCACGCGGCCGTCAGGAGCAATGTCCGTGCCGTCTGCGTCTTCGGGCTTGATTTCGCCAAGCCATGTCTTCGGCGAAGCTTCGTAGACAGCCGTGAGACGGTTCGATGCGGTCTCATCAGGCCCGAAGATGCGAAAGCTGGTCATGTTCCGGCGCATCACTTCGCGGAGGAAGGTTCCCAGCACTTCGGTGGGGCAGGCGTAGCTTTTCGCCGGGCGGAGCACTGGCACGGCGTAGTCGCGGAAATCCGGGAGGTTGAGACAGATGCGGAACTGCCCGCCGTTTGCATGAGGATTCGCGCTGATGCGGCGCACCCCTTGAGGCGCGAGCGCCTGCAGTTCAGGGATCAGCCGTCCGGCTTTATCAAAGAGTTTTTCAGGATGGTAGCTGCGAAGCCAGTTCTCCAACTGCTTTAAGTGGGCTGGATTGGTTGCCGGATCAAGGATGGGCACCTGGTGGGCGCGCCAGAAATTTTCGACTTTGTGCCCGTCGACTTCTTTCGGCCCCGTCCATCCCTTGGGCGAGCGAAGAATCATCATCGGCCAGAATGGCCGCTCCATGCTCCCGCTATGCCGCGCCGCGTTCTGAATTTGATGAATTTCATGGATACAGTGTTCGAGCGTTCGCGCCATGGCTTCATGCATCACGATGGGATCGTCGCCTTCGACGAAGTGAGGCGTGTAGCCATACCCGTGGAAGAGCGAGCTGAGCTCGCTATGGGAGATGCGCGCTAGAATCGTGGGATTCGCGATCTTGTAACCATTCAAATGAAGAATGGGCAGCACCGCGCCGTCACGCGCCGGGTTGAGAAACTTATTTGAATGCCAGGCCGTCGCCGCCGGACCGGTTTCTGCTTCACCATCGCCAACCACCGCGGCAACGATGAGGTCGGGATTGTCGAAAGCAGCTCCGTATGCGTGAGAGAGTGAATAGCCAAGCTCGCCACCTTCATGAATCGAGCCAGGAGTCTCAGGCGTGCAGTGGCTGCCGATGCCTCCAGGGAACGAAAACTGGCGGAAGAATTGGAGCATACCCGCTTCGTCCTGGCTCTTGTCGGGGTATATCTCGGAGTAATAGCCCTCCAAATAGGAATTCGCCAGCGTAGCCGGTGCTCCGTGGCCGGGCCCTGACACATAGAGAATATTCAAGTCGAACTTCTTGATGAGACGATTCAAATGAACCCAGATGAAGGACTGTCCCGGATCGGAACCCCAATGTCCGAGAAGGCGGCGCTTGATGTGCTCTGGCTGTAATGGCTCGCGCAATAGAGGATTGGAACGCAGATAAATCATGCCAGCAGCGAGGTAATTGCAGGCCCCCCAATACGAATCGATTTGCTCGAGTTCTATGCGGTTGAGCACAAGGTCATCTTTTGGCACAGCAGTCATGGTTTCCTCATGTTAAGCGGAAATTTTCGTCGGACTCATCCAGAATCCGCTTTGCGCAAGCGGTATGCTGTGATCGGCATCACGTTCTTTCTGCCGATCGCAGAGGCACCTTCTTTGAACATGAGATGCATGACGAATGTGATTGAAATCACGGTGTGGATTTTGTTCTCTATTTGACAGTAGAAAGGGAGGCGCAAAATGACCACCGACAGGCACCACTTTGAACTTAAGACTATCGTCATCGCGACCGATCTAACTCATTCTGGGTCATGTGCTCTTCTCTATGCCAAAAAACTTGCAAAACTGCACAGGTCAAAACTGGTAGTTGTTCACGCCATCGATCCCGCTGCCTACGCATTCCCTGAGGGAAGACCTGAGCTGGCCGCTCTCGATCAAAGCGCGCGCGAGGCGCTGAAACAAATTGAGCTAGAGCTCAGCCACCAAGGTATTCCGATCCATTCGGTCACCCAAACAGGCATAATCTACGAACGAATACTTGAAGCGGCTGTCGATCATCAGGCGGATTTACTCGTCCTTGGAACGCGAGCCATTGCGCAAGCTGGGCGTGCCGCATTGGGAACAGTGGCCAGGCGTCTATTAGCTACAGCACAGTGCCCCATCTTGACTGTGCCGCCAGCCTCAGGCGTGAATTTTGAACTGGCGGGTCGTTGGCAAAATGTTCTTGTTGCGACCGATTTTTCCGAGGCTTCTCTGGCCGGTCTCGATCGGGCGCAATCTATCGTTGGTGGTCAGCTCGTAGTCGTCCACGCAGTCAAGGATGCCGTTGGCAAAAGCCGAGAATCCCATCTCGAACGCCTGCGTTTTCTGGCACCTTTCAACGAATCGCACACAGTGCCAGTGGAACATATGGTAATTCCGGGAGAGGCGGGCGCGATCATCGCCGAGCAGGCGGATCGCATACATGCCGATCTCGTCGTCTTGGGTGCGCCAACTCATGAGCTTCAGGATGAAGATTTCGCGACAAGCACGGTGCTGCAGGTCGTATCGAACGTGAGCTGTCCAGTGCTTTGCGTGCCGTCAACGCCCAACATTTCCGTGGTGGATGTTATGAATGAGCTTGCTCTGTCAGATTAGCAACCTGGCACCGCGTGTAGTCATGGGAAAACAGCTAGAGGGTAGTGGCTCAGTTTGAACGCACATTCCTCAGGGGCCAGGCAGTGTCTGATGAATCGGAGAACACTACTTGCAAGGCAAAGAATATCCCTCAGGGGTTAAAACCCCTTCGAATTTTGCGCCTTTTCGGCATGGCTGAAGCCATGCCCTGTTACAAAGCAAATTGAAGCTGAGACACTACCGGTCAGGGTTCGAGGTTGCTTATGCGAGAAAGAATTGCTGTGGTTGACGCGATCACAGATGCTGCTCAATATCATGTACTCTTCGAGAGCCTGATAAGGAGTTGCGAGGGTAGAGAAGCATTTCCTGTTGCCGTCTGCTGGCCGTGTAGCGCCGTTTCACTCGCGGGCGCTATGGAAGCCGCTAGGGCGGGGATTATCCACCCATTGCTGGTAGGCCCTGCACGAGAACTATCCGCAATCGCTACATCTCTGGATCTTGATTTGGGTTCGTATGAGGTAATCCCGGCGGATACAGAGGAAGATGCGGCAGAAAAAGCCGTTGAACTCTGCCGCAGCGGCCGCTCGTCCGCACTTATGAAAGGAAGTCTGCACACAGACTTGCTGATGCATGCAGCACTTCAAAAAGAAGGTGGACTGCGCACATCACGACGTTTTAGCCACGTATTTGTGCTGGAGGCGCCACTTTACAAGCGCGCACTTTTTATCACAGACGCTGCGATCAATATTTACCCTACACTTGAGGAAAAGGTCGACATCGTCCAGAACGCAATCGATCTGGCCCATGTGCTTGGAGTGGCTGAGCCGCGAGTGGCAATACTTTCGGCGGTAGAGACTGTCAGCCCGAAGATCGTGTCGACAATCGACGCTGCCGCGTTATGCAAGATGGCGGACCGCGGTCAGATCGCAGGCGCGATTCTGGATGGCCCCCTTGCCTTTGATACAGCAGTCAATGCCGAAGCAGCGCGTGTAAAAAATCTGAAGTCGCCTGTGGCCGGCGAAGCCGATATCCTGCTCGTTCCGGATCTCGAATCTGGCAACATGCTCGCCAAGCAACTGGAATATCTGGGTGGAGCACGCCTGGCCGGTATTGTGCTGGGGGCCAAGGTGCCGATCATACTGACCAGCCGCGCGGATTCCTCGGAGTCGCGCGTTGCGTCCTGCGCCATTGCAGCGGCGTTGATCAAACAACAACAGGCATAAAGCTTTGTTGTCCCGCGGCTGAGGCAATGATTCAGCTTCCTGAGCCGCTGAGCGAGCAAAGGGCCTCTTACTGTTGGGGGCTCTCTGAACTGCTAGGTCTCTGACCGGATGAATTCGTACATTGGCATCCAGGTTTCCCAGGTCTCTCCGCCGCGGTCCGCCACGGCGGAAGACCCTTCGACAAGCTCAGGGCAGGCTCTGGGGCACCCGAGATGGTACAAAATCAAACGGTCAGAGACCTAGGGCGAATCGACATATAGCCTGATAACCTAGAGCAGTTCCCGAATGAATCTTGACTTTTTGAAAGTCGTGTAGGGTGGCGGGCGTGCTTTCGGATTACACCAATTCGGGAACTGCTATATGGGCAAAATGAGCAAGTTTTCCATTGAATGCGTGGAGCACGAAACGAACCGCAGATGTTTCGACTCTCCGCCGCGGCGGACTTCGCTCAACATGACAGTGCTTGAGTTACTTTTCAGCAACTTAGAGTTGGTCTATATGTCG
>JASHQE010000135.1 GCA_030037705.1 Acidobacteriaceae bacterium | reverse complement strand
AAGCCTAGAACGGAGCCGAATACGATATTGCGTGCTTTCATCGGAAAACCCTCCGCACAAAAAATACAGAGGCGCGTGACCGGACGCAACTGAAAAATTGCGCTTTTGCCGGTTCTTCGTCTATGACCGAAGTAATTTTCATGCGCGTCTGACGAAAGCGTCGCGAAGAACGACAGCCCGTACTTTCATCCCCAAGTTCTTGTTTGTCCCCCGCCAGGGTTCGCGCTGAGCGGAGTAATCCGAAAATGTATGCGCCGCGTTTTGCAAATTCGGCCCCAGATTTCAACCACAGTTTAGCAATTCGGGAAGATCGGCAAACGACTAAAATTGTATGAGCCATGCCTGAGTTCACCCATCTGCATCTGCACACCGAATACTCTCTCCTCGATGGCGCTTGCGACGTAAAGAAGCTCATCGACCGCGTCGCGTCGATAGGCCAGAAGTCCGTGGCCATGACCGACCACGGCAACATCTACGGCGCAGTGCACTTTTTCGAAGCGGCCAAGCAGAAGGGCATCAAGCCGATCCTCGGCTGCGAGTTATACGTCTGCAAAGCGGAAGATCATCGTGCCGAAGTATCCAAAGACGAGTACAACCACCTGCTGGTGCTGGCTGAAAATGAGGAGGGCTACCGAAACCTGATCCGGCTTACGTCCGAGGCTTCGCTGCATGGCTTTTACCGCAAGCCCCGGGTGAGCAAGAAATATCTAGCGGAAAATTCCAAAGGGTTGATCGGCTTTTCCGGTTGCCTCAGCGGCGAACTCTGCGAATCGCTTATGACAGGCGACTACGACAAAGCTACTTCCATCGCCACCCAGTACCAGGACATCTTCGGTAAAGGCAATTTCTATCTCGAGGTTCAGGATCAGGGACTCGAGCAGGAGCGCAAGATTCAGGCAGACCTCTTCCGCCTGGAGCGCGAGCTGGGCATACCCCTGGTGGCGACGAACGACTCGCATTATCTCTGCGGCGAGGACTCGCACGCGCACGAGGTGATGCTCTGCGTGCAGACGGGCGCGAAGATGCATGAGGCGAACCGTTTCAAGTTCGACTCCGACCAGTTCTTCGTCAAAAGCGCCGACGAGATGGCGCGGCTCTTTCCGGATTCACCCGGCGTGCTCTCGCGCACCATGGAGATCGCCGAACGTTGCAATCTGAAGCTCACGAAGGTCGACAATCCCTTCCCCGAGTTTGTCGTGCCGCAGGGGCACACAATCGATAGCTATTTCGAGGAGGTGTGCAAAGAGGGCCTGCGGAAGCGGCTCGACACGGCGGTGCGGCAACTGGAACTGCGCGGCGTGCGGCGCTCGACGGTTGCGGAATACGAAGCGCGGCTCGCCTACGAGATCGGCATCATCAAGCAGATGAAATACTCGGGGTACTTCCTTATCGTATGGGATTTCATCAAGTATGCGCGCGACCATGGGATTCCGGTGGGGCCGGGGCGCGGCTCGGCAACTGGGTCGCTGGTGGCGTATGCGATGGAGATCACGAATATCGATCCCATGCAGAATGTGCTGCTGTTTGAGCGGTTCCTGAATCCCGAGCGCGTCTCCATGCCGGATATCGACGTCGACTTCTGCATGAACCGGCGCGGCGAAGTGATCGACTATGTCACGCGCAAATACGGCCGTGAGCAGGTTGCGCAGATCATCACCTTCAACACCATGGCAGCCAAGGCCTCGATCAAGGACTGCGGACGCGCGATGGACATGCCTTATGGTGACGTCGACCGCATCGCCAAGCTCATCCCAACCACCGTCGGCATGACCATCGATCAGGCGCTTGAAGATGTGCCCGATCTGCGCAAAGCCTACGACAATGACAAGCAGATCAAGGAGCTGATCGACACGGCAAAGAAGCTCGAAGGTCTCGTGCGCGGCGCGGGCGTACACGCATCGGCAGTGGTGATTGCGCCGAGGTCGCTGACCGAGTTGGTGCCGCTGAATAAAACAAAAAATGATGAAATCGTAACTGCCTACGACATGCTGGCCGTTGAAAAGATGGGCCTTTTGAAGATGGACTTCCTGGGCCTGGCCACGTTGACGGTCATTACGGACGCCGTGAAGTTGATCGAAGAAACACGCGGCGAGAAACTCGACATCGAGATGATCCCGATGGACGATCCCGAAACATTCAAACGGGTATTCCATACGGCGCTGACTTCGGGCGTATTTCAGTTTGAATCGCCGGGCATGCGCGATGTGCTGCGCCGCTACAAACCGGATACGGTGGAAGAGCTGACTCAATTAAATGCGCTCTACCGGCCGGGGCCGATGGACATGATCGACGACTTTATCGAGCGCAAGTGGGGGCGCATGAAGGTGGAGTATCTTCTGCCGCCGCTCGAAGGGATTCTGAAGGACTCGCTCGGCGTGATCGTGTATCAGGAACAAGTGATGCGGATCGCCAACGTGCTGGCGAGCTATAGCCTGGGTGAGGCCGACCTGCTGCGGCGTGCGATGGGGAAGAAAGACCCTGCAGCGATGGCGAAGCAGCGCGACCGCTTCATGGAGGGCGCGACCAAGCTTGGACATCCGAAGGCCGCGGTGGGAGAGATCTTCGACCAGATGGCAAAGTTTTCGGGTTATGGGTTCAATAAGTCGCACTCGGCGGCGTACGCGTGGGTTGCCTACCAGACGGCATATTTGAAGACGCATTATCCGGTTGAGTTCATGGCCGCTCTGCTCACTTCGGAAACGTCGAAGCCAGACTCGGTGGTCAAATACATCGGCGAGTGCCGCGAGATGGGTATCGGCGTCGAGCCTCCCGACGTGCAAGTCTCCGGCGCGCAGTTCACGCCGTACGGCGATAAGATCCGCTTCGGGCTTGCCGCGGTGAAAAATGTCGGCGGCAATGCGATCGAGTCCATCAAGAAAGCGCGAGAAGAAGTTGGAGGGCACTTCAAGAGCTTCTGGGAGTTCTGCGAAAAAGTCGATCTGCGCGTGATGAACTCCCGCGTCATTCAATCGCTGATCAAGTCCGGTGCTCTGGACTCGATGGGCACGCGGGGACAACTCTATGCCGCGGTCGACAAGGCAATGGAGCGCGCGCAGAAGGCGCAGAAAGACGCGGCGCAGGGCCAGACTGGTTTATTCGGGTTGTTCGATGAAGCTCCCGCCCATGAGCGCAACGGCGCCGGCAACGGCCCCGGCAATGGTCATGACCTGCCGCGCGTGCCCGATTGGGAAGAGGGCGAGCGGCTCGCCAACGAAAAAGAGGTGCTTGGCTTCTTTGTCTCCGGACATCCTCTCGACAAGTACGCGGAAAAGCTGCGCAATCTCACCGGCGTTATTACCACCGCCGAAGCGCTTGAGCGCAAGCCTCCCGAGCGGCGCTGGGGCAAAGACACAGATCCGGCTGACGAGATTCAGGTAGCGGGCATCATTCACGGCCTGCGTGCGCAAAAAAGCAAGCGCGATGGCAAGCTCTATGCAACCGCCTCTCTTGAGGACGCCACCGGCAAGATCGATCTCATCTGCTTCCCGCGCGATTACGAGCGGCTCGCCGAGCAGTTGAAGATCGAAGCTCCGGTGTTGATACGCGGCGTGTTGAATGGCGAGGAAGATGCCGCCCCCAAGCTCGCCGTCAACGGAATCATGGCGCTCGAACAGGTGCAGGTCAAGCTGCCGGCCGGTGTGCGCATTCGCATCAATCTCGATCGTGCAACCGAAGCGATGCTCGCAGAATTGAAGAGCGCCGCCGATGCAGCACCAGGCCCCGGCAAAATCATGTTGCACCTCGAACGCAAAGGCGAGTACGCGGTGATCCTTGAGCCCGAGGGCATGAGCGTGACGGCGGACCGCGGCTGGGTGGAGCGCATCGAAGAACTGGTCGGCAAAGGCACCGTCCAGGCAGTGGGATAATATGCAATACCGCTGGCTCGGGAATGGGCCATTGCAGGTCTCCGAGCTTAGTTTTGGCACATGGCTTACAGTGGCCGACGGCATTGCGCGTGATCAGGCGATTCGTTGTATTCATGCGGCGCTCGACCATGGCATCACGCTCTTTGACACAGCCAATCAGTATGGCGCCGGTGAAGCGGAGCGCGTGCTCGGCGAGGCGTTGCGCCCTTATCCGCGCGACAAATACCTGATCGCCACTAAGGTCTACTTCCCTGTCGGCGACGAGCCCGGCCAAGGTCTTTCAGCCGCTCAGATCGAAAAGCAATTGGACCGATCGCTGGAACGCCTAGGCGCCGACTATGTCGATCTTTATCAGTGCCATCGTTATGACAAAGAGACCCCGCTGCACGAAACTCTCCGGGCTCTACACCAGGCAATCAAAGCCGGCAAGGTGCGGGCTATCGGTTTCAGCGAGTGGACGGAGGAGCAGATTCGAGAGTCGTTTAAAATTTCGACCGATTGCAGGTTTACGCCATTTTGCTCCAGCCAGCCGCAGTATTCCATGCTATGGCGCAAGCCTGAAGGTGCGGTCTTCACGACCTGCGCACGGCACGGCATTGGCAACCTTGCATTTTCTCCACTCGCGCACGGCGCGCTCACCGGCAAATATGCGCCCGGCACGCCGCCGCCCACAGACAGCCGCGCAGCGAACGCGCAGATGAATATGTTTATGGAGACTGCAGGCCGGCATTATCGGTCAGACCATCTTCTTGCTGCTGTTGAAAAGCTGAAGCCCATTGCCGCCGATCTCGGACTCACGATGGTACAGATGGCGCTGGCGTGGGTGCTGCGCCGGCCAGAGGTGAGTTCGGCCATCATCGGCGCTTCGCGGCCTGAGCAGATTGAGCAGAATGTGTGCGCCGCAGGCGTCACGCTCCCGGCTGAAGCGCTTGCCTCCATGGATGAGGCGCTCGGTGCGGTAGTCGTACACGCGTAGGCGCAAAAACAAGCCGGAGACGGCGCATCCCGGCTTCGTTCAGAAACTATGCGGGTTGCTCAATGCCGCAAAGATGTACGGCGATGCCTAGCTCGGCCAGCATCGCGGCCTTTGTCGCCAGTGCTTTATTGGCAGTCTCTGCATCAGGCGCATAGGCCACATTCACGTGGTTCGCGCGATGCCGGGCCATCATCTGGTTCTGAGTTACACCGTGCAGCACGGTGTGCATGATCGGCCACTGCGAAGTCGTCTCGCGCCAGCGCCGTTCCGTCTCTTCGTGCGGCAGCGAGACGGCCGTGCCGCGGCCGATGTCGCAGTGCAGCTTGCCGCCTTCCACGAAGATACGGCTCCAGATGATCTCGCCCGGCTTGCTGACACCCTTCAGCGATCCTCCGCCCAGCGGGAAGTACATAGCCGGCTGGCGCTCGCTCTTTGCGCCTGCATAACCGTTGACGAAATGATTCGCCGGCGCAGCCCCGGAAATCTGCAACACCCATACGAATGTATCGAGACCGTCGCCCTTGTAGTGTTCACCCCAGCGAACGTCATGCAGTGTCGTCGACGGGTCAAGACCAAGCGCCGCCCAGCAGCGGTTCGTCACCAGCGCGTCGACGCCGGCGCACTCGTCCACCTCGTTGAAATGGGGCAGCGGTCCTCCAGCATAAAGCTCCTCGTTCGTGCCTTCCGCGAACACCGGCGGGCGGTCTGCATTGTTTAGCAATCCCTCAGCCAGATCGGAGGCCGGCGTCATGTCCTTGAGGCCCTGCTGATATTGAATGCCCACCGCGTCGCAGCCAAACTCCTTCGCGATCCGCACAGCGGCGATATACATCTTGCATTGTTGCAACACCTGATCGAGCGTCAGCTGGTTCGCCGGATCTGAGCCAAAGTCAAACTTCATGCCTTTCGCAACCAGCCAGTCGTATACGGCTCGCGCCTCAGTGTCGCTGACCGCGCGCATCTTGGCCACCAGAGCCGACTGGCTCAGCCGCTCTTTGTATATTCCAGCGGGATTCAGCAATTCGTCATCGATGATCGCGTTGTACATGCCCATGCAGCCCTCGTCGAAGACGCCCAGGATGGCCTTGCGGTGCTTCAGTTTTTGGGCAAGTTGAGCGCCCAGGTCCGCACTCTCCTGCGGCAGCCTGGCCTTTTCGAGCGAGTGAACGTGCGATAGGTTGTGCGTGATGGTCTCCTCGTGCAGCCACTGATCGAGCGCGCGGAGAAAAAACTCGTCTGTAAAATCCTTGCTCCAGATCGACGAGAACTTTCTTCCCGCTTTGATCAGCGATCCGTTCAGATTCAGTAGGCCGACCAGTCCCGGCCATTGCCCCGACCAGTTCGCTACGGTAAGGATCGGTCCCTTGTGGCTGCGCAGGCCCGGCAGAACATGATGGCTGTACTGCCATGCGGCCGTGGCGAACACCAGCTTTGCGCGGGGATGAATTCCCATGAAAACATCCATCCCCTTGCGCTGCGATGCAATAAACCCGTGCTTCTCTTCCTCGTTGTAAGCGTGCGCGCGGACCAGCTTATATCCCTTCTGTGCAAAGGCGGCCGTCAATTTCTGTTCCATATCCCGCTGTGCGGGCCAACATGCCTGGTTAGCTGAAAGCCGCAGATCGCCACTGGTTATAAGCAGCACCTCATCCGCCTTCGGCTTCGTCATCCGCTTTTCACGCACTGCCATCTCGATTTATCTCCCTCTTCGTTAACGTAATCGTTTCCGCTAAACAGCCATCTTACACCGTCGGCGCAAATTCTGCTTCGTGAGGCAGCGGGTTAGCATGGAGACTGACGGGACGCCATGCCGCGCAAAAAAGTAAAAATCCATGCCATTCCGGGCAAATTCACGCCCGCCAGTCAGGCTGTAAAGGGAAAAAAGGGCGGGGCGCCATCCTCTGAATCGGTTGGGCCGGCAAAAAGCTCCGCGGCCGAAACTTCGCAGCCCACTCAGGTTCCGGGCCGGTGGCTGCTCTTTGCGGTGGTTGGAACGCTCGCGGCGGCTGCTCTCTGCGCGTGGGGCGCACTTTGCCTGCTCTTCTGGCAGGGGAGCTGGCAGTTGCTCTACCATCCCTCGTCAACCATCGTACGCACGCCCGCGGCTGCTGGATTGGCCTTCGATCCCATCGATTTCGCAGTCACGGCTTCGGGCTTGCCGCGCCTCGGAGGCTGGTGGATTCCGGCGGCGCGGGATGCGCGTTTCAGCCGCTACACTGTGCTTTATCTCCACGGCCAGAATGGCAATCTCGGCAATGCTGTGGATCGCCTGGCGCAACTCCATGCGGTTGGCGTGAATATCTTCGCTTTCGATTACCGCGGTTACGGCCGGAGCCAGTTCTCGCATCCCAGCGAACAACACTGGCTCGAGGATACAGGTTGGGCGCTCCAGTATCTCACCGCAACCCGCCACGTCCCGCCAGCCTCGATCGTGCTCGACGGCAGCGACTTAGGTGCGGACCTCGCGCTCGAATTTGCAGCAGCGCATCCCCAGCTCGCAGGCGTTGTTGCCGAATCGCCCATTCAAGACGCGACCAGCACAGTCCTTCAAGACGACCGCGCCCGCCTGGTTCCCGCCCGCTTGCTGGTGCGCGACCGCTACGATATAAGTTCCGCGGCTGCAGCGCTGCGCATTCCATCCCTGTGGTTTTTACCGGCAGGCAGCCATGCGCCGCTGAGTCCCGGGATTCTGCAAAAGGTCTCTGCGCGCAGGATGGTCGTTTGGCTGCCATCGAGCCCACACAACACCCTGTTTTCAGATGAACTTTCGCGCTGGCTAGGTGATCTGAGCGCCCCTTGAGTCATCTTCCGGTCACGCCCCGCGCACGATATCCCGATGCAGCGACTTCACCAGATAGCCGGCCTTTTCGAGACGCTTGCTCATCTCCTCGGCCATCATCACACTGCGGTGCTGGCCGCCGGTGCAGCCAAAAGCCACGGTCAGATAGCTCTTGCCTTCCTGCACATAATGCGGCAACAGGTAAAGCATCAGCGACGTAACCTTGTCCAGGAATTCGTTGGTCTGCGGAAATCCGCGCACATACGCAGCCACCTTCGGATCGAGCCCCGTTTTTTTGCGGAACTCGGGCACAAAATGGGGATTAGGCAGGAACCTGACGTCGAAGACCATATCCGCATCGAGCGGCACGCCGTTCTTGAACCCAAAGCTCAGGCATGAGACCAGCATGTGCGTAGTCCCATCCCGGTGGCCGAAGCGGCTCTGGATATGCGCGCGCAATTCGTGCACATTGAAGTTCGAAGTGTCGATCAGCGTGTCTGCCACGTTGCGGATCGGGTCCAGCAGTTGCCGCTCTTCCACGATCGAACGCGAGACCGTCTCCGAAAGTCCCAGCGGATGCGGCCGCCGCGTCTCAGAGAAGCGCCGGACCAGCACCGCGTCCTGCGCGTCCAGAAACACAACCCGCGTATGCAGCAGTTTCTTTACATCTTTCAGGATCTCCGGCAGCCGGTCCAATGTGGGACCCTCGCGGACGTCGACCACGATCGCCGCACGCTCCACCTCCGCTGAGTTGCTGACCAGCGCCGCGAAATCCGGCAATAGCTCCAGCGGCAGATTGTCGACGCAATGAAACCCAAGATCTTCAAAAGCTTTGAGAGCCGAAGCCTTGCCCGCTCCCGAGATTCCGGTTACGATGACCAGCTCTTTGCCGGTTGCGCCTCCTGTTTTCTTTCTGCGGTTCGCCGGTTTTGGCGCAGGCTTCTGGGGAGTCATGGGCTCATGCTACACCGGACGACGGTCGTTTTGTATGACTCCGCGTCTCACGGCGTTTACGAAATACCTCATAACGTCCGCCTCCTGCCTGCTTTGAGCGGAACATCGCCTGCTCCGCGTCGCGGACAAGAAGATCCGGAGTGGAGTGCTCCGGTTCCGCGAGCGCAGCGCCCACGCTGGCCCCCGACTGGATCATGTGGCCAAATAAATCGAAGGGCCGAGCCATCTCACGGGAAATGCGGTCGGCAATCCCTTCCAGATCGCTGCCGGAGAGCAGATCCTCTACCAGCACGGCAAACATGTCGCCGCCCAGCCGCGCGGCCGTATCCTGCGGTCGCAGCGAGCTGCGCAGCCGTTCGGCCACCGAGTTCAGCAGCACGTCACCGGCGGCGTGGCCGAGCGCATCGTTAATCTCCTTGAAAAGATCCATATCCAGGCAGATCAAGGCGCAGGTGCGGTCCTGGCGGCGCGATCTGCGGGTCAGCGCAAGATTGACGCGATCCAGAAACAGCGCGCGGTTCGGCAATCCGGTAAGCACGTCATGCATGGCATCGTGCTGCGGCTGCGGCCTGGCTCCGGCCTCCTTGCGTTCGCCGATATCGCGAAATGTATAGACATAGCCCACCTGCGCTCCATCCACCAGCAGCGGCGCAGCCTGCATATTCACATCCAGCGGATTCCCGGCTTTGTTTCTGCGCGTCGTCTCCAACAGCACGCGCCCGTGCTCGTTCACGCCTTTGGCCAGCATCGCGTGTTCGGCTTGCCGCGTCTCCGGAACGATCAGCTCACTCAGTCTCCCGCCTGCGGTTTCTTCAGCGGAATACCCAAACATCCGTGTAAACGCAGGATTGGTATACAGCACATGATTGCCCAGCTCGATCGCCATGGCCTCGGGAATGCTTGCCAGCACATCTTCCATCAGCCGCGTCTTGGGCGCGCGCCGGCGGCCGCCGGGATGCGCAACGATGACCGACTCGTGCAGTTCGGCATTGGTCACGCTATACGTGCCCTCGACCGGAAGCAACCGGCCGTTCTTGGCCGGCATGGTGGCATGAAACGGACTTCCCCGCCGCGTTCCCGTCAGCAAGGTCTGCGGTTCGGCCGTGCCGGGAAACAACCCCCACAGCACTTCTTCGATCGGCCGCGGAATCCATTCGCCCTCAACGTAGCCCAGCATCTGGCGTGCTTCCGCATTGGCAAACACAATCTTGCCGGCGCGTTCCAGAAACACCAGAACCGGCAGCGCATCCAGAATCTCGCGCTGCTCTGCGGAGTCCGCATGTTCCGGAAGATTCCAATACCTCTCTTTTTCTGGATTCGTCTGATCTTCTATTTTATTTTGCTTTGGCTCCGACTGGATGGCGGGCCCCAAAACCTTTGTCGCCATGCAGTCGATCGTATGCTGAAGGCTATGCGCTCACCATCCCCTAAAGCGGGGACCCGGTCTAACCAAAGTAATTCGATCTAGTGGGAAAACCCTTGCGAATCTTCGCAATGGCTTTTTCATTCGAACGTTCGCAAAGCACATCACCGAAACGTAATAGTTGGCGCTTCCCGGTGAAGGCCTCCGAAGTTTCTTACGGGATTTCCACCAGTTCCATCTGCCCATCGCGGCGGCGATGCAAAACAAACACATCCCCCGACGCGTTGCGGAAGATAAGCAGATCGCGGTCGCGGAACTCTGCGTCCTTCACCGCCTCTTCGATGGTCATGGGCCGTAGTGCAATCGCCTCGCCATTTTTAACGATATGCGGTTCCACCAAGGCAGGGCTCGCCGGAAAAGAGTGTACCGCGATCGAGGCGCGCGTCTTTGCACTCGCCTGCGCCGGCTGCTCGCCCAGTTCGGCCTCGGGTGACACGCGCGCCTTGGGCCGGGCCACGGGAAGCGCTGTCAATACCTTTTCTTCCTTGGGCAGGCGCTTGCTCACCAGCCGCCGGTCGCGGTAGCGCCGCGCCTGGTGCTCGGCGTGTGCAATTGCCTGCCGCAGCGCCGCTTCCAATGTGTCGGCTTTGCCGGCGGCCGCCATCTTCAACAGGCGCGCTTTCACCGTCAGTTCCACAATCTGCACATGCCTCTGCGCGCTAAAGGTGATGCTTGCATGTGCGCTCTTGCCCAGGATGCGCGCGATCCGCCCCATTCCCTCTTCGGCCTGCGTCCGCAGCGCTTTCGAAATCTTCACTTGCCTCGCGGTGAACTCCACTTCCATGGTTAGCCTCCGCTTCTTCTTCAGAACGTCCGCCATCCCGCGCCGAAATTCCGGCGTACCAGTTTTGCGGTGACTGTGCCCGGAAGCCGATGAGCTTGAGCGGCTCTTTCCTCAAGAAAGAGCCACTTCACTCTAAACCCCAAACGGCGATATCCACTGCAGAACTGGTTTGAAAACGCCAAATCGAAAAACCCCGGCAGAAAAACGTCCAATGCGTGGAGCACAGTATAAGCCAATCTCTACCGGCTGCAAATCGCCACCATCACACTCGAACCCCACTGAACCAATCCGGGAATCCGCTCGATCCTCATGCTAACTTGCGAACTCGCTGCGTCTGCATAGCGGACGCTGACTTGCTGCCCTGTTCAAATCTCCCATCGGAGCAGCACCGTTCCCACTGTAAACCCGGCCCCCACGGCAGCGAGCAGTACCAGGTCGCCTTTTTTCAGCTTGCCTTCCTCGATGGCGGTCTCCATGGCCAGCGGAATCGTCCCCGCCGAGGTGTTGCCGTATTTTTCGATATTGATAATCACCCGCTCCGGGTCCATGCCCAGCCGGTCCGCCGTCGCTGTAATGATCCGCTTATTGGCCTGGTGAGGAATAAAGCATCCGAGATCCGAACCCGCGACGCTGTTGCGATCGAGCAGCTTCATCGTCGCTTCAGCCATCTTGCGCACGGCAAATTTATAGACCGCCGGGCCGTCCTGGTAGATGTAGTGCATTTTTTTGTCGACGGTCTCATGGGTGGGCGGATTCAAGCTGCCGCCGCCTTTCAGGTTCAGGCTTACGCCGCCCGATCCGTCGATCTCATTCACCGCATCGATGAATCCGATCTCGCCCTCTTCGCAGGGCTCCAGCAGCACCGCGCCGCCGCCATCGCCGAAGAGCACGCAGGTCGCGCGGTCGGTGTAGTCGGTCATCCGCGTATTCGCGTCCGCGCCGCACACGAGCACTTTTTTGTGCGTCCCGCTCTCCACCATCTTCACCCCGGCAAGCAGCGCATAGACAAATCCCGAGCATCCGCCGGAAACGTCGAATCCCCATGCATGCGGCGCATCAATCTTGTCCTGCACCAGGCACGCCGTCGAAGGGAACATCATGTCCGGCGTTACCGTACCGACGATGATCGTCTCCACTTCGCTCGCCGCGATGCCGCGCGCCGCCAGGCACTTCTTCGCCGCCGCTGCGCAGATATCGCTTACGCCCAGTCCCTTGCCCAGCACATGACGCTCACGGATACCTGTCCGCTCCACGATCCACTGATCGTTGGTCTCCACCATCTTTTCGAGGTCTTGATTGGTGATCACATCGGGAGGAACGTAAGTTCCCAGCGCCGTGATCTTGGCGCGCCGGCCCACCACCGGGCGAACGGTCAGGCTCAATGGACTTCTCCTAGCAACGCAAGTGAGCGAAGTTCGCACTCCGGCTCAACCATTAACAACATTACCTATACAACATCTTCTTGTACCCGTCTTTACCGCTCTGTTCACGGCAAGAGAAAGGAACCAAAAAGCAAAAGCTGGGTGCTCCCAGGCCTCGTCCGCCGCGCTCGGCACCAAAAAAGTACCGGGTGACCTACTGCGCCCGTACGAGCCCGTTACCGTTGCTTCCTTCCGGACCTGGCGGGGTTGGCGGGATTACGTCGCGTAGGACCCGGCACTGATTGATTTTAGCACCGACGCAGCCTCACAATTTATCGGCAAAGCAACGCCATCTCGTTCGACTTCCGCCAACCGCTTCGCTACCATATGGGGTTATGGCTTTTCCGATTAAAACCTGTGTTGTGTGCGGAGAGGAGTTCGAGTTGCGGCCCGGCAAGCCGGGCTTTGCCAATCGTTGCCCCAGTTGCAGCGAGCCGGAGGCCAGCGAAGACTCCGGCGGCAACTTCCGCGATCAGGCCGCGGGCAAGGAGCAGAACGCCGCCCGCCGCAATGCGATGCGCGACATGCTCTACCGCAAGGACAGTTGAGCCGCTATAGCGGTTCCCGAATGGATGTGAACCGAAGCTACGCATTCAATTGGCCTTTTCCTTAAGAAAAGGCTACCTTTCCTGTTACTCAAAAAGTCGGCGGTAATTCGGGAATCGCTCTAAAGTCTGCGCAATGGGTGTACACTCCATCCGGTTCGGGCCGGAAAATTGGATAGCCGGTACAATGAAATTGTGAGTAAAGTTCTGGAAAAGAGTGCCCCTGCGGCACGTCCTGTGGTGGGATTTGTTTCGCTGGGCTGCCCTAAAAACCTGGTCGACTCCGAAGTGATGATGGGCCTGCTCGACCGCGCCGGCGCGCGGCTGACAGCGCGGCCCGAAGAGGCCGAGATCCTCGTCGTCAACACCTGCAGCTTTATCGACACCGCCAAGCAGGAATCCGTCGATACTATTCTGGAGATGGCGCGGCATAAGACCGAGGGCTCGGCCAAGAAACTGATCGTCGCCGGATGCCTAGTCGAGCGCTACCGCGACGAGATCAGGAAAAACATTCCCGAAGTCGACGCCGTCATCGGCACCGGCGAACTGGAGTCGATTCTGGAAGCCGCCGGCGTTGCTCCCGCTCCGGCAACCGCGCCCTCACCCTTCACCATCCTCACCAGTGTCCACGCGGAGATGCGGCCCGGCAAAGAGTCGCAGGCCGGCACACATAAATCGCCAGAAACCCATTCCGTGCCAAACGAAGATACCCTGAAGGGTACGGGCTTTAGCCCGTACAACGAGACTGCCAGATCAAACGGGGCTTTAGCCCCCGAGGTACGCTTCCGGCCAGAGGGCGAACACCGCGAGCGCCAAGGCCGCTTCAGCCGCGATTTGTGGCAAGGGGCTGCGCACCTTTTGCCCACGTATCTCTACGACGAAACCACGCCGCGCCTGCTTTCGACACCGCGCGCCTCGGCGTATATCAAAATTGCCGAGGGCTGCGACCACCCCTGCAGCTTCTGCGTGATCCCCAACCTGCGCGGCAAGTTCCGCTCCCGTCGCTTCGAGTCTGTGGTCGCCGAAGCGCAGCGGCTCGTTGCCAGCGGCGTCAAGGAGATCACGCTCATCGGCCAGGACACCACGTGCTACGGCGAAGACCTCGGCCTGAGAGACGGCCTGGCCACGCTGCTCGACGCCCTCGCCCGCATCGAAGGCCTGCGCTGGCTGCGCTTTCTCTACGCCTACCCCAACCGCATCACCGGCAAGCTGCTCGAGACGATCGCGAAGCACGACAACATCTGCAAATACCTCGACGTGCCGCTGCAGCACGCGTCTCCCGATGTGTTGAAGCGCATGAAGCGCGGCGCCGGCGCCGACATTTTTTTGAAGACTTTGGAGAAGGTCCGTGCCGCCGTTCCAGACATCGCGCTGCGCACCAGCTTCATCGTCGGCTTCCCCGGCGAGTCGCTTCGCGACGTAGAGATTTTGGAGGAGTTCATCACCGCTGCGCACTTCGACTGGCTCGGCGTCTTCAGTTATTCAGACGAAGAGGGCTCCGGCGCGCACGCGCTCGATGCAAAGGTCCCCAAGCGCACCATCGAGGCACGCAAGCGCCGGCTCATGAAGCTGCAGCAATCCATCTCGCGTCGCGCCAAGCAGCAGTGGATCGGCCGTGAAGTAACTTTGCTCGCCGAAGGCCCCTCCGAAGAAACAGATCTTTTGTGGGAAGGCCGCACGCAATATCATGCTCCCGAGATCGACGGCAAAGTCTTCCTCAACGACTTCGGCGATCTCGAAGCCCTCGAAGCCGGCCGCTTCTACCGGGCGGAAATCACCGAGGCCCACGACTACGATGTGGTCGCGCGCATCCTCTCCGCGCTGTAGACTGAATCGGAAACGCGCCCATGCCCGCAAAGAAAAATTCCGCCAAAGTCTTCCAGTGCCCTACCTGCGGCCAGCTCGTCCAGCCCAAAGACGAAGACTTCCCTTTCTGCTCCGATCGCTGCCGCAAGATCGATCTGGGCAAGTGGGCCACGGGCGTCTACAAGATCAGCTCACCGGTCCTCGATCCCGAAGTTCTCGAAGACCTGGGCGGGTCAGGCCAGAATCTCTCGGGCCAGAACCGCGACAAAGGCCCGCATGAGAACTGAAGGCTCCTCCGCATCACAAAATCCTGAAAAAACAATCTGGGCCTTCGCCGTCGCTACCTTCTTCGGCGCCGGCCGCCTCAAACCCGGCCCGGGCACCTGGGGCTCGATGGCCGCGGTACTCCTGTGGGCTGTTGCCGCCTGGGCTGTTCATCTCAATCCGCGCGTACTGCTTGCCGCCCTGCTCGCCGGCATCGCGCTGGCGTTGATCTTTGGTATTCCCGCAGCCACCATTGCCGCCCGCGAATCCGGCCGGCACGATCCCGGCTTTGTGGTCATCGACGAGGTCATCGGCCAGTGGATTGCCCTGCTCTTCTGCCCGATCGACTGGTCCCACGCCCTCACTGCGCTGGTGCTTTTCCGGCTCTTCGATATCACGAAGCCCTTTCCGGTACGCCGGCTCGAACGCCTTCCCGAAGGATGGGGCATCGTCTTCGACGATGTGGCCGCCGGGCTGTATGCTTTGGGTATAGCGTCGCTTGGGCGCATCTGGTACTAAGAACTCATGGCTCGCATCCCCGCTCAACCCGCAGCCGTTCCGGTTCCGCGCATTGACAATGTCACTCCGTCTGCGGCTCTCCCGTTGGGCGAAGTCGAACTCGCCGGCACAAATCTCGGTCCTCATTCCTTCGGCCCGCCCGCCGTCCTGGTCGATGGCGAACCCGCGCATATTCTCATGAGCCGGCCCACCCGGCTCATGTTCCGTGTCCCTGAAAACGTGTCCTCGGGACTGATCGAGGTCCGCAGCCCTGCCGGTGCAGGCAACATTGTGCCCATTCGCATCGCCCGCCAGCTCGGCGATGGCCTTCACCCTGTCACCAATCCCGCCGTCAGCCGCTCCGGCATGATCTATGCCACCATCTCCGGCCAGCGCGGCAAGCAGACGCCGGTCTCCATCATGCGCATCAGCCCGGATGGCCGCGGCACTCCTTTTGTCACCGGCATTCTCAATGCCACCGGCCTGGCCTTTTCACCGGACGGCGACCTCTACGTCACCTCGCGCGCCGAGGGCAACGTCTACCGCATCGACCCGGCCGGCGAGTTCACCGTCTACGCTGAAGGCATGGGCGTGGCTACCGGCGCCGCCTTTGACGCCGAGGGCAATCTCTTCGTTGGCGACCGCAGCGGCACCATCTTCAAAATCAATCCCCAGCGCCAGATCTTTGTCCACGCTACGCTGGAGCCCTCCGTAGCGGCCTATCACCTGGCCGTCAATACCGCCGGCACGCTCTTCGTCACCGGTCCCACGCTTTCGTCGAATGAGGCCATCTGGGCCATTGAACCCAATGGCGACACGCGCGCCTGGTATCGCGGTCTGGGCCGTCCGCAAGGTATGGCGCTCTCGCGCGCTGGCGATCTCTACGTCGCCGCCTGCCTGCATGGCCAGCGTGGCGTGGTCCGCATCACGCCCGGCGGCAAGGCCTCGCTCGCCCTTGCCGGGCCCAACCTCGTCGGCATCGCCTTCTCGCCGCTTGGCTCCGCCGTCCTCGCCACACACGAGGCCGTCCACGAAGTGGACCTCGGTGTCGAAGGTCTCGAACTTTTCTAAGCAACAAGCTCTCGTTTTCCACGCACTCCTCTGCATTCCAACACCGGCTTCGATAAGGAATAATGGGAGCAAGCCGATATCCGCACGCATCCTATCAAGTTGACAACTGCGGATCCGTGCATGGACAACTGAAACCTGATCCCTGATCTCTTACCCCTGATTGCTGCCTTATGAAATCCGAAATCATCGCCGTCGGCTCTGAGATGCTCACTCCGCATCGCCAGGACACGAATTCGCTCTATCTCACCCAGCAGCTCAACTCGATCGGCGTCCTCGTCGCCTTCAAAACCATCGTCGGCGATCGCCGCAAGGACCTCGTCAACGCCATTCGCGCCGCGCTCGGCCGCGTAGACGTCGTCCTCATCATGGGCGGCCTCGGTCCCACAGAAGACGACCTCACCCGCGAGGCCGTCGCCGAATCCATGGGGCTCGCCCTCCGCCGCGACGCCACGCAGGTGGCCGCGCTGCACGCCCGCGCCGCCACCTGGCGCATCCCCATCCCGCAAAATAATCTCAAGCAGGCCGACGTGCTCGAAGGCGCAACCCTGCTGTCCAATCCCAATGGCAGTGCGCCAGGACAATTCCTCGACACCGTCTTCGAAGGCTATCGCAAGCTCGTCTTCCTTCTGCCCGGCCCTCCGCATGAGTGCTGCCCGCTCTTTGACGCCGAGTGCCTTACCCGCCTCCAGGAACTCGTCCCGCCGCGCGCCATCGCCTCACGCACGCTCAAAGCCGCGATGATCGCCGAATCGCAGGCCGACAAGCTGATCGCGCCTATCTACACCACATACCCTGACGTCGACGTCACGATCCTCGCCCACGCCGGCGACATCCAGGTCACACTCCAGTGCGCCAGACCCACCCTCGAAACGGCGCAGCAGCGCGTCGATGAGCTTGCCGGCAAGCTGGAAGAGGCGCTCGAAGAATGGCTCTATTCTTCCGAAGGCGAATCGCTTGAACAAATCGTGCTCTACTATCTGGGCCTGCGCCAGGCTACGCTCGCCGTCGCGGAAAGCTGCACCGGCGGCCTGATCGCCGAGCGCATCACCGCGGTGCCCGGCAGCTCGCGTTCTTTCCTGGGAGGCGCCGTCGTCTATTCGGATGCGCTCAAGCAGGCCTTCGCCGGCGTCTCCGCCGATCTCGTCGCGCAATACGGCGCCGTGAGTGAAGAGGTCGCGCGGGCCCTCGCCAACGGCATCCGCCTGCGCACCGGCGCCACGATCGGCCTCGGCGTCACCGGCATCGCCGGCCCTACCGGTGCGACGGAATCAAAGCCTGTCGGCCTCGTTCACATCGCCGTCTCCGATGCGCAAAAGACCGACGCCATCAACCGCACCTTCCGCGGCGACCGCCAGCGCATCCGCGAATGGGCCGCGCAGCAGGCGCTGGACCTGGTAAGGCGCAGGCTGATGTGACTGGATTGCCGGGTCCCCATTTTCGTATCGATCTGAATTTGTCATCCTGAGCGAAGTCCGCTTTGGCGGACGTAGTCGAAAGCCTGCCGATCATTCAAGCGCTGTCATGTTGAGCGAGTCGCCGCGGTCCGCCGCGGCGGAGAGTCGAAACATCTGCGGTTGTCTTTGTAAAGGCGGCGTGGGTTGAACTGAATCGAGATTGGTACGACGTGAAGCCATGTGCGCCGTAGGCGCAATGGATTTTAGCCCCGCGCTTCAGCGTGGGGTTGGGATATGGAAATTCGTTATAGAATGCGCGTCCCGTAGGGACAGTGGGACAAAACGCAACTGGGCGCGCGATCTGCAAGGGATGAGAATCGGCATCGTCCCTACGGGACTGGAACGCGCACCATTGCCACGATACCCCATGCTGAAGCACGGGGCTATAGTC
>JASHQE010000134.1 GCA_030037705.1 Acidobacteriaceae bacterium | reverse complement strand
TGAGCTATGAGGAGGCTTTCAAGCTTACCGATCATCTTCCTGTGCTGGTTACTTTAAAGCATTTGTAAGTTTCATACATTGCGAGCCACCAGGCGGGATAACAGCTCAGGTTACTTGAGCAGCGTTGGGTGGTGGGTTAGCAAGTTTTCCATTGAATGCGTGCGGCACGAAACGAACCGCAGGTGTTTCGACTCGTCGCCGCGGCGACTCGCTCAACATGACAGTGCTTGGCTTACTTTTCAGCAACTTAGAGTTGGTCTATATGTCGATACGGCCTAGAGCTGGTTGCATAAATGGTCTGGTTAGTAAAGAAACTTCCCTCAGGGGCTAAAGCCCCAGTGTTCATGAGGCTTTTGCGGCACGACTCAAGTCGTGCCCTGTTACGAAACCATTTATGCAACCAGTTCTAGAGACCTTCACGAATCGCTGCTGACATCTGCCATCCGATTCAACCAGCCTTAATATTCCGTAACCCATGTGGCCGCTACCATAAGCACGGGTCGGTATCTCGAAGATCAGTGGCAGGGATCTTTATGCGCAGACAACGCCCTCGAGAATGCGGCCTTACTTGAGATATGCGTGCACCAGATCGATCAGGTCTTCCGCCAATTCCGGAGCAATCTGCTCCTTGGCTCCGTCCACCAGATGGAAGCGGATGTGCGTCTCCAGAACTTCAGCCATGAGGCCATTGACGCCGCCCCGCACAGCGGCTAGCAGCATCAGTTGGCCCCCGCAGTCTTCATCGCTGGCCAGCGAGCGCTCCACCGCGTCCAGTTGCCCGCGAACCTTCCTCAACCGCTGCAGCAGCTTTAACTTTTCCCGTTCCTGGTGCGACATTTTTCATCACTCCTTCATAGACAGTACCGACCGGGGGTATAGTATTAACCCAGTGGGGGTATAGTCATCCCTTTCCCATTCTAATGCGCGCCCGCCTGCCCAATCCGTCTGGTTGCACTTCCGCGCGGCGAGCTTTTGGCTTCTCGCTTGCGGCGATTCTGGCAGCAACCTGCGCCCGGAGCCTCTGCGCCCAGTCGCCGAGAGAGTTGCCGAACGCGCCCGAAGCGCAGGCTCCCTTTGACTTGCAGGCCTTTCGGCAGCCCGCGCAGGTATTTCTTGTGAACGACTCACGGGGCGGCGCAGGCGCGGACAACGGGAATGCTCGTATTCCCGATCCGCCGTCGGAGGACAATTCGGTTCTAACCATGCTTCCGCACTCGGAGGACGCTCGCTACTGGGTCTCCGGGCAGGCGAACAGCATCTTTCAGATGCACGGTCATTTTCACTCCCCCTACGAGGACACAAACAGCCTGCGCGATATCTTGGAGTACAAAGCCTCCGAAGTGGCGACGCTCTACGCCGGTTACCAACTGCGCCCCAATACCCGTTACAACACTGACCTGATTGTCGACTTCGAGAATGCCGGCGGGCGTGGCATCTCCGAGGCACTGGGCCTGGCCGGCCAAACGAATCTCGACGTAGTGCGCAATCCCAACCTGAGCACCGCGCCCTATCTCTCGCGCGGCGAGATCCACCAGATCATTGGCCTCACGAACAGGATGGCCAGCCAGGATCGCTCGCCGTTGGCCCTCGCGACGGAGGTTCCCCTCCGCCGCTTCGAAATCCGCATTGGCAAGATGAGCTTGCCCGATACCTTCGATATCAACTCCGTCGGGACCGACAGCCATCTTCAGTTCACCAACTGGACGATCGATAACAACGGGGCCTGGGATTACGCGGCCGACACGCGCGGCTATACGGTCGGGGGCATCCTGGAGTACGACGACAAAGTGTGGTCGGCACGGTACGGCATCTTCGCCATGCCGGTAATCGCCAACGGCATCGATCTTGACTGGGCCTTCAACCGCGCCAACGGCCAGAACTGGGAGTTCGAATTGCGCAAGGGCCTTTTCGCCCGGCTGCTCAGTCCCAAACGCGAGGGCGCGGTGCGGGTTCTGAGCTACGTGAACCACGCACACATGGGCGACTACCGCGAGTCTGTGCAGCAGTATCTTTCCGGCCAGGTCACAACGCCGGACATCACCGCGACCGAGCGCTTTGGAACAGTGAAGTACGGCTTCGGGCTGAATACAGAGCAGGAGGTGACCGACAGTCTGCGGCTCTTTGGACGATTTGGCTGGAACGAGGACCAGCATGAGTCCTTCGCTTATACCGAGGTCGGCCAGACCATCCTCTTCGGAGGCGACTACAACGGCCATGACTGGCGCCGCTCCAACGATAAATTCGGTGTCGCATTTGTCTCGAATGCGATCAAGAAAGACCACCAGAATTATCTGCACTACGGCGGTCTCGGTTTTCTGCTCGGCGATGGCAACCTGAATTATGGCCGCGAAGATATCGTCGAGTGGTACTACAACGCCCATCTGTGGCGTGGTCTCTTCGGGATGTTGGGCGGGTCCTACATTGCCCATCCCGGCTATAATCGCGACCGCGGCCCGGTTTACATTCCTGCAGCCCGAGCGCATATAGACTTCTAGGTCCGCGACCGCATGAATTTGTACCTTTAGCATCGTGCTCTCCCAGGTCGTCCGCCGCGGCGGACCGCGGCGGACGAGACCTGGGGCACCCATTTTCGTGCTGGATTTAATTCCCTGAGACCTGGGGCACCCAGCATTTGCGGCGCGCGCTATCCGGCTCATCCGCCACCGTCCCCCGGGGCGTTGCCCGGAATGATCCCATAGTTCCGGATCGTCTCCACACCGTCGCTGAGCAATTTCTCGTAGCAGGCGCGCGCGTCCACGCGCGGCATCAGCTCAAGCGAGAAGAACGTGCCGTCGGTAAAGCACATATCCAACGACTGCCAGTCGTTCGGCGCGTCGTTGACGTAGTAGAGACGGGCTACGGTCTTGCCGATGACTTCGGGAAAGTGGACGCTGGAACTCGGTGGATCAGGCAGCTCCGGAGCATCCGGCTCCATATCCGGTTTGGAGGGGGCTTTCTTCTTT
>JASHQE010000133.1 GCA_030037705.1 Acidobacteriaceae bacterium | reverse complement strand
CCCCGCTCGGCCTTTCTCTAAACTGACCCACTGCCAGACATTTCAAGGCAAGCAGAACCAGGCACCAATCATTATCGGTTCCATTCATGTTCGATTCCTGAGAGAGATAACTGCGGAGTTTTTTGCTTGACACGGACCGCATGTTATCGGATGATTCCTCCATTCCCCCCGCATTAGTTAACTGCTCAGATATCAGGAAGCGATTTTGCGCGCTTTGCGGATTGCTCATTTCTCCTCAGATCCAGCTAGTTCTTAGCAGTTGTCGGCAATTACTGGTCCCGCTGTGCCGACGTGGGATTCGTTTGGGATTCTATGCCCGCTTTGGGCCGGGAATCTCTTTTTGTCAACGTCAGGGTGAGGAGAAATGGCATCTCTCTGTGTTTTCATGACTCGAACTCATCGAGCACTATGGAATGCCGCAACGATTCTTTTCGGAGGCAAATGCATGACTTCCCGCAAAGCTCTAGAGAATTCTGGCTTACCCTTCGGCGCCACGGATATCGTGGCTCCCCGCTACGCTGACCGGGGTTTGCATCGGTCTATTGCCAGGCTTGCGCTCTGTTGCCTGTTCGCGATGTCGTCCGTTCTGGCTCTGCCGCATCATGCGCTGGCCGAAGACAGTGTGTGCCCTATTTCGGCCAGCTTAGATCCAGCGAGCCACAGCGACACGCTCGTGGTGCCGGAATACGCGAGTGGCCGCCCGTTGATCGCCAACGACTATATCGTGATCGAATATAACGCCAAAACGAATAAAGGCTCTTGGAGCGATTATCACCATGTGCTGGATAGCCGTGGGCTCGAGGAGCGGACTTACCCGCTCAATGAGCCAGACAGCTTTTTGCCGGTGATTTATACCAAGGAGAAGGTTGCTGTAAGGATCTGCCAGTTCCGCTTTACCGACGTGGTGAGCGTGACGACAGCGGTGAACGGCTTGCCTGAGGGGGTGGCGGATGTCCGTGGCGTATCTCCTGTGACTCCGCCGGCTGCCCTTTCGACCACCTTTGATACTCTGCAAAGCGGGGTGCCGACGGGCGGCACGACCATGTTGCCGGGACTGGGCCTGGGAGCGCCACCCGCGCTGCCGTCTCTGTCAGTATCCGGAATCACTCCGGGAGCCCTGGGAAGTGAGGACCAGACTCCGGGAAAATATCCGAGCTATACTCCGGCAGCGGTCTCCGCGTCAGGCAAACAGGTTGCACTGTTGTTCTATTCGGTGGCGCGAAACGCAGCGGAGCTCAGTCGGCTCATTGATCGGACTCTGGGAGAGCCTTACGACAATGCTAAGTCGGAAGAGGAGGTACGCGAGCAGAGCGCTCCGGGATCGGTCGAAGGCGTGATTTACACGCTCAATCGCGCCTTGGAGGCTGTGGCGCACGATCGGAAATACCCCGGCGACTACGTGGCGTTCGACCGGGATTTGATCGATATTCAGAACGTCGACGCGCAGATCTCGACACTGGCCAGCGCACTGTCTAGCCAGGCATACGCATCCAATGCGCTTACGCTCCTAAACAACTTCTCGGCCCTGACCGGCATTCTGGACTTGGCGAAGCTGGGCGCAGACCAGACAAACTGCCGAGGAGTCCAACCGGCACTTCAGCCTGGAAAACTAAGCCCGGACGATCTGAAGAATATTACCTTCGATACGATTGGCAATTTGGGCGTCTCCCAGGTGAGTTCGCTGAGCGACGATCAGATCGCGCTGATACCGCACGATAAGAAGGACGCCCAGGGAAAGACCGTGCAAGATCGCGTAAAAGCCATACGGGACGCTTTGAACTCTCTCGGAATAAACGGGTCGAGCCCCGCGGGTGACCAGCCGTTGTGCAGCGCATTTGAAAAACAAAAACTCACCGATTTCTGGAACTCCTACAAAGGACAAATTCAACTCTTAATAGCAGCGGCGAACCCCGGCGATTTGGTGTGCCCCAAAATAGAGTCCGGAGAGCACTACGCCCAATCTGACCAAGTCACGGCGACGGACCCCGACAACTTCGAGGCATTTGCAGGGTGCGAACTCATACAGTTGAATCATCATCTGAATACGCTGCGAGATGGGCTAAGGGATATCGATAGGATGACCACCGCAGTCTACGACATGATGAATCATTGGAATGATGAATCCCTTATCGAACACACTGACGTGCTGCTGCCCCTGCAGCAAAACTCGGATGTAAAGGTCTCGGTGGTTGTTCAGCGCGGGTATACGCCATTTACGCTGGCTAACGCGAATGGAACAATCACGCCAACGATGACTGCCAATGCGGTGCCGCTGACGCCGGGTACGGCAAGCACCAGCACGCCGGCCCATGCGACGAGGATCATCCATATCCAGATGCATCGCCTCGCCAACTTCAACCTGATAGGCGGCTCACTGCTGATCCACATTCCGACTGCGAGCTTTGGCGTGCAAGCGTCTCCCACATACGCCGTAGCCAGCTCAAGCAGTCCAACCGGCTATACCGGGACGTGTGGAGGGAAGACGGTTCCAGTGCCCGTGTCGTCTACCCAAAGCGCCAGCTCTCCCGTGTCGTACACGTGTGTTGTTCAGACGCAGCAGACGGAGTGGCAGGTGGCGGGGATGGCAGGATTGACATGGTTTCCCCTGGGGCACGATTACTATCCGCGCCGGCTCGGCTATGCGAACTTCGGGCGCAACCTGCTGCCTTCAATGCTGCTCGCCACCTCCGTAACCTCGCTAGGGAACGCGATGGGCGGTATCAATTGGGAGCCGATCGGAGGACTCGATTTTTATGCGGGAATTGCGAGTGCGCACAAGACGGTGCTTCCGAATGGACTGTCGGTGAATACCGCTGCTGTTCCGGGAACCACCATCACTCCGTTTACGCAGGAGCACGTGGGATTTGCGATTGGCGTGGGACTCGATCTGAATTCCATCACGGCGATGCTCAACTTCAAGGGCTCCGCAGCCGGATTGCCATAGAGGCTGTGTTCTTATCCTCAATCATCCGTCTCGCATGTACAGGGAGATTGCTTTGTGCCTCATGGAAGGCTTCACGTCCTGGTTCAATATTGTTCAATATTTCCGAATCACCGATGACAAATTTGCCAGCCCTCTAGGCCATATCGACATATAGGCCGAGGCTATAGCGGTTTCCGAATTGGTGTAGACCGAAGCCACACATTCAAGTGGCCTTTTCTTCAAGAAAAGGCCACCTTCGATGCCCCTCAAAGAGCCGACGTTAATTCGGGAACCGCTCTAAGTAGTTGACAGACAAAACAAGCACTGTCATGTTGAGCGGAGAGTCGAAACATCTGCGGTTCGTCACGTCTGGCACCGAATGATTGAGAATCCGCTGCTTTTTGCCCATGGTTCACCAGGCTATATGTCG
>JASHQE010000132.1 GCA_030037705.1 Acidobacteriaceae bacterium | reverse complement strand
AGGATTGAAGGCGGCAGGTCTTCTGGTCGTGGCTCAGTTTGAACGCACATTCCTCAGGGGCTAGATGTGCTTTCTGTCAGGCTGTATCAACATATAGACCAACTCGAAGTTGCTGAAAAGTAATTCAAGCGCTGTCATGTTGAGCGGAGTCCGCCGCGGCGGAAAGTCGAAACATCTGCGGTTCGTCTCGCAGCTTCACGGACAATACGCTCATCAAGGCGTCAAAGCATCGTCGTTTCCAGCCTTGAGCTTCGCCAGGAGCAACCGCAGATCCTTCGACTCGTCGCCGCGGCGACTCGCTCAGGATGACAGTGCTTGGGTGGGATTTGTGCTTTCCCAGGTCTCATCCGCCGCGGTCCGCCACGGCGGAAGACCTGGGGCACCCCCTGTCGTGCTCGGTGAGCGACGATGAGACCTGGGGCACCCGGCACCTGGCATTCGCGTCGAGCGGCCCATTACTCCTTTACTGTTTCTTTTCATCGTGCGGGCAATAATGGCCTATGGGCATCCGTTTGGATGAGGTCGTTAAATTTTTTTCTGTCCTTCTTGGCATCATCACGCTTGCGGCCGTGGCAGCATTATTCGTCTGGGATATTTCTCCGGAACTGTTTCCCGTCCGGAGTCACGATGTTCTGGCCGCTTTTTCACTGGCCATGATCGCGTTCGCCTACCTTGCTTATCAGATGACACGCCGGCCCGCGCCTACGGAATGCGCGAAGGCGATCCTGCTGGCGGCTGCCTTTCTGTTTTGGGCCGCCAACCAGCTCTGGGCGAATCTGCCCCAGGCCGTGCTCTTTAATGATGTGGCAATTGGTTTGTTTATTCTCGATGTATTTTTCGTGATCGTAGGCTGGCCGCAGGCCTCAGCAGGCAGTTCTTTCGCTGAGGCCGTGAAAAAGCCGGAGCAGGAGCGGCGATTCTGAAGGGCTCGGCTTCGATATTTCCAGCACGAGCGGGACAACAGGAAGCGGATCGGCGCAGCGGCGCGAAGATATCCCAGCTTCTGGTACGTGCGCGGTGAGGAATAAGAGAAGTTATTCCTTCCCACAGCAGATCGCGCAAATTTTTTCTTTTCAGTGATTATGCGTACCATTTTTGCACTCGATTTTTTCAGTGCTGTGCATCACGGAGCTCTTGCGTGCCCGGTCTGGGCTGATATAGTGAATTTTCGGACTTTTGCGCCGTAAAAGTTCTTGTTTGTTCACGAGCAATTTTTGTACATAACCTGTGTGACTGCCGGCACAGCGGTCGCATCCAGACAGAAAAATCAAGCAGGGTACAATAATGCCGCAAATCTTCGACCGCAGCTCCAATGCACTGGCACGCATGAGCCTGGTGCTAACGGGGTTGATCGTGATTGCTCTGGGAATCACACTGGATCAATTGCAACGTTCACCGTGGGTCACGCGGCAGGGGCAGCGCCCGGATCAGCCGGTTCCCTTCAGTCATAAGCATCACGTGCAGGGTTTGGGGCTGCAGTGCCAGTACTGTCACACGACGGTCGAGAAGTCGAGCTACGCAGGCATTCCTCCTACGCGCACCTGCATGAACTGTCATGCGCAGATCTGGACGAATGCGCAGTTGCTCGAGCCGGTCCGCAATAGCTGGTACACGGGCCAATCCATTGTCTGGACCAAGGTGCACGACCTGCCTGACTTCGTCTACTTCAATCATGAAATCCATGTGAACAAGGGCATCGGCTGCGCGACCTGCCACGGCAAGGTCGACGAGATGCCGCTCATGTACGCGCAGAACACGCTGCAGATGGAGTGGTGTCTCGATTGCCATCGTAACCCGGCCAAGAACCTGCGCCCGACAGCCCAGATCTACAACATGGCGTGGGAGCGGCCATCGGAAGACAAGCCGGTATGGTGCGCTTCTATAAGCGATCAATATGGTGTGCCTACTGCGCAGAGCGTGAGCTGCACGCGAACCGATCCGGCCGGGAACGCAGATGTCGCTGCGTCATTGAAACCGCTGGCGCTGTTCCGGCCCGCCGTCCAATCCGCTGCCCAAGCCGCTACTTTGACGGGTGGTGCAAGCGAGGCCGTCGCCGCAAACGCGATGCCGGTCCAGATTCAATTCCAGAAATTCACCAGCCAGGACGAACTCGGTCACTTCCTCGTGGATCATTACAACATTCGTACGCCGAAGGACCTGACTAGCTGCGAGGTGTGCCACCGATGAGCGGAAACGGAAGGAAGACGGCCGCAGAGGCGGTGAAGGGCGCGATGGGGAGTGCTGATGAGCGGGTGCCGATGACCCTGGATGCGGTTCGCAAAGAGCTGAAGGGCCTAAAAGGTAAAAGGCTCTGGCGGTCGCTGGATGAGCTGGCGGATACGGCGGAGTTTCGCGCGGCGGTAGAGAAGGAGTTTCCCGGCTCGGCGCAGGAGTGGATCGATCCCGTCTCGCGGCGCGGCTTCTTGAAGCTGATGGGCGCTTCGATGGCGCTGGCCGGTCTGGCCGGTTGCACCAAGCAGCCCGATGAGCCGATCTATCCCTACGTGAAGGCGCCCGAAGATCTGGTTCTGGGCAAGCCGATGTACTTTGCGACCGCGCACCCCTTCACGACGGGCGCGGTGCCGCTGCTGGTGAAGTCGAGCGAGTTCCGGCCCATCAAGGTCGACGGCAATCCCGAGCACACGTACAACCGCGGCGGCTCCGACCCCTATTCGCAGGGGTCGCTGCTGGCGCTTTATGATCCCGATCGCTCGCAGCATGTGACCTATCGTGGCGAGGGCCGCGCGTGGGAGGAATTTGCCGAAGCCTTCCGCGATAAGGTGGCTTCGACGAAGGACGGCACCGGCATCTACTTCCTGAGTTCGGCTATCGCATCTCCGACGCTGGCGCGGCAGTGGCAAGCAGTCGAGAAGGCGTATCCGAAGGCGAAGCTGGTGCAATACGATCCGGCTCTGGCGGGAACCTTCCTCGTGGGCGGCCTGAACGTGCAGTACGATCTGAGCGCTGCGGATGTGATTGTTTCGCTCGATGCGGATTTTCTCTCAAGCGCGTCGTATCCCGGCTTCCACAGGCTCGTTCGCGATTATGCCGACCGGCGCAAGCAGCCGGAAAACGGCATGAACCGGCTATATACGGTCGAGAGCGCGCCGACAACGACAGGGTTCAAAGCAGAGCACCGGCTGGGCCTGCGCGCGAGCGAGATTCCGGCTTTTGCGGCGGCGCTGGCTGCGGCTGTCGGTGTGAGCGGCGTGAGCGCGCCGAGCTATGCATGGAGCGCAGAGCAGCAGAAATATTTAGCCGCACTGGCCAAGGAGCTGAAGGCCAATGCGGGCAAGAGTGCGGTGATTCCCGGGCTGTATCAGCAACCGTCGGTTGCGGGGCTGGCGCTGGCCATCAATAATGCGCTGGGCAATCTTGGCAAGACGGTAATGGCGAGTCAGGAGACGGCAATCCCATTGCCGTCGGATCAACTGGCGGATTTCAAGAGCCTGGTTGCGGATTTGAACGCGGGCAAGGTGGATTGGCTGGTCATCCTCAACGCCAATCCCATCTATGACGCGCCGGCCGATCTTGATTTTGCATCGGCCTTCAACAAGGCGAGCATCGTAGCGCATCTCGGTTCGCATGTGGATGAGACCGGGCAGGTCTCTCACTGGCACATTCCCGCGGCGCACTATCTCGAATATTGGTCGGACGCGCGGGCTTACGACGGGACGGTCTCGATTGTGCAGCCGCTGATCGATCCGCTCTATGGCGGCCGGAGCGCGCACGACTTCTTCCAGGCGCTGCTCGACAATCCGATGCTTAGCTCTTACGAGGCGGTGCGGGAGACGTGGAAGCCGGTGATCAAGGGTGACTTTGAAACCGGATGGCGCAAGGCACTGCACGATGGCTGGATTGCGGGTACAGCGTTTGCTGCGATCGATGCGAATCTTCCCCATTCGACGCCCATGTACCCGAAGGTTCCGGCGCCAGTGCCGAAAGATTCGATCGAGATCATCTTCCGCCCCGATCCGACAATTTACGATGGGCGCTGGTCGAATGTGGGCTGGCTGCAGGAGCTGCCCAAGCCGGTAACCAGCCTGAGCTGGGACAATGCGGCGATCGTTTCCGGCGCAACGCTGACCAGGCTGGGCCTTGAAGAAGAAGATATTGTTGAGCTAAGCGTGGGCGGCGGACGCGTGAAGGCCCCGGTGATCGTGGCTCCCGGCCATCCTGACAATTCGGTTACGGTCTACCTTGGCTACGGGCGCGAGTTCGCCGGCCGTGTGGGTTCCGGCCAGGGATTCAACGCCTACCTGATCCGCAATACCTGGGCTCCGTTCTATGCGACCGGAGCGATCCGCAAAGTGGACGGCAAGTGGGGCGTGGCGATCACCAAGAGCCACTACCAGGACCATCGCGCGAAGTTTCTCCTGGGGCAGGGAACGGGCGATAACTCGCTCGAAGGCGATGAGGCGCTGGGTCCGCGCGGCATCATTCGCTACGCCACACTCGAAGAGTTCAAGGCGAATCCGAACTTTGCCCACGAGGGCGATAATCACGAGACGCCGAATCCCGGCACCTCGCTGTTCCCGAATTGGACATACAACGAAGCCTATGCCTGGGCCATGTCGGTGGACATGAATAGCTGCACGGGCTGCAATGCCTGCATCGTGAGCTGTTATGCCGAAAACAATATCGCGGTGGTGGGCAAGCAGCAGGTGCGCATCGGCCGCGACATGCAGTGGCTGCGCATCGATACCTACTATGAAGGTGATCTCTCCGCGCCACGGGCGCACTTCCAGCCCATGGCCTGCCAGCACTGCGAGAACGCTCCCTGCGAGCAGGTTTGCCCGGTGGGCGCCACGGTGCACACGCCCGAAGGCCTGAACATGATGGTCTATAACCGCTGCGTGGGCACGCGGTACTGCTCGAATAACTGTCCGTACAAGGTGCGCCGGTTCAACTTCCTGCTCTACTCCGATTACGAGACGCAGAGCCTGGCGCTGATGCGCAATCCGGATGTCACCGTCCGCTCGCGCGGCGTGATGGAGAAGTGCAGCTACTGCGTGCAGCGCATCGAGGCGGCCAAGATTGAGGCCGATAAGGAGAACCGCCTGGTTCGCGACGGCGAGATTGTGACCGCCTGCCAGCAGGCATGCCCGGCGCAGGCCATTACCTTCGGCAATATCAACGACAAGGCGAGCCGGGTAGCCAAGCTGCGCGCGATGGAGCGGAGCTACCAGGTGATTGCCGATATCAACACACGCCCACGGACCACCTATGTGGCTGAAGTTCTGAACCCGAATCCCGAACTCGAAGAAACGCCGGTTGAAGTTGCGCCGGCCAAGGGCTGAATCAGCGATGGCGACCAGCGAACAGAAAATCAAAGACCCTGGTATTGATCCCGCAACCGGAGAGTTTCGGGTCGTCGGCCTCAACCAGACCTTCCGGTCGATCACCGAGAAGATCTCGAGCATCGTGCTCACCCCGCGCACGCCGCTGGGCTGGTTTGCCTACTTCGTGGTGGCCGGCGCGGGCGCAACGATGCTCCTGGTGGCCGTGACCTGGCTGTTCCTGGTCGGCGTCGGTATCTGGGCGATTACGCAGCCGGTGGCGTGGGGATTCGCCATCATCAACTTCGTCTGGTGGATCGGCATCGGCCACGCGGGCACGCTGATCTCGGCCATCCTGCTGTTGTTCAAGCAGCAGTGGCGCAACTCGATCAGCCGTTTCGCCGAGGCCATGACGATCTTTGCGGTCATGTGCGCCGGCCTGTTTCCGCTGATTCACGTCGGCCGTCCTTGGCTGGGATACTGGCTCCTGCCCCTTCCCTTCACCATGACCGTCTGGCCGCAGTTCCGCTCTCCGCTGCTGTGGGATGTTTTTGCGGTCTCGACCTACGCGACGATCTCGGTGGTCTTCTGGTATGTCGGCATGATCCCGGACTTCGGAACCTTCCGCGACCGGGCACAATCGAAGGCGGCGCAGTATTTTTACGGAATGCTCTCCATGGGCTGGCGCGGATCGATTCGCCACTGGATGCGGTATGAGTCGGCCTCGCTGCTCTTGGCCGGCCTGGCCACGCCGCTGGTGCTCTCCGTCCACACCGTCATCAGCTTCGACTTCGCAGTCGCGGTTCTTCCCGGCTGGCACACGACGATCTTTCCGCCATACTTTGTCGCTGGCGCCATCTACTCCGGCTTCGCCATGGTGCTTACCCTGGCCATTCCGCTGCGCAAGTACTATCACCTGGAGCAACTCGTCACCGAGCGCCATATCGATAACATGGGCAAGCTGATGCTGGTGACCGGCTTCATCGTGGGATACGGGTACGGCATGGAAGCCTTCATGGCCTGGTACTCGGCGGACCACTGGGAGGCCTTCACGTTCTGGAACCGGGCCTTCGGGCCGATGGGCTGGTCTTACTGGCTGCTGTGCACGTTCAACCTCTTCATTCCGCTGACGACGCTGTGGTCGCGCAAGCTGCGCACCAACATTCCGTTCATGTTCGTTCTCTCGATCATCGTCAACACGGGCATGTGGTTCGAGCGCTTTGTGATCGTCGTGACCAGTCTCACGCGCGATTTCCTGCCTTCGGCGTGGGGCACCTATCGCGCCACCAAGTGGGACTACATGACATTCTTCGGCACGATAGGGTTCTTCCTGTTCATGTTTCTGCTGTTCGTGCGCTTCCTACCCATGATTCCGATGAACGAAATTCGTTTGCTGCTGCCGCAAGCCAAAATTAAGCCGAAGGCTGCGGCGCAGGCAGGTGATTAGTTATGCCCCCTCGCGAAGGAACTTACGGCCTGCTGGCCGAATTCGATACGCCCGGCGATCTGGTCCGCGCCGCGCGCCAGGCCCACCACGATGGCTGGCGGCGGCTGGATTGCTATACGCCGTATCCGGTGGAAGAGGCTGCTGAGGCGATCGGCTTTCACCGCAACAAGGTGCCGCTCTGCACGTTGATCGGCGGCCTGATGGGATGCGCGGCCATGTTCTCGCTCGAGACCTGGATCTCGGTGCTGGCCTACCCGCTGAACTTTGCCGGCCGGCCGACGTACTCCTGGCCGGCGTTCGTTGTGCCTGCGTATGAGTGGACCATTCTCTGGGCGGGTTTGTCGGCAGCCTTTTGCATGTTGGCGTTGAACGGACTGCCGGCTCTTTATCATCCGCTCTTCAATGCGCCTAATTTCCGCGACGGCGCAACCACGGACAAGTTCTTTCTGTGTCTCGAAGCGCGCGATCCCAAGTTCGATCTCGCCGCCTCGCGGGCCTATCTCGAATCGTTCGCCCCGGTGTCGGTTGTGGAGGTGGAGTACTGATGCGCCTCTACAGGGAACAGGGAACAGGGATCAGGGATCAGAAAAACAGGGCGGGGAGACCTGGGAAAGCGCGGATCTTCGCCAGCAGGGTTTTCGCTGCGACGAGCCTCGCTTCGCTTCTTTTTATCGCCGGGTGCCGGCAGGATATGCACAACGAGCCGAAGATGATTCCGCAGCGGGGAACGGCATTCTTCGCCGATCATCGCTCCGCGCGTCCGCAGGTGGAGAATACGGTGGCCCGCGGCCAGTTGCATGAGGACAGCTACTTCTATACCGGTGTGGTCGAGGGCGCGAATGGCTACAAAGAGGAGCGCGACCAGATGCCCTTCCCGGTCACGATGGAAGTGCTCAAGCGGGGCCAGGAGCGGTTCAATATTTATTGCACGCCCTGCCATTCGCGCGTCGGCAACGGGCTGGGTGAGATTGTCGATCGCGGCTACAAGCCAGCCGCGAATCTGCACGACCAGGTGCGGATGTCGCAGCCGATCTCGCACTATTTTTACGTGATGACGCACGGCTATGGCGCCATGCCCGACTATTCCGCGCAGCTTACGCCGGCCGACCGCTGGGCTGTGGCGGCGTACATCCGCGCACTGCAACTCAGCCAGGCGGCGACCATGCAAGACGTGCCGGCCGGCGTGCAGGTAAGGAGTCTCAAGAGCGTTGCGGAGGAAGAGGGACATCCCGAGTATGCGCAGCCCTGGACTCTGCCCGCGACCGCAGTGCAGGCCTATAAGCCGGTAGCCAGCGAAGGGACTCCGGCCATGGCGCCGGCCAACCCGGCTGACCCGAGGATTTCGATTCCCGTAAGCAAACCGGCCACACCGGCCGCGAAGTAAGGACTCTACGGAATGGCTCACGCATCGCACAGCAAATCGCTCCCAGCGAATCTCGGCGCGCCGGCCTTTGTGGATGGCTGGAAGAGCCGGGCGTTGATGGTTGGGGCGATCTTTTTGGTAATCGCCGTGATTCTGGCCTTTCTCGGCCAATCGCAGGACCCTGAGCATCTTGGCTGGGATCACTTCCTGCGCGCCTGGGTTCTGGGCCTCATGCTCACCTTCGGCTTTTCCGTCGGCGGGCTGGCTCTGCTCATGGTGCAATATTGTTCCGGCGGCAAGTACGGCCTTCTGTTGCGCCGGCCTCTTGAGGCGATGAGCCGCACGCTGCCTCTGGTCTTCGGCTACTGGGTGGTGACGGCTGTTTTCATGAAGAAGCTGTATCTCTGGGCAAACTTCACCAGCGTGAGCGATACCGAGGCGGGTGTGAAGGCTGGCCTCATCTCGGAGATTCAGGCGCATTGCCTTAATTTCAAGAGGCCGATGCTCAATCCGGTTACATATCTGTGGGTCAGCGTCCTCTGCTTCGCGATCTGGGGATTTTACGCGTGGCGCCTGAACACGCTCGCGCTCAAGCGCGATGCGGAGGGTCCGGAGACCACGCCCTTCTGGATCAAGAAGTTCGAGAACGTCAGCGGGCTGGGCATTGTGATCTACGCGTTTACGATCACCGCCGCGTCCATTTACTGGGTGATGTCGATGGACCCGACCTGGTTTTCGACAGTGTACGGATTGCTGTACCTGGTGGAGCATGGTTTCCAGGTGCTGGCGCTCGGAATCATCGTGACGCTGGCGCTCTCAAAAGCAGAGCCCGTCAAGACCATCCTGCGTCAAACGGAACAGCACGACCTGGGCAAGCTGGCCTTTGCCTTTGTCATGCTGAATATTTATCTGAACTTCGGGCAGTTCCTGATCATCTGGTCGGGCAATCTCCCCAATGAGATCAGCTGGTACCTGGACCGCATCCGCGGCCACTGGGGCGTCATTATCACGCTCGATTTCATTTTCCACTGGCTGGTTCCATTCACCATGCTGCTCTCGCGCGACATCAAGCGCAACAAGAAGCGGCTGACCGGGGTGTGCGAGTTCATGATCTTCGCCGTATGGGTCAATCTGTTCTGGCTGATTGAGCCGAACTTCCCCGATGCCGCGCGCAATCTCCACTTCAGTTGGGGAATTCTCGAATACATCGCGGTGCCCGTCGCTATGACGGCTTTCTGGATAGCTTATTTCTGCACGCGCCTCAAGACGCGCCCGCTCGTGCAGGTGAACGATCCGCATCTTGCGGAGATTCTGGAGCCTGAGCATGCCCACGCATAACGAACCTTCAGCGCATGGCCACAAAAACGAAGAGGTGAATACCGCTCTCGGTTACGAGCCGACCGATGTCAAGATCACCGGCATCCTGGTGTTTATCGTCGCAATGGGCATCTTCGTGGTGGTCACCGCAGTGCTTTGCTACGGCATCGGCAAGATCTTTAATGCGCGGATGAACAAGGAAGACGGGCCTAACAGCAAATGGACCCAGACTGTTGATGTTCGGGAGCTGGGGAACTTGCCTTCGAGCCCGGAGCTGCAGAACAAGATGGCCGCAATCACGCAGAGTTTTCCGACGCCGAGGGTGCAGCTCGATGATGGCAACCAGGATATAGCCGATCTGCACGCGCGGGAAAATATTCTGCTCGACAATTACACCTGGATCGATCAGTCGAAGGGGACGGTGCGGGTTCCAATCGAGCGGGCGATGGAGATCATCGCCCAGAAGGGTCTGCCGGTAGCTCCGGCTGCCGAGTTGCCACCGCCGATGACCGGCGACAGCCGGCCGGCGGTGACGATGCCGCTGACGGATGGCTTTGCGCCGACGACCTACGAACAGGAGCAGGCGGCTACGCAGGCTGCCACTGCCGGGCGCAGCGAGCCGCCGGGCGCGCCGGGCGCCGCGCAGTAGCGGTGTACAAAGGTCACGTGCGGCGCAGGCCGCAACGTGCAGAAGGAAACAGGAGAGATGGGCAGCACTGAGACAATCCGGAAGAACCGATCCAGCGCGAGAGTTGCCGTGCTTGCGGCTCTTTCCGCGCTGTGCCTGGCCTGTGCGGCTCTTCCTGCGACCGCGCAGGTTTCTAGCTACGGCGACAAATCGGCAGGCCCCACAAACGCGCAGCCAGCAGTCCTCGGCAAAGTCGGCATCGACCAGCGTCTCAACACGCAGCTTCCGCTCAATCTCACCTTCACCGACGATGCCGGAAGGCAGGTTGCTCTGGGCAGCTACTTCGGCAAGCGGCCCGCGATCCTGGCGCTGGTCTACTATCAGTGTCCGATGCTGTGCTCAGAGGAGTTGAACGGCCTGGTCAGTGCGCTGGAGATGGTGAAATATGTTCCCGGCAAAGACTTCGACGTGATCGTGGTGAGCATCGATCCCTCTGAAGGGACGGATCTGGCTGCAGCCAAGAAGCGCACGTACCTCACGCGCTACGGCCATCCCGAGACGGCGAACGGATGGCACTTCCTGACCGGAACGCAGTCTAACATCGACGCACTCACGCAAGCGGTTGGTTTCCGGTATGTGCGGATTCCGGGACCGGACGGCAAGCTCACGCAGTTCGCGCATGCCAGCGCGATTCAGATTGTGACGCCGGAGGGCAAGCTGGCCCAGTACTACATGGGCGTTGAGTATTCTCCCAAGGATCTGCTGCTGGGGTTGGACGAGGCATCGTCGAATCGCATCGGCTCGCCGGTGGACAACATCCTCACCTACTGCTACCACTACGATCCCCAGACCAACCGGCACTCGCTGATCATTTCGCGGGTGGTGCAGCTTGGCGGGCTTCTGACGATGGTGCTGCTGGGTGGATTTATGACG
>JASHQE010000131.1 GCA_030037705.1 Acidobacteriaceae bacterium | reverse complement strand
CTCATGCGGCACGCTTCGATTCAGACGACCATGAATGTCTACGGGCAGGCTATGACGACCTCGAAGCGGGAAGCGAACAGCAAGGTCGTGGAGATGGTGCTCAAGCCAATGAAAGCGAGCGCCTGAAAACCATGATTTTGCTATTGGGAGTCAGTGGGAGTGAATTTATCGGAGCGGCCAATCGATTTCAACTCGTAAGTTGTTGAAAGATTTGGTTGCGGGGGCTGGATTTGAACCAGCGACCTTTGGGTTATGAGCCCAACGAGCTACCGGGCTGCTCCACCCCGCAAAGACAGTTTATCAACTGTGTAAAAAGGGGTCAATGCAAGCGCCGCTTCGTAGAGCTGAGAGGATGCCAGGAAGCGCTGCCAGAACTATCGAAATGAATGCTTGAACGGGGTACCTGCAGGAAAGATAGGCTGCAGCCGAAGAGGATACAGGGAGTGTGGACTCAGCTGAGGTCGCAAGGAAGAAGGAAAGGATCGGGTAAATCGGGGATCCGCAGATGGTTGCATCGGGTACACTGCTCAAGGCATCCTGAAGCCAGTCAAGGCACCCCAAAACCACTCCGTGAGCGCGAGGAATCCTGCCGATGCCTCAACTTTATGCCGCAGTGCTTGCCGTTATTGTGATTGCGCTGCTGGCGGTTGCCATCTATCGCACGTTTCTGGTGAAGAATGAGGCAGACTATCTGGTGGCTGGCCGCTCGCTATCGGCCACGGTGCTGGTGCTCACGCTGCTTACTTCGTGGATCGGCGCAGGCTCGCTATTTGCGGGAGCGGAAAACGCGTACAGGAATGGATTCGCTGCCCTTTGGGGGCCTGCCGGGGGTTGGCTTGGTCTGATTCTCATCTACTTCATCGCGCCGCGCGCGCGGAAGTTTGCCCAATTCACGCTGCCCGATCTGCTCGAAGCACGATACAACCAGACAGCACGGGTGCTCGGCACCATTGCCATTCTCTTTGCGTTTACTGCGATCACGAGCTACCAGTTCCGTGGCGGCGGCGATGTGTTGCACCTGATTTTCCCTGAGACCGTATCAGCCAATTTGGGTACATTCATCATTGCGGCGTTCGTGATTGTCACGACGGCGATGGCTGGCATGTCCTCTGTGGCGTATATGGATGTGGCAATCGGCTCGATGGTGACCGTGATCTGCATCATTGCGGCGCCATTGCTGCTGGCCAAGGCAGGAGGATGGGCAGGCCTGCACGCTGCGCTGCCGCCTGCGTATTTTGAGCCGTTGGGGAATTACCGGCTGGGCCCCGGTGGCGTAGAAGAGTCGGTTGGCATGGGCGTCATTCGCGGGCTCGAATTTCTGGTGCCGACGCTGCTGCTCATGCTGGGCAACCAGGTGATGTACCAGAAGTTTTTTTCTGCACGCACGGAGCGGGACGCGCGTATTTCTGTAGTTGGCTGGACTGTAGGCACGCTGGTGCTGGAGACGCTCATCGTTGCCATTGCGGTCTTCGGACGCGCGCTCTATCCTGCAGGTGAAGTTGCGCTGCATCCACGGGAGATTATCCCTTATACCGCGCGGCACGGATTGCCGACCCTGATGGGCGCGCTGCTGCTCGGAGCAGTCTTTGCCAAAGTCATCTCAACGGCATCCAATTTTCTTTTTTCGCCGGCGACGAACCTGGTAAACGACATCTTTGTACGCTATCTCGCTCCGGAGGCTTCAACCAAGCGGGTGCTCATTGTTTCGCGGCTTGCCGTGGTGCTGCTGGGATGCTGGGCGCTCTACCAGGCGGTGTATGCGGAGAGCATTCTCGAAAAAATGCTTTATGCCTACACTATCTATTCAGCGGCGCTCACGCCGGTGATTCTGGCGGCCTTCTATTCACGGCGCGTGACAGCATGGGGCGCGGTGGCCGCCATTGCCACCGGCACGGTAGCCACGCTGGCCTGGGATGCGCCGGGCGTAAGGTCGATCTTTCCGCCTATCCTCGCCCAGCGCGATGCGATCTTTCCGGCGCTCTTCGCCGCGGTTATCGCAATGGTGGTGGTAAGCGCGGTGACGCCGCAACCTACGGCGGAGCAACTGGCGCAGTTAACCGAATCGGCAGAAGTTGCAAGCTCCAGCGAATAAAATTTGGGGGCTCTGGCGGAATCGGCTTACACTGTCGGGGGAAATTCCTGCCGGCAATGCCTGTCGCTCAACTGACCCTCGAAATACGCATCGAGCACGCCCAGTCTCTCAAGGACCGGCGGCAGGTGGTGCGCTCGCTCAAGGACCAGCTACGGCAGAGCTTCAACATCTCCGTGGCCGAGCTGGACGAGACGGTGACCTGGCAGTCGGCGACGATTGGCGTGGCGGCCATTTCCAGCTCGCGCGATTATCTGCACAAGCTCATCGATGAGGTAGAGCGCGCAGCGCGGCGGATGACGAATGAGCTAGGCGCGGAGCTGGCCGATTCATTCTGGGAATATCTGGAGGGCTAAGGCGAGCGGGGTTCAATCGCTCGGGATCTCTGGTGATCTCACGAGAAGCTTACAACAGTTCCCGAATGGGAGCAGTCCGAAAGCACGCCCGCCAAGTGGTGTCCGCCGCGGCGGACGTCACCCTGCACGGTTTTCAAAAAGTCAACATTCATTCGGGAGCTGCTCTAGAAGATGCCCACCCTTAGCCCGGCGCTCACGCCCACGGATGACATGGAGCCGAATGTGAACTGGGGCCAATCCTGATACTCGACGTCGGCTACGCGGACATGAATCCGGGAGGTCCAATGGTAGTCCAAGCCGCCGCCGCCGGTAACCACCAGATAGCGGCCGTGTGCGTAACCGAACGGGAAGTTGAAATCGCCGAACCCGATCAGGCCTTTGACGTACGGCTGAAACTTTGCAAAATTCATGTGATAACGGAGTCCGGCTGAGTATGTCTCCACGTGGACATCCTCGGTCTGATGGAACTCCAGCCATCGGCCTTCGGCCTCTATGCCGAGGGGGCGCTTGGTGTCGGCATCGACGAAGGCAGAGACGCCTCCCAGCTTCCGTTGGCCGTATTGCAGGTAATAACCTGCCGCTTCGGCGCCCGCCGAAAGCCTGAATCCGCCGGCGCTCGCCTGCGCCACAACCTGGGCCCGCGCTAAGGCCGGCGCTCCCAGCAAGAGTGCCAGAATCGCCGCAGCAAGAGCCGGTTCAAACAAGGATCGCGACCGCGATGGCGACCCCGCCTCTACCCGTTCACTTAAGCCAAAAAATATCTTCATCTCTCTCCTGCGCCGGTGCGTGAAAATTCCATTTTAGTTCGTGACGGTCAGCGAAACGTTCTGGTAATGAATCACATTGCTGCTTGTGCCGGTACCGGTTACTTGGATGACATACGTTCCCGGAGCCGCCGAGCTAGAGCTGTATCCGCCGCATCCGCTAGCCAGCAAAGCGCCTGCGGAGAGTGCGATCACCAGCCCCAGAGTAAGCAGGCCCATGCTCCGTTTGCGCAGCCGCCAGAGGAACCATCCGAAGAAGGCGCTGAAGGGCAGGAATAGGCCAGCCATCGACAGCTCTCCGGTCCCGGTTCCGCGGCGGTTCATGGCGCTCGTTCCGCCGCCAATCGGAATATTGGTATCGATGCTCAATTGCACGCTGGCGGTACCGTTGGCGGACAAGTTCACGGTGTTGTTGGAAAAGAGGCATGTGACATCTGGGGGTAAAGACGCGCAACCCAAGCCGATGGTATCGGTAAAGCCGCCCTCCGAGGTCAGATTTACCGTAACCGTGGCGTTTTGCGAAGTCTTTACCGATACCGTCGCGGGCGTCACGGTCAAATTGAAATCCACCGGCGTGGCGTCGACCGTGACCGGCGTCGAAGCGGACGGACTGTGGATCGAATCACCGCTATAGTTCGCCACGATGGAGTAGTTTCCCGCTGCCAGATTCGGCGTCAACGTCACCACGCCATTCGTGTTCAGCGCCCCGGATCCGATGGTTGTGGTCCCGCTGGTGAAAGTGACCGAGCCGGTCGGTGTGGGTCCGGATGTTCCAAGAACAACGGCGATGAGAACGGTTTGCGGGTTCGATCCTGCAGTGGTCGCAGCGGAAAGATTCGTTGTGGTCGGAATCAGGCTGACGGTGAGGCTGGTTGCGCCTGAGGTGGACGGGGAGTCGTTTGTATCTCCGCTATAGCTCGCCGTTACCGTGTAGGTGCCGACTGCGAGCGTCGAGGTGGAGAATGTGGCCGTTGCCTGGGCATTCAAGGTCGCGGTGCCCAGCAATGTGGTGCCGTTGAGGAACGAGACCGTCCCGGTGGGTGTGCCGCCGTTCCCGGTTACTGTTGCTGTGAAGGTCACAGTGGAATCAACCACCGCAGGATTGGGCGCCACGGTGAAGGTGGTTGTGGTTGTGGCGAGATTGACGGTGAGCGGGAGGGCCGTCGAGGCGCTGCCGGCGTCGTCCGTATCGCCGGTGTAGGTGGCGACGATTTGATAGGTTCCCGGAGCCAACACCGGGTTGATGACCGCTGTTCCGTTGGTCAGTGCGGTGCTGCCCAAAGCCGTGGTTCCGGAGGTAAACGTCACGGTTCCGGTGGGCGTGGTTGAGCCGGCGGTGACATTGACGGTTGCCGTGATGGCAATCGGCTTTCCGGCGATGCCCGGGTTCGGCACCGCGGTCACCGTAGTTGCCGTCTGGGCCTGGTTCACCACCTGGCTGAGCGCAGTGGAGGTTGCCGCGCCGTTATTCGTGTCGCCCGCGTAGGTTGCCGTGATGGAGTGCGTACCGATGCTGAGCGTCTTGGTGGAGTATGTGGCCACGGCGGGATTGCCGGACAGTGTGCCGGTGCCGATCGTCGTGGCGCCATCCAGGAAGTTGACGGTTCCGGTAGCGGGAATGGTGGAGTTCGAAGAGACGGACGCTGCAAAGGTGACGGTCGCCCCGTAATTCGACGGATTCAGTGAAGAGGTCAACGTGATGGTGGTGACCGCTTGCACATCCTGGGTGTAAACCGCTGACGTGCTGCCTGCAACATCGTCCGCTGTATCGCCGCTATAAACGGCCGTCATTGCGTGTGTGCCGATTGCGAGCGTGCTGGTGGTGTAGGTGGCCACGCCGCCGGAGAGCGTCACGGGTCCGCTGAGATCTGTGGCGCCGTCCATAAACGTGACCGTGCCGCTGCTCGGCGCGCCGCCGCCATCGGCGATGGCCACCGTGGCGGTGAAGGTTACGCTCTGGCCAACGTTAGACGGATTCACGTTGGAAGTGAGCGAAGTCGTCGTGCTCGCCGAGGCCGTACCTATCAACTCAATATCCACGGGAGAATTGATTGCTGCGCTGGTAACATCGATATTCGCAGTCAGCGGGCCAGAGGCCGTTGGCGCGAAGACCGCCCCTACAATGCAATCTGTGGCGAGAGCCAGGCCTGGCGTGCCGAGGGCGCACGTCGTAGTTGCAGTACTGACAAGAGCATTCGTAGAAGGGGTAATCGCGGTCAGATCGAGCGCGGCGTTTCCGTCATTCTCAATCGTTACCGAAACGGCAGAGGATTGCGAGTTTTCCGGAATCGTGGTCTTGTAATCGATGGCGGTAAGGTTGCCCTGGATCTGGCGAACCACCATGTCGAGCGAGTCGGCGATATAGAGATCGCCGCTGCCGTCGAGCGTGATGCCTATGGGGCCGTAGAGAGCTATAGAAGAGAAGGCGCTGTTCTGGTAGTACGTGCCAACGCCATTCTTGACCAGCGTTGATATGTCGCCGCTGGACACGTTCACTTTGCGGATGGCGTTGTTCTGCGTGTCTGCGATATACAAATTACCCGCCGCATCCAGCGTGACGCCCGAGGGAGCCCACAATTCAACGGCGGCATTGTTGGCGGCATCGTTATCGCCCGCGTAGCCGGCGGTTCCGTTGCCGGCGATGGTCCAGATTGTGCTCGCCGTGCAGGTAATTCCGAGTCCTTGAATGGTTTGACTGCTCGCTCCGGCGCAGACCATCCGGACGCGGTTGTTCTCCGAGTCGGGAATGTACATGTTGCCCGAGGCGTCGAATGCGACGGCATACGGGGAATTGAGTTCGGCGTTGGTGGCGAGCTGATTATCGCCGTTGTATCCTGCGGTGCCGTCGCCGGCCACCGTATTGATATTGCTGGTTGATATTGGTACAGGCACCTCGCGGATGCGGGCGTTGTCGGTATCGGCGATGTAGAGATTGCCGCTGGTATCAAGCGTGACGCCCAGAGGCCCGTTTAACATCGCTGAGGTCGCTGCCGCGCCATCGCCGCTGTATCCGGCCGTGCCGTTGCCTGCGACGAGAACGATGTTGCCGGTGGCAGCAACAATCTCGCGGACTTCATTGTTGCCCGTATCGGCGATGTAGAGATTGCCTGCGCCATCGATGGCCAGGCCGCTCGGATTATCGAGCAACGCGCTCGATGCGGGGCCACTATTGCCCGTGCTTCCCGCAGTGCCGTTGCCAGCAATGGTGGTAATGACGCCAGCGCCCGTCGTGGCTCCGGATGGAATCGGGCAAGTGGTTCCGCTGATGGTCGGCGTCGCGGCCTTCCCGCAGACCATTCTGATGCGGTTGTGCGCGCTGTCGGCGATGTACATGTTGCCCGCGCCATCGAAGACAACACTCGAAGGTAGATAGAGTTCCGCTGCTGTCGCCAGCCCGCCGTCGTTCACCGATCCCAGATAATCGCCATCGCCGGCCACAATGCTCTCATTGCCCGGAACCACCACGCCGAGCGATCCGGTGCCCGTGCCCACAAGATAGGCTACGCCCAATACGCTTGGCGTGCTGCTCAACAGAACAACTGCGCCGATGCGCGTGCCGGGAGCTGAGGGCGTGAACGTCACAGACTCTGTGCAAGGGGTGCCCGAGATAACCGATCCCGAGCATGTGGAACCGCCCGTTCCCACTGCAAAATCTTTCCCGGAAGCACCTGCCGTGAGCACTTCTACGGTTGCTGTGCCCGTCGTTGTCGGCGTGACCGTAACGGTCTGCGTAACGGGTGTCCCCACTGGATCGGGTGCAAACGTGGACTGCGCCCGCGCGCTCGCAGCCGCCAACAACAGTGCGGTAACTCCGAGTATCGAACTCAGGAAATTTCTGTTTGTATGTCGGGAAATTGTGGTGCTTGGGTTCTTCTGGGGAGAAATCACAACAGATCCGGGCTTCATTTGCCACTCCTGCAATCTTCTGGCTGTGTACTTTCCAGAGGCAAACGGCCGCGACGCAGACGCGACCGGCCAGCCGGGGGAAAGCCGCCGATTCGTGCGCAAGGCGCCGGCGCTCATTCAGGGGCGAGTCCGGCAAATCTTCGCGAGGTTACTCATGTTTGCATATCGGGTTACCCCGAGGATAGAGAAAACTGCCGGATATACCCCGAAAGATGTACCTGAAAGGGCAATTTTTAACACGAATAGCCCTCTCAAAGACCTCATGGTATCGATCTGGAACGCTGGCGCCTGGACCTCGCGCAATTACGCTCGCGTTACATGCAAACTGATTAAGCTGGAGCAGCTTACCCTGCGAAAGGTAGTAGCTCAGTTTGAACACACATTCCTCAGGGCTAAAGCCCACCACTCATTTGCCGTGATTTCGGCACGACTAAAGTCGTGCCCTGTTACAAAGCAAATTGAAACTGAGCCACTACCTGCGGAAACTCCCGGGATGGGAATTGCGGTATTCTGAAGGAGCGCGCCCGTAGCTCAGCTGGATAGAGCGAATGCCTCCGGAGCATTAGGTCGGGAGTTCGAATCTCTCCGGGCGCACCATTCCTTTCTTATTTCTCGCTTTTCTTGAGCCCTTCCATCACCGACTGGATCAAGGCCTTCGCGCCTTCCATTCCGCTCAGGACAGCCTGCAGATCGAGCGCGGGCTTAGACGGGTTCCGGCTCGACGTGCAATAAACCCCGTGCTGGCCCACCAGGATCAGCGCATCCGTCAACATGTCGAGCGCCACGGCCAGCCTGCCGCGCTCCAGGCCCATCATGAACTCGTGCTGTTCAAGTTCCGCGCGCTTCTCGTCAAAGACATTCATGCTCCCAGCCTATCGGAAAGGGCTGGCGGGTCAGCGATGAACACAGGCTGCCATGGGAGAATAGAAGGAGCGCCCGCCATGACCGATCCCAACATCCCTGCATCCACGTTGAACTCCGAAAGCACCGCCGAGCCTCAAGAATCCTTCGCCGACGCGCTGAGCGCCTTCGAGCGCAGCCACATACACCAGGATGTTTCCGGCCGCAGGCAGCTCGAAGGCACGGTGGTTTCCCTCTCTGCCGACCAGGTCTTTCTCGACATCGGCTACAAGATGGAAGGCGTTCTGCCCCGCTCGGCCTTTGAGAAAAATGCGGAAGGGGTTAAGCGCGGCGATGTGTTTCCGGTCTCTATCCGGGGCCGCAACGAAGAGGGCTATTACGATCTCTCGCGCTTCAAAGTGGCGCAGCCGCGCGACTGGTCGGCGCTCGAACGGGCCTTCCAAGAGAAGACTGCCGTTGCAGGCACGGTTACGGCTGTGGTGAAGGGCGGCGTCTCGGTCGATATCGGCGTGCGCGCTTTCATGCCGGCCTCGCGCAGCGGCACGCGCGAAGCGGCTGAACTCGAAGCGCTCGTCGGCACTGAGATCACCTGCCGCATCACCAAGCTCGACGTTGCGGATGAAGATGTCGTCGTCGATCGCCGCGTGGTGCTCGAAGAGCAGGCGCGTGGCCTGCTCGCCGAACGCCGCGCCGCTCTGCAAGAGGGCGATACGGTGACCGGTACGGTGCGCACGTTGATGCCGTACGGCGCATTTGTCGATATAGGCGGAATCGATGGCCTGCTGCATGTCAGCGATATCTCCCGCACGCGCATCGCGAAGCCGGAAGATGTGCTCACCATCGGCCAGGAGCTCACGCTGCGTATCCTCAAGATCGATCCCGAGACTAAGAAGATTTCATTCGGTCTCAAGCAGCTCCAGCCGGAGCCATGGGAGACTGCGGCGGAGCGGTATCCGGTGGGCCAACGCGTCGCTGGCACGGTCACCCGGCTTACCGACTTTGGCGCATTCGTCGAATTGGAGCCCGGCCTCGAAGGCCTGATTCACATCTCCGAGATGTCGTGGGCGAAAAAGGTGCGGCATCCTTCCGACCTGCTCAAGGCGGGCGACCGCGTTGACGCAGTCATTCTCTCCGTCCGGCTGCCCACGCAATCCGAACCAGGCCGCATTGCGCTCGGTCTCAAGCAGACGCTCGCCGATCCGTGGCTCGATGTGCAGGGCAAATTTTCTGCCGGTTCGCAGGTCGAAGGGCCGGTGACAAAGCTCATGAACTTTGGCGCGTTTGTCGAGATCGCCGAGGGCGTGGAAGGACTGGTGCACATCAGCGAGATCGTGGCTGGCCGGCGGCTCAACCATCCCTCGGATGTTCTGCGCGTGGGGCAGCGCGTGCAGGCGCTGGTGCTCGCGATTGATGCGGAAAAGCGGCAGATCAAGCTCTCGATGAAGCAGCTCATCCCCACGGGGCTCGACGAGTATCTCTCCGAGCACAAGGTGGGTGACATGATTTCGGGCCGCGTAGTGGCAATTGCGCCCACGGGCATGGATGTTGAGCTCGGCGAAGGTATTCGGGCTCAATGCCGCGTGCCTAAGGACGCGTCGAATGCGTCCTTCACGCCGCCAATTCCTGCATCGGGGACCGCACCTGATCTCTCGCAGCTCTCGTCGATGCTCAAGGCGCGCTGGAAGGGCAGCGCGCCCGCACCCGCCGCCAGGCAGAACCCGATCTCCGAGGGCCAGATTCGCAGCTTCAAAATTGTGAAGCTCGATGTGGAGGCGAAGAAGATTGAGGTGGAGCTAGCTTAGTTCGTAGAACTCGTCTCTCCACGGGATCTGTTCAAAGATCTGCCGGAGTCGCGCGCCCTTTTGTGGATTGATCATTTCTACAAACGCGACACGACCGGCGAGGTGTTGCTGGAAGTTCGGATGCCCTTCGCGGTTCTGGCTGGACGGACCGTGGCGTACGCAATTCGTCAGCATTGCCTTGAGACGATCGAAATCCGCGCGCGCCACATTGATATGCTCGTTGGCTACGACGCCCGCCAGATATTGCCGCACGCCTCGGCGCATGATGCGCATCTTGCGATGGTGCACCTCGAAACCTTCTTCGAGCAGGATGGCTGCGGCGTGTGCTGCGAATCGCTCCACGCACCGCTCGAAAGCCTCATCGCCGGAGAAGGCAAGATCGTCTGCATAGCGGGTGTAGACAGCGCCGGCCGCGTGCGCCAGACCGCTCAACCGGCAATCCACGCGATATGCGCAGAGATTCGCCAGAGCCGGCGAGGTGGGCGCGCCCTGCGGCAGATGCATCCACGCATAGCGATGCCGCGCCTCGTGTATCGCCAGCGGATCAACTGTGCATGGCACATTCTTTAGCATCTCGGACCATATATCCCGCGGAGCAGCATTCGTACACAGCCCGCCGAGCAGATCGGCAACTCGCTCCGGATAACCGGCCGTGCGGAACAATGCCTGCACACGCCCGATCCGAATGGACGGAAAGAAATCGCGTAGATCCATGCGCAGGACCACCCGTTTTCCAGCGTGCGGAGCCGCGAATGTCTTGATCGAACGCCCTTTCACGAATCCATGGGCCGCCGGATGTGCAGGGATGTTGTCGAGAATCTCGGTGAGAATTTTGCGCTGCATCTCCTTGAGCCGCGGCTTTGGTGATTCGATTAGGCGCACGCTCGCGAAATCCTTCATCAGAGTTCGATAGGAATAATGTCGGAGCTTACCGTCCCTGCATCTTGCTCCCAAACGCTTCAGGTTGGCGAACCATTCAATTTTGCCCGCGCTCACGCCGAGCCACCCGGCAAGCTCTCCCTCTGACGCAATCGATGGAACCTGCCACGATGCGGCTTTTGCCACCGGCAACATCTCTTGGGATATCAGCCAATTTTTGATCTGCAGCTGGCTGCCTTGCTTGAACCAGGCGCGTTGGAATGCATCGTCATCGCGGAGAAACGCAACGGCCTCCTGCCGCCGCGGCCTTATGCCATGTGCAAATCGTTCCACGTAGCGCTGCGCCAAAGGCTGAATCCATCGCCACCTTCGGCCCAGTGTCCGGACGATACGCGCTACGATTGCGTCCACACTTGCCTCGCCGGCGAGAATGGAACGGGCGAGCGCGTCAAGCAGTGCCGGATTGGGTTTCTTGTGCTGCAGCGGAGTGCTCCAACGAGTCGCGTCTTGCGTGAGCATGCCTGCGCGGGAGCGCAGTGAAGCTCATGCGATGCATTGCCGAGTTATTTACGTTTCCCTGGGGTAACCCCAGAGAGGCCGAAGCCGAACCGCGAGGTTCAGCGCCGTCCAGGCTTGGAGCATTCCGCCGCCAGCCAGATCATCTTAACGTGCGATGCGCCCCAGCAGTGCAGGTCCTTTGTATATTTTATAAATACGCTTCGTCGATGTAGCACCAGCGCCAGTCCTCGCCGCGCTCGGCCGACTGGATGATCGGGTGATTCGTCTCGTGAAAGTGTGCGCGGGCGTGGCGGTTGGGCGAGGAATCGCAGCAGCCCACGTGGCCGCACTCCAGGCATAAGCGTAGGTGCACCCACCGGTCGCCGGTCTTCAAGCACTCTTCGCAGCCCTTGGTCCGTGGCTTGACTTTCTTCACGTGTTCCGCAACATGCGTGCACTTCACCGCCATAAGAATCTCCTTGAGCGTTGGATTCGCCCCAGCCGTCATTCGCTCCAGCTTTTGGCGCGCTCGACTGCCTTCTTCCAAAGTGCGCGCCGTTCCTTGCGTTCGTGCACTTCCATGCGCGGCACAAAGCGCTCGTCGCCGTGACGTTTTGCGCGCAAAGCCTCAGGGCTCTCCCAGAACCCGGTGGCGAGTCCGGCAAGATAGGCCGCGCCGAGCGCCGTGGTCTCCGTCACCTGCGGACGTACCACGGGCACGCCCAGCACGTCGGCCTGGAGTTGCATCAGCAGATCGTTGACAGCCGCGCCGCCATCGACGCGCAGCGCTTCGAGTGGTGTTCCGGTCTCGCTTTCAACTGCGTCCAGAACATCCGCGACCTGAAACGCGATGGCCTCGAGCGCCGCCCGCGCGATGTGGCCGGGCTTGGTGCCGCGGCCCAGGCCGATGATGGTTCCACGCGCGTGAGGATCCCAGTGGGGCGCGCCCATGCCCACAAAAGCCGGCACAAAGACGACCCCGTCCGTATCCGGCACGCTGGCGGCGAGCGCTTCTACATCGGCAGACGCACCGATCATCTTTAGGTTATCGCGCAGCCACTGCACTACGGCCCCGCCGATGAAGATGCTGCCTTCGAGCGCGTACTCCAGGCGCCGCTGCGTGCTGGCGGCGAGCGTGGTGATGAGCCGATGCTTTGAGCGCACGAACTCGGTGCCAATATTTTGGAGCAGAAAGCATCCGGTGCCGTAGGTGTTTTTGGCCTCGCCTGCCCGCCAGCACAATTGTCCGAAGAGCGCGGCCTGCTGATCACCGGCAATGCCGGCAATGGGAATGCCGGCGAGACCGAGCGAGGTAGTCACTTCGCCGACGCATTCGCTGGACCAGACCACCTGCGGCAACATGCTCTCAGGGATGCAGAAGAGGTCGAGCAGTTCTTTGTCCCACTCGCCCTTCACGATGTTGAAGAGTAGGGTGCGCGAGGCATTCGTCATGTCGGTCACGTGCTTCTGGCCGCTGGTCAGATGCCAGATGAGCCAGCTATCCACGGTGCCGAAGGCCAGTTCGCCGCGCTCGGCCTGCGCTCGCGCGCCCTCCACATTGTCCAGGATCCATTTGACCTTGGTGGCCGAAAAATATGGATCGAGCACGAGGCCGGTCTTTGAGGACACCAAGTCCGTAGCTCCGCGCTCGTCAAGCTCCTTGCAGAAGGGAGCCGTGCGGCGGTCCTGCCACACAATGGCCGGATGAATGGGCTTACCCGTTGCGCGTTCCCATACGATTGCCGTTTCGCGCTGATTGGTGATGCCGATGGCCGCCACGTCGCGTGGGCGCGCGCCAATCATGCCAAGCGCTTCAATGGCGCAGCTCATCTGGCTGGTAAGGATCTCCATCGGATCGTGCTCAACCCAGCCGGTTTCGGGATAGAACTGTTCAAACTCGTGCTGCGCCACGGCGGCAATGGTTCCGTCCTCGTCAAACAAGATGGCCCGCGAGCTTGTGGTGCCCTGATCCAGGGCCAGGATGTATGCCATGCCTTCTGCCTCTCGGGAACCAGTCAAACACGCGGAGCGGCGCGCGGGCAAGGTGAAGCGGTTCACACAATGGAAAAATCATGAAAGCGGTATGAACTTGGAGGCATCCAATCTATGCACCAATGGCCGGGCTCGGCCGGAGCATTCTCATTTCCCAAAGAACCGCAAAGGGTTTATTGTTAGAAAAATCACCTCGCAATCGGAGCGTGTTGCGCATCTGGGCCATGCACGCCGAAGTAGGAATAGAATGAAGCCACTCAGCGCCTCAGCAATTGAGCGATTGCCGTGGCCGGTCCGCGCATTGCTTGGATGTGCCGCTGCCGTTGTCGCCGTCCTGCTTACCGATGCGAGCGCTCTTTTGCGCTCGTTTCCGCTGCTGCTTGCGCTTCCTACCGTTGTGCTCGCCTGCTGGTTTCTCGGAATGATGGGCGGAGTGCTCTCCGGGCTCGCTGTGACTGTTCTCGTCAATGCCTTTCTTATCAAGGCGCAATTTCGCTTTTCTATCGGGAACCCCAACGAATTCGTACGGCTCACCGTCTTCCTGACGATCTCGATCCTGCTCGGCTGGACGATACGGCGCCTGGCCGAGCAACGCGCCCTGCTTGATAACCAAGAGCTGCGACAACGGCTCACGCTTGCGGACACCGAACGCCAGCTCGCCGAGGAACGGGCGCGGGTGAGCGAAGAGCTGCGCGATCGCGATGCCTTGCTGTCCGTTGCTCTTCGCGCCAATAACATGGGCCTGTGGGTTTGGGATCTTAAGCTCGGTATTGTGCACTGGTCTGACGAGATGTTCCGTATGGCCGGGCGCGAGCCTGGTTCAATCGAGCTTTCCTTCGATGCCTGGTTGAGCATGCTTCACCCAGATGACGCTGCGCGAGTGGCTGAATCGAGACGACGGACCTGCGAGACCGGCAAGGACTATACAGAACGGTTTCGCGTGGTGTGGCCGGACGAGTCCGTGCGCTGGATGGAGGCGCAGGGCACATGCCAACTCGACGACGAGGGCCGAGTGGCGCGCGTGCTCGGCGTGTTGTGGGATGTTACGGAGCGAAAGCTGGCCGAAGAGGCAATGCTCCGCGCGGAGAAGCTTGCGATTGCAGGACGGCTTGCGGCCTCCGTTGCGCACGAGATCAACAATCCTCTCGAAGCTATGGGAAATCTTCTCTACCTGGTTTCGCTTTCCGATACGCTCGATGCCGCGCGGGGACACGCGCAGGTTGCACTCGACGAACTGATGCGTGTCTCGCTGATTACACAGCAGACGCTCAAGTTTCATCGCCAGACCGGAGCGCCGCAGGAAACGATGCTCTCTGAGATCGTCTCCTCCGTTCTCACCTTGTTTCGCGCCCGTCTTCGGGACGCTCACATTCATATCGATTTGCAAGCGAAGAATGAGAAGAGCCTCGCATGTATGCCCAGTGAGGTCCAGCAAATCTTCGCGAATCTCGTTTCTAACGCAATCGATGCGATGCCGGAGGGCGGGCATCTCGTAATTCGCGTACACGGCTCACGCGATTGGCGCAGCGATGCAACGCCGGGCGTGCGCGTTACCATCTGCGATTCGGGAACAGGGATTGAACGCACGGCCATACGTCACATCTTCGAGCCATTCTTCACCACCAAAGCCGAAACCGGAACCGGTCTGGGGATGTGGGTAGTGGCTCAATTGGTGGAGCACCATCATGGCCATGTGCGGGTCTGGAGCACGCGGCGGCCGGGGCACAGCGGCACAGCCATCTCGGTTTTTCTGCCCTTCCACCCGGTTGCGGAATCCAGCGACGTCGCTATAACGAGTACCGCTCTCTACGGCGCCCCGATCTTCCGCGCCGAGGGCGTCAGCTTTTTCACCACAAATTCCTGAAAGAGATTCTGGACGGCGCCTTCGGCAAGTTCGATCCCTGCATTCTCAAAGGTCACGGTGACGTTGCCGCGATCGCTCGCTGGATAATAGAGATTCGAAATCCCACCCGCCGCGAGTCCCCCGAGAATTCCCGAATAGTTGAATTGCCAGCGCATATTGTCGCCTTTGCAAATAACCGTGGTCGCGATCGCGTACCGGGCGCGCTCCCAAATGGTTCCAGTTCCCTTGTAGAAGTAACGCGGGTCCTGCCTGAAGAGCGAAGGCAGAACGGCTCCGCCGAGCTCGGTGCTGATAAAGGTGTCCGCGTAGTTCGCGCCAAAGCGCTTCGCATATCCCTGCGCTCCCTGGCCATAGCCAGCGAAAGTATTGTCAGCTTGCTCAATGCCCGCGAACGCTCCATTCAACAGCCATGTAAAAGGATCGATGTTGGATTTCCACGCCAAGGCATATTTCTGCCGCGCTGTAAGCGGAACCGGGTCTTTCGCGTAGTTTACGAAAAAGTTAGGCACCACTCCCAGCACGTGTTGTTTCTCTTCGATGTGTATCTGTTCTTCGGCGATCTCCTGTTGCTGTGCCGCGGAGACGTGTACTTCCGTGGTCGCCTGCTGCATCAGCAGAACGATTGCGGGCACATTGAGGGTTTCGCCGGGATGAACTACGCCGGAAGCTGTCTGGGTTGCAAAGCCATCGGAAGAGACGGTGAGCGTGAATGGCCCGGCCGGCACATTCACAAATGTAAACTCGCCTTCCCCATTCGTGATCTGAACGCGGGGAGGCACAGCGCCAATCGACAAAGCGACGCTGACCCCTTCATAGACCTCGCCGTCCTTCCCGGTCACCGTGCCTTGCACGATGCCCGCTTGGGCGGTGTCGGAAGCCGAGTCGTTGGGCGCTGGAGCAGAAGTTTGCGCAAAAGCGCTCGATGCCAGCATCAGAAATGAGATCAGCCCAACACACGCCCACAGCCGGCGAGAATGCCCGCGCTGACTGCCGTTGCGTTTTCCGTTGCTGGTGGTCAGGCGCGTTCCTCGTCCTGGGGGATAGGATCCGGCGCACTCGATCCTGGGGAGTTAGACGGCAATAGATACAGGGAAGTTGCGGTTGGACTTGCAGGATGGTGACCTGTTATTGAATCTCTCCGATATACACACCGAACGGAGCCAACTCGATGTGGCCGAGCGCGGCTGGATCTGCGCCGCCAGGCGATTTCAAGAGAGTTTTGAGATGTTCAGCCTTGAGCCCCGAACCGCTCGACTCCAGGTTCACAGTCTGTGGTTCAGCGGTAAAGTTCGCACTTACGACGATCTGTGGCATTCCCGGCGACTGGCGCAGCCAGCTCAGCACCTTTGTGTTTTCCGTATCCAGCATGATGTTGGCTCCATGCGCAAAGGCTGGGACGGTCTTTTTCAGCCGGATCAAACTGCGATACCAATTCAATAGCGAATCAGGATTGTTTTGCTCATCGGCGACATTGATGGTTGCGGCGCTCGGCGGGATGGGCAGCCACGGTTTTCCGGTGGTAAAACCCGCACTGGGCTGCGCGTTCCACTGCATCGGTGTGCGCTCACCATCGCGGCCCTTCTCTTGCGGCCAGCCGGTGATGCCGATGGGATCTTTCACATCTTGTTTGCGCTTGGGCGGCGTGGTGACCATGCCGATCTCGTCGCCATAGTAGAAGAGCGCCGCGCCACGGCTGGCAAAGAGAACGGTTGCGATGACCCGCTCGATATCTTTGTTATGCACGCCGTCGCCATAGCGCATATCGATGCGCGGATTGTCGTGGTTATCGAAGAGCAGCAGCGGAATGTTGCTGTCGATCTTGGTTTCGGCATCGATCAGCTTGGAGCGAAACTCGGTCACGTCCAGTTTGTTGATCATGCCTACCTGCGTATCCATGGGCAGTTGAAATTCGGGTTTCTCCTGGGTGCCGTACATCTTGGCCAGCTCGTCCACATTGGGAAGATAGGTCTCGCCGATGAGCACGCGCGTTCCCGGAAATCTGTTTGAGTCAAACTTTTCCGCCTCTGCGCGCATCTCTTCGATGACCTCGTGCACGCCGGGCTGGTTATTGGTGCGGGAATCGTCCAGTTGAGGATCGCCGTAGGCGTTGATGATCGGATTGCCGTTCTTGTCTTTCACCACGCCTTCGTCACGCAGCTGTGGATCTTCAAACAGCGTGGTGATGGCATCAAAACGGAATCCCCCGACGCCGCGCTCAAGCCAGAAGGCCATGATGCCCTTAAAGGCCTCGTGCACCTTGGGATTGTGCCAGTTCAAGTCCGGCTGCTGGATATAAAACTTGTGATAGTAGTACTGGCGCGTCTTTGGGTCCCATTGCCAGGCCGAGTGGCCAAAGTAGGATTGCCAGTTGTTCGGTGGCGCGCCGGGGCTCGCGGCCGTTTCGCCCTTGCCGTCGCGCCACACATACCAGTCGCGATAGGGATTGTCTCGCGATGAGCGCGACTCGAGGAACCACTTGTGCTGATCCGAAGTATGGTTCATCACCATATCCATGATGACGCGGATGTGGCGCTTGGCGGCCTCGTTTACCAGCCGGTCGAAATCCGCCATGGTTCCGTATTGCGGATCGATAGCGCGATAGTCGGAGATGTCGTAGCCGAAATCCACCTGCGGCGACGGATAGACGGGCGTGAGCCAGATGGCGTCGACGCCCAGTTCTTGCAGATAGTCGAGACGCTCGGTGATGCCGTTCAGATCGCCGATGCCGTCGCCGTTCGTGTCCTGAAAGCTGCGCGGATAGATCTCATAGATGACCGCGTTTCTCCACCAATTCTGCTCACTCTGCCGGTCGGCAGTGACAGGTCCTGTCTTTGTAGGCACGCTTTGCCCTTCCGCGACAAGCGCCGCGAAGATCAGTAAGACGGCCGCTGCGCAGCGCGCTCTTGCTTTTATAGTTTCGATTGCCGAGAGCATTGCGATCTCCGTGCGTAGCGCATCTTCCGGCCGATACTGGCCCACTCTTTTCAGCCAACCGGATTGCCTCTTCCATGCTAGTGTCCTGAGTCTTAAATTCGCAACATAATTGTCGCTGTCATCCTGAGCGGAGGTCGCCGCGGCGACCGGAGTCGAAGGATCTGCGGTTCGGGACTTCGACTTATGTTATGAACTTCTGACTCACCATGCTAGCGCACGAGCTCCGGCGCGGCTGACGCCGGCGCCGCGTCTTTGGCCCAAATGTGCGGAGAAAAATTTGCGGGCTCAATCTCCGAACTGGAAGGCGATGCCGCCCAGGATGGTCCGCGGCGGCATGTTGACGCCGCTGATCTCCTGATACCCGGTGTTGCTGAGGTTGCTGAAGCGAAGATAGGGGCGTAGTTTGCCCGCGTCATGCGTCAGCATCGCGTTCCACACCGGGTAGACCGTCTGCTGGTAGCGTTGCACGAGCTGGACTGTGTTGGCGATCGCGAAATTGTGATGCAGCGTTGCGGTCCATGTGGCATGGATATTCTCGACCGGATAGTTGAAGACGTACTCAGACTCAAGTCCATGCAGAGCGCTCTGCGCGCCGTGCAGGCCGGTCCATGCAATGCGCACGGTCTGCGATTTCATTGGAATCCACGTGAATGTGGACTCGACGCCCGCAAAGTGCAGGCCATTGAGATTGTCTGCGCACCACATATTGGGCTGCTGTACACCATTGATCTCGCACGAGACAGGGAGATTCGGATTAGGAACCGTCGCCGATCGCACATAGTCGATGGTGTCGTGCTGCTGCGAATAGAAGCCGGTAACGGATAGCGTAACCCGGCTCGAAGGCGCCCAATCGGCGCCACCGTCGCCGGACCACGCCGATTCCGGCTTGAGATGCGGATCACCCAGTGTCGTTGGATCAGAGTAATAGAGATCGGTGTAGGTAGGAATGCGAAATCCATAACCACCGCTGGCGCGCAGCTTGAGCTGCTGCGTGATGCGTAAACTGCCGGCCAGTTCCGGCGAGAACACCGCCTGTGCGCCACCCGAAAAAATCTCTTCGCGCGCACCGGCGGAGAGATTCCAGCGCCGCTGAGGAGGGTTCCAATCGAAATCCACATAGCCCGCGCCGCGATTGCGGGCGTGAATGCCGAGAGCAAACGAGGTCACTCCGCCGGAAAAGTTGTAGCTCTGGATGCTGTCGCCATCAGCCTCCAGGCCGGTAAGCAGCAGTGAGCCTGCTGGCAGATTCATCGTGCGCCGCAGGGACGCTTGCCACGAGCCGTCGATGTGGTTGTTCTCATAGATCGCCGGATCATTGCGCAAGAGAACAAAATCGTCGGTGTGGCGGCGGTAGCCAAAGGCAGCGACGGTGTGGGTTCCTAGCTCCTGCCGTGCCGAGGCGAACCATCCCTTGGTGCGCTCCCAGGAGTTATAGGGACCATAAAACTGATTGGCGCCGAAGGAACGGTCGCTCGAGGCAAAGAGCAGATCGGTGACGCCGAGGCGCGAACCCAGCCAACTTTCGGCCGACGCATCCATGTTGCGGTAATCGCGGTCATCCTGGCAATCGCGGTAAACCTGTTGTGGATCGCAGCCGGCGGTGGAATCCGGGTCGGCCATGAAGCCCGTAGAAAAGTTGCGCTCGGCGGTGGCGCGGCCGCTCCATCTTCCGCGCGTGGCCGCGGCCATCAGCGTTTCTTCGTTCGATTCAAAGCTGCCTTCGCCGGCGCGCAGGTACACCGAATCGTGATCGGGCGCGGCGGTCAGAAAATCTACCACGCCGCTCAGCGCGTCAACCCCGTGCAGCGTAGAGCCCGCGCCCTCGAGCACCTGGATCGAGTCCATCGCTTCGAGCGGAACGGGAAGATCGAGATTATGGTGCGAGGTTTGCGCATCGTTGATGCGGAATCCATTGAGCAGCACCAGCGTCTGCTCGAAGCTGCCGCCACGCAGAACGATGTCGGCCTGGCCGCCGCCCGCGCCGCGCTCTTCAAGAAATACAGATGAATCCTGGCGCAGAAAATCCTGCGGCGACTCGGCAGCGAGCTTTTTCCCCTGGAGCGGCAACACTTCCACCGAGCGCGGCGACTCGGCCAGCGGCACCGGCGTAGCCGAACCGAGCACGACCATGGTTTCGGAAGGAGCCGACGGCACAGCCGCATTCTGCGCGAAGATTCCTCGCGCGGGGAGCACCAGCAGAAGAACGAGAGCGCACCACAGGGATTTGCGTAAGCACATAAAACGACTCCACGCAATTCTGACTGTTGGAAGAGGTCGGGTTCAAGGGAGATTTTGTATTGATTCGAATAGTTGAATGCTAAACTAATCAAACATGCGCATTGATGCTTTTCTCCATGAAAGCCCCATGTTTGCCGTTACGCGTGCGGCGCGGCGGTTCGAGGCGCTCGCCGCGCGGGCGCTTGCGGATGACGATCTGAGCTTTCTTGAAGGCCTGATTTTAGCCGCGCTGTTCTTCGAGGCGCCAAGGCTCGTGAAGCCTTCGCAACTTGCCGAAACCTTCGGCACGACGCGCGGAACCGTGAGCCACTGCCTCTCTTCGCTTGAAGCCAAAGGCCTCTTGCAGAGAAAAATCGATCCTGAAGATGCACGGGCTTATCAGCTCACCCTCAAA